>CAYGKE010000018.1:26534-36150 GCA_964350465.1 uncultured Hyphomonas sp.
GTCCGGCATCGTGCCACATATAGCCACGGAAAATTGCTACCCTATTGAATTTCATCGGGATAGTCATTCTCAGCTCCCATGCGTCATGGTCATACCCACCAGATTTTAGAATGTCGTTGAGGGCGGCATCAGGCGACTCATACCCGGCCTTTTCCGCCATCCCCGGAAAGGCGGGTGCCATTTCCCATCCTGTCTGTCTGTGTCGATAAAAGTGGGTTCCACCCTCACAGTGTTCATCCAGTGACAAGTAGGCCATCACGGACCAGTGATTCATGTCGATGTGAATACTAGCCTTGCTTGTCTCACCACTCATCGCGATACGGGGTATGGAATGAGAGGTACCAGGTTGCGGCGCCAGACGCTCATGTACGATTTGCCCAATCAATGATTCAATACCCGGCAGGCTAAGCGGTCTCGCCGCGTTACGGCCCGGATAGATCGCTGTCGGGTCACGCCGAGGATAATCCAGCTGCAAAGCTTGCCGCCGAATTTCATGTGGGTCCGAGAAAAAGTCGTCAATTACAAGATGCGTAAGATGCATTACGGTTTCCCGTATCAATACATCTCTCCCCGTTACTGCTGTAGCGCTTCATAATAATCATGCCTAGAAGCTCAGAGGGGCAATTCATAATTTATCGCAAAACGATGCGAAAAAGTCACACTTGATAGCTTAGCCAGGCACTTTCGCGCTGGCGCGCTCGAACCAGGCACCGAGATTCTCCAGCGTGGTGTGCGGTTTCCATCTCATGCCGGAGGTGAACTCACAAGTGATCTTCAGGGTCAAGTCGGCGATCGTAAAGCGGCCAGCGGTCAGCCACTCATTCTCGGCCAGATGCTTGTCCAACTGTTTTGCAAACCATTTTGCATTGCGCTCACCCTTGGCTGCCGCCTCTTGCGATTGAGGCTTCTCAAGTTCCGCCATGGCCGGATGCGCATTGCGGAACCATAAGGCGTATTGCAGCATAAACATAAGTTCGATGCGGCGATCCCACATTTCAATCAGGGCTTTCTCTTTAGGCCCGACGCCCATCAGGTTCGGATCTGGAAACAAGCCCTCAAAAAACGTGCAGATGGCACGGCTCTCAGTGATCGACGTTCCGTCATCCAGCACAAGCGCTGGCACCTGCGAAAAAGGCGAAACCTCGCGGTAATCAGCCTTTCTATGGTCTTGCTCCATAATCGATAGTTCGACCAGCTCGACCGCATGGAGGCGGTCCTTGATCTTCAGGAACTGGGTCACGCGCTCAGGGTTTGGCGCGCGCGGCGTCTGATAGAGTTTCATAATGTCAGCTCCCGTTTCGAGGCCAACTTACCCTCTCCAAATGGACTGTCTATGACCGTGCTGCAGCGATCCTTGCACGAGCAATCTGATCAGCAATCACATTTGTCGGCTGGTTTGAGGCGAGCCCCTGATCAAGCACTTCACCAAGCGTAGCGATAAGAATATCGAGTTTCCCCATAACCCAGTCCCGGGCATAAGTTCCGGATATCTCGGCGGCGACATTGATAATCCCGCCGCCATTGATGACATAGTCAGGGGCGTAAAGAATACCGGCATCACTCAGCGCCTGCCCCATGTCGGGTGTCGCAAGCTGGTTGTTGGCGCCGCCAGCTACAGCCTTCACACGTAAGCGTTTCAGGGTCTCGGGATTTATGGTGGCGCCGAGCGCGTTAGGCGAGAATACATCAGCCTTAGCATCATATATCTCGTCGGGAGCGACGACCCTGGCTCCTGTTTTCGACGCTATATCCTGTAATGCGCTCTGATCAATATCAGTGATTATGAGATTGGCGCCAGCTTCGGCCAAATGCTCGCAGGCATAACCCCCAACCGAGCCAACGCCCTGCACCGCGACGGTTTTGCCATTCAAGTCGTTACTGCCAAAAGCCCGCGCAACGACCGCTTGAATGCCCCGAAAAACACCGAGCGCGGTCACAGGCGAGGGATCACCGCTGGCGGCGCTGCCCGTGGAGGTTCCAGCCGCATAACGGGTTTCCTGCGCAGCGATATCAATATCGGCAGTGTCGATACCGACATCCTCAGCAGTGTAATATCGCCCCTGCAAGCTCTCTACGGCGCGTCCAAAGGCGCGAAACAGCGCCTCGCTCTTGTCGGTCCGAGAGTTACCCCAAAGCACGGCCTTTCCGCCGCCAAGCTCGAGACCGGCCATGGCATTCTTGTAGCTCATGCCCTGACTGAGGCGCAGCGCATCAGTCAGCATTTCGTCGCTGGTCTGGTAGTTCCACATTCTGCAACCACCTGCGGAAGGGCCAAGCGCAGTCGAATGAATCGCGATCACGCAACGCAGGCCGCTGTTAGCATCATGAAAAAAATGAACACCCTCATGGGCATCAAATGCGCGGTTATCAAACATACTGGATCGCCCAATGGTTTCAGATGAAACAAGATGCGCGGTGTAGCGCGCTGCAGGCTGGCGTCAATTGCAGATCATAATGGGCGAACTATTCGGCCGGGCAAGGTATGCGCGTCGCGGCAAGCTTGAACTGTTTGACCCAGTCACCGTTCTTATCCTGTCCATATGAAATTCTGGCCCAATGGTCAGCGTCCTCGATTATGAATTCAGCCTTGAAGCCGGGGCGCTCGGGATAGACCTGCCACATCCTCAGCACGCCATCGACCAGCTCTGCGCGTAGATCCTGAACCTGATTGCCACTTGTCGCGATCCACATCATGTCCCATTCACCGGCCTCAGGGTCATACATGCGAACATTTATGCCGCGACCAGCGTTGGGGTCCTGTGCTGGATCAGGACTGTACCACTCATCAACAATCGCCATGCCGCCAAGCCCGTACCAGCCATTCCACCGCGCAGTTACGCCGGGTTGTGGCGGAGACCACCCTGCCCCGAGCCATTTGTGTAATGTGACCGTGTAATCGCCAATCAGGAAGTCAAACTGTTCCTGCTCCGGCGGCGCATCAGGATGCGGCTGTCCATAGTCGCATCGCGGTGGTGCTATGTCCTGCGCTGTAGCGGTCAGGCCAGTTAGCAATACTGATGCAAAGATCGACGCTGCGAGGATTCTCATGTTCGCCTCCTGCTGAAACCGTGAGTATGGGGCGCAATGCATAAGCTGTCACGAGCGACCACGTTTGCGGCCCGGAACTTCACTGACCCCACTTGGGAAATCGGCCTCTGGATCCTGCAAAAATGCCAGAACATCTGCAAAAACAGTCTCAGCCTGCAAGTCCCGCAGCAACATATGATAACCCTCAGGATAGTAGGCGGTGCGCACATGCCGGGGCAGTGTTTTGGCGGTCCGCTTCATACCGGTCTTTGGAATGACAATATCCCTGGCACCATAGGTCAGCATCATCGGGACTTTATCCGACAGGTTCGGCGCTCGGTCGTGGGCGGTCTCCATCACCGAGACCACGCCATGCACCTGTTCAATCTTATTTGTCCGTTGCATCAGGGGGTCTGACCATGTTCGGCGCAACATCTCGACATTATCGCTGGGTTCAATCTTGACGAACTTGGGCGGCTTGACGACCCAGCCTGGCCGCATGCGCGCCGACAGCCAGAGCGCAACGCGCTGATAGACTGGCACGGCGCCCCAACCGCGCAACCCAGGCCCACTAAACACAACACGGTCCACATCCGGCGGTGGATCATCCGAGCCAAACGCGCTCATCGCGACCGCGCCGCCCATGGAGATACCGACAACCGCAAGCACTGTATCAGGATGACGCTGCCGCGCGACGCTGACAGCGGTGCGCAGATCATCTCGCATCAGCTCTTCATCCGGCCATTCTCCCCGCCCTATCGAGCGGCCAAATCCGCGCTGGTCATAGGCATAGGTTTTGACACCCCGTTCGGCCCACCACGGCGCCGCCATATGAAACGCATTGGCATAGTCATTCATGCCATGAACGCCGACAATAACGATCTTTGGGTCTCCTTCGGGTTCCCATACGGTCAAGCCAAGCTCAGCCCCATCAAAACTGATGAAACGCGCCTGTTCAGGTTCAAAGCGTGGCATGGGCGGAATCTCCGGAGCAAGAGCAGACAATGTGGCAGGGGTGACGCAGGCGCCAAGCAGGCCAATGCAAACTGACAGACTTACAGCAAGGCCCGCACACGCTTTTGCAATTCGGGCAAGAGGTCGGTTTCGAACCAGGGATTGCGCTTTATCCATGCATTGTTCCGCCAACTGGGGTGAGGGGTTGTGAACACACCCTCACTAGCAAATTCTGTCCATTTTTTGACGGTGGCCGTCAACGTCTTTTCTGTGCGATCAGGCAAATGCCAACCTTGCGCATATCCACCGACCAGCATTGTAAGTTCAACTTGAGGCAAGGCGGCCAGGAGCCGCTGTCGCCAGGTTACCGCGCACCGCTTCATCGGCGGAATATCGCTGCCGCTCTTGTCATAGCCAGGAAAGCAGAACCCCATGGGAACAATTGCGACCCTCGATGCGTCATAGAATTCTTCTTCTGTGACACCCATCCATTCTCGCAGGCGAACACCCGAGGGATCTGTGAATGGGCGTCCCGACAAGTCTGCAAGGTTTCCGGGTGCCTGCCCGGCAACAAGTATTCTTGCCGTCCCAGACACTTGCAGTATCGGATTGGGCGCGCGCTCCATATCCGCCTTGCAGAGCGTACAGGCCCGTATCTCGGTGACGAGTGGCTGGAGAGGTTCACGCATCTGCCCTATGTGTGTCTCTGCTGCTTATCTGCCAAGGGAATAACCGCATGCCAGACCAGATCGAACAAATCATAAAGCCGCGCGAAAAAGACCTGGGTGATGGATTCATTGTTCGCCGTATCCTGCCATTCCATTCACGGCGTTCGGTTGGCCCGTTCATTTTCTTCGATCATTTCGGCCCGGTCGACTATGCGCCCGGTAAAGGGTTCGATGTCCGTCCTCACCCGCATATCGGGCTGGCAACCGTCACCTTCCTGTTCGAAGGGGCGATCAGGCATAAGGACGACCTCGGTACGGACCGAGTGATCCGGCCCGGAGCTGTCAATTGGATGACAGCAGGCCGCGGCATCTGCCATTCAGAGCGCACTCCAGATGAGGAGCGTGCGGCAGGGCAGAGCCTGCATGGCATCCAGACCTGGGTCGCGCTGCCGCTGGAGCATGAAGAGGCAGAGCCAGGCTTTACCCACCATCCTGCTGGCACCTTACCAGCATTTGATCTAGGCGGCGCTGAGGCGCGCGTTCTTGCCGGATCAGCATTCGGCCATCGCTCCCCGGTCGAATTCCCGTGGGGTATTTGGTATGTCGGCGTGGAGGCCAATCAGGATGCGCGCTTTGTGGTTCCCGCAGATGAAGCGGAGGAACGCGCCGTTTATACCGCTGATGGCGAGGTCCGCGTCGCTGGGCAGTCCCTGTCACAGGGCGAAATGGCGATTTTAACGCCTGGTGCGGATATTGAGGTTAAGGCGAAGGCTGGCGCGCGCCTGATGCTGGCTGGGGGGCAGAAGCTGGACGCCCCGCGGAACATGGACTGGAACTTCGTCTCCTCCAGCAACGCCCGCCTTGAGCAGGCCAAGGCAGACTGGCGCGCCTCGATCGCTGGCAACTGGCAGGACACACCGTTTCGTCTCCCGCCTGGCGAGAATGAGTTCATCCCGCTACCCGGTGATGATTGAGCAAAGCCTGCCCGGCTTTCTTGTCCCGGCAGCAACCCTGTGCCAGAGACAGTGCAACCAATATCTACTCAGGAGTCGCTTCGATGCTGCGAACCATGTTTGCCATATCTACCCTTGCCCTTGCCGTCGCTTGTTCCAGTCCCGCCGAAGACCCTGTCGAGCCGGCAAATGACACGGCTGACGATGTAACCTCGACCGAGGATAGCGATCTGATCCTGCCGCTGCCAACCAGTACAGCCGCCGCCATCAACACGGATGATCTCGCCATCCGCATCAAGACACTGGCCGATGACGCATTCGAGGGCCGTGCGCCCGGCACCGAAATTGGAGAGCAGACTGCTGATTGGATTGCCGCAGAGTTTGAGCGCCTTGGCGTGCAGCCAGGCGGCGAGAATGGCACATTTTTCCAAACCGTCGGGATGGTTGAGCAGACCCTGGACGAAGCTGCCTCGTCACTGACTTTCGCGGGCGGCGCATCTGGCGACGCTTTCCCCATGACGCTGAAGGAAACCGCTGTCCTCTGGACCAAACGCCAGAACGAGTTGGAACTCGATTGGACCAATTCTGAGCTTGTCTTTGTCGGTTACGGCGTCGTTGCGCCAGAATATGGCTGGAACGACTATGAAGGTCTGGATGCCGAGGGCAAAACCGTCGTCATGCTGGTCAATGATCCGGGCTATGCCCGTGAAGATGAGCTCTTCAAGGGCAAGTCGATGACCTATTATGGCCGCTGGACCTACAAGTTCGAAGAGGCGGCGCGGCAAGGTGCCACCGGAGCTATCGTCGTGCACGAGACTGCCCCTGCCTCTTATGGCTGGGATGTTGTGGCAAACTCCTGGTCTGGCGCGCAAGCCGACCTTGTTCGGGCTGATGGCGGCGCAGAGCGGACCACTTTTGAGAGCTGGATCACCGAAGAAACCGCCCGCGCGCTGTTTGCTGAAGCCGGTCTAGATTTCACTGCCATGAAGGTCGCCGCCAAGGAGCCTGACTTTGCCCCAGTGGACATGGCTGACCTAACGGCCAGCGGAAAGATTGTTCAGACAGTCTCTGAAACAACGTCCCGCAATGTCATCGGCGTCATCCCCGGCGCATCCGCGCCGGATGAGTACATGCTGTTCACCGCCCACTGGGATCACCTTGGCAAGAAGTCAGAAGAAAGAACCGGTGAGCCGACACAGGACTTCTACCGCGACGACATATTCAATGGCGCCGTCGACAATGCGACAGGCATTGCGGCGATGTTTGAGATCGCCGAAGCGATGAATTCCGAAGTGCTGGACCGTTCAGCGCTGTTTGTCGCGGTTACACTGGAGGAATCTGGCCTGCTCGGCTCCGCCTATTATGCTGAGAATCCAACTGTGCCCCTCAACAGGGTAGTCGCAGGCATCAATATCGATGCGATGCTGCCGGTTGGCAAAACCAAGGACATGGTTGTCGTCGGTTTCGGCGCTTCTGAACTTGAGGATCGTTTGAAAGACCATCTGGATGGAGTTGGCCGCGTCATTGTGCCTGATCCAAACCCGCAAGCTGGCTACTTCTACCGCTCAGATCACGTTTCCTTCGCCAAGAAGGGCGTCCCGATGCTCTACGCCGATGGCGGGGTTGATAAGGTTGATGGCGGTGTAGCGGCAGGCAAAGCGGTGGCCGATACTTATACGGCTCAGCGTTACCACAAGCCAATGGACGAATATTCCGATGATTGGGACCTGACGGGCATGATCGAAGATGTCACAGCTTTATACGAGGTCGGCATCGGGATCGTTCAATCGGATGATTGGCCAACCTGGTATCCGGGCAATGAATTCGAGGCCATCCGCAAAGCCTCTCTTGCCGAGCAGGAAGACTAGGGTTGCTATCCTACCAGCACGGTTACCATGCGGGAAATCGCGCGGATGTATTGAAACATTCGGTGCTTCACGCCGTGCTGGAGGTGGAGGCTCAAAAAGCAAGACCCCTGCTTTATGTGGAGACACACGCCGCACGCGGAATTTATGATCTGACGGGCAAACAGGCGTCCAAAACAGGTGAAGCCAAACTCGGCGTCATGGCCCTACCAAAGGCCGAAAAGGCGCCGCGCGCGCTACAGCCCTGGCTAAAAGTCGTACAAGCTGCTGGCGACAAACAGTATCCAGGCTCGCCGGCACTGGCGGCAACTCTTCTGGGAGATCGCGCACGCCTTGTTCTGTTTGAGAAACACCCCACTGAATATGATGCACTAAGGTCCAGGCTGGGCCAGGATGAACGCCTACTTATTCAGAAGGAAGACGGCTATCGCGGCGCCCTGAGGCTGCAACCACGCCGCGGTGAAGCCATGCTTGTAGTACTGGATCCAAGTTATGAAACGGACGCGGATATGGATGCCCTCGCCAATTGGGTACCGAGAGCCATGAAGCGCTGGCCACAGGCACAATTTCTGATCTGGTTACCCTTGTTTGCGGATGGGCGTGATTTCGATTTCGTCGCATATCTGTCCGAAATCGATTAAGGGTTTGTCGCCGGCAGCAGATGGGCCAGAGCCGAAACTGATCCCTCGTCACTCGAAGGGTCCGCAATGATTGGACTTCGAATAGGCGGCAGCGCGGCGAAAAGATCATTCGCAATCGCTGCTGAACTCGACAAGATTTGGAGTTAGCACACCAAGACTAAGCGACTTGACTGGCTTGCTCAGTATCTTCTTGCTCAAGCGGAATATAGGTCGTCTGAGGCAGGATCAGGGTCGCGGTTGTGCCAACCCCTACCCGGCTTTTCAGGACGACATCACCGCCGTGCAAGCGGGCCAGATGGCGACACAATGTCAAGCCGAGGCCGGTGCCGCCAACACTGCGGTCGAGACCGCTATTGGTCTGGTAGAACGCCTCGAAGACGCGCTCCAATTCTTCTTCGGGGATGCCGTTGCCAAAATCCCGGATCGCAATGAATGGGCGATCTTCAGCGTCCAGACCTGCCCGCACGACTATACGCGCATCGCCAGACCTAAACCGCATTGCATTGGTCAACAGGCTCATGATGATGCGGCGACACACTCGGTCATCAATACGCAGAGTACCCAAGCGCGGCGAGATCGAAACATCAATCAGGGAAAGGTCTTCGACATGCTCGAAATTGGCAGCCAGCGTGACCGATTTCTTGATCATATCACGCAAGTCGACAGGCTGTGTCTCCAGCATGAAACGATCAAGTCCGACTTTGGAATAGTCAATGATATCGTCGATCAAGCGCAGCAGGTGCGTGCCGCTCTCATTGATATTATCGGAATATTCAGACACTTCGGACGGCGATAGTTTGACCTGTGAATCGCTGGCCATCAGCCTTGAGAAACCAAGGATGATATTGAGCGGTGTGCGCAGCTCGTGACTCATCGTCGACAGGAAGCGGCTCTTTGCCTCGTCGGCCTCAATCGCTTCCCGCCGCGCTTCAACCAGTTCACGCTCACGGGTTTTGAGATTGGTGATGTCGGTATTGACCACAACATAACCGCCTTGAGCGGTTTTGCGGACGCCGCGCTGAAACCAGCGATTGCCGACACGCACGGTCTCGGTGCCATCAAGGGCAGCTGCGGCTGTGTTTATCTGATCACTGTCGCTGAAGAAGGCTTTGTGCTGGGCATTGCCGAGCGCCAAATTACCGTTGACATCATAGAAAGCAAAGGCGTCATTTGTAGATTCAATCGCGTCAAGGAGATGATTGCGCGCCCGGTCGGCTTCGACCTGTCGGCCAACCATTTGCTGAACATGAAATTTGTTGCGGGAGGACCCGACGATAAGAGCCAGTGTCAGCGTCAGGCACATGAAAATCGTGGCCCATCCAAATGGATCCTGGTAAAAATAGGTTGCAATCAGCATCACCGTCATGGAAGCGATCAGGAAGCGGCTTGAGATGCGACTCACAGGCCCAAGAATGGCGACGGTGCCAGCGCCCATGCCGGCAATGATGATGCTGAGAAACTGATTGGCCAGCGCCGCCTCGCTGCGAAAGACAATGATCGTCGAACCC
>CAYGKE010000019.1:0-35235 GCA_964350465.1 uncultured Hyphomonas sp.
TCATAGGCTTCACTCCAGTTGTTCAAAACTAAAGTGTTGCGATGACCAGTTGAAACCGCAGGCGAATTTAAGCCGCTGGCGTTCGGGTGAGCAACGGGTAAAAATGGCCCTTCATTGCCGTTGTCTCGATTTTCTCAAAGCGACCGTTGATGTAAATATAAGCGCCATTCGACCAAGTCACAAAAGTATGCAAAGCTATATGCCACCGGCTTTTTGGAAGTCTTCGGGATGAAACCTACGCCTTACGGAAACTTGATTGAGGTTGCTGTCGAGCCGAAACCGGATACATCACGGCAGAAGTTAAATGACGCGTTGGTAGAAATCGCGGAAGAGGATTCGGCGCTTACAATCACAATGGTTGATGATGTAGATCAAGTCATCTTAGGAGGCGGCAGTGAGAAACATCTTGATGACGTCATAACCCACCTGAAGAAGACAGCCGGTGACAATTTCAACATCGGGGCACCGCAAGTAGCATATCGCGAAACGCTGATTGCCAGCTCAATTATTGATTACACACACAAACGGCTCGTTGGTAGCTCTGGTGAATTTGCTCGGGTAATTCTCCAATTTGAGCCTGCTCAAGCCGGAATGGAATTCGTTTTTGAAAATAAAGTATCAGATAATTCTGTGCCGGATGTTTTTGTTCCTGCTGTCGAATTAGGGTTAGAGCAGCAACGGAAAATCGGCTTATTGGTAGGCTTCCCGTTTGTTGAAATCAAAGCAACATTGATTGGTGGTGCATATCATGAAGAAGATTCAGGTGCGCTCACATTCCAAACTGCCGCTAAAGCCGCGTTCAAGAAACTAAAGAAAAGCGGCCACGTTGTTTTGATCGAGCCAATAATGAAGCTTGAAATCGTTTTGCCGGAAACATTTGTCGGACCGTTAATTGCCGATATCAACTCTCGTCGTGGAGCAATTGTCGATCAACACTTTGAGAAGGGTTCTGTTACTCTTGAAGCGGAGGTGCCGCTCGGCCAATTGTTTGGATATGTAAACTCGATTCGAGCACTCAGCGAAGGGCACGCAAGGCACACCATGACTTTTGATCATTACGCTCGAGTACCCTCGAGTTCAAACGATGATGACGATCCACGTTTCCCATCGGCTTTAGGAATGCGAGCATAAGCACTTGCTTAACTTTGAAGAGGCCGGAATCGACTCGATTTCAGACATTGCAATTGATTGTCGCCAGTGACGACTTTTGGCGAGCAATGCCCGGTCGCCGTAGAACTTAGCTACGGCAGGAACGCGCCCATAAGCCGACGTAAGAATTTAAAGGCAATCAGAGCGTTTCTGGCGCAAAGCGACAATGGTCCTGATAAATTGAATGTCTGAAAACTGGCGCCTCCTTGCAATAGTCTGGCGGCATAATGCGCGCCGAAACAACCGCTCGTGACGGCTCCTTCGTATCATGGAGCGGTCATCAGAACTGACGTGCTTAGTTTGCGTCAAACGCGACGTATGCGTCGCTCTGATGGATTATTGGATTTGTGCGCTGGCGCGGCTGCTTGATAAACCTACGTACCCCACAACACGCGCCAGGCTGTCACGGTACCAGGCTGCCAGTTCGGGATAATAATCAGATCGCCGACGCGCGTAAGGTCGTTTTGATAGATGGCCTCGTCCACGGTGTTGCTCAGCTCGATTGTTTCACCTGTCGTGGACACGCGCCAGATCTGGCCGGGCCAGCTTGAGACTAAATAACTACCATCATCGAGCACGGCGATACCGTCCGCATTCTCCATACCCGACGCGATTTCGGTTAGGTCGCGCGCACCGCGGGTTTCATAAAGGCTGCCGGAGCGCATGGTTGCGATCAGCAAACGGTCGCCGTCGGGCGTCAGACCATTGACCCCTGCGAGGCGGTCATCGACGAGCCATTCCTTGTAGCCGTTCACATCAATCTGAAAAATACGCGCCGAACCGGAATCGCTCAGATAGACGCCGCCTTGCCAGACAGTGATGTCGTTCAGAAAGACAGCGCCCTCGACCGGATAGGTGTTCTCGATCTGAGCGGTCGCAATGTCGATGACATGATAGGCGTCATAGTCGGAGACAAACAGTTTGCCGTCTCGCACGGCAAGGCCTTTAGGAGCATTCAGGCCGTCGAGCCATTTTTCATCCAGCACAGCGCCATCCAGCGTCAATCGGCTGATCCAGCCCTCGCCATCCTTAACGCCGCCTTCACCCGCGACATTCGAGATGTAGAGGATATCGCCTTCAGTCGCGACGCCCTCGGGGGACGAAAAACCGGCCGTGACCCAGACCTGTTCTAGTTCAGGCATGATCGGCGTGCGCGGCGTGTTGGCATCGGCGGAACCGGTGGGCGGCTCCGGCGCAGCAAGCGTTGTCTCATCGGCATCCGGCTGAGAACAAGCCGCCAGAGCCAGGATGGGAAGCAAAATCAATCGGCGCATAAGTCGGTCTCCATTTTTCTTGTAACGAATGTAACTCGATCGATACACCGTTGAACACTAGGTTCTTGGAGAAAGTTAATGCCTTTATAGTCATTAGCTACGAATTTTTCAAATGACAGGTTCTCCTCGTATTCGCCGCTAAGGCTAAAACTGGCCCATTTTGGACAGTCGCCGGCCTGATCACGAATGACGCGTTTATCCCGTTTCAGGCCTAACGCCTGACGATTTATGATGCGGCAGATAGCGGACGAATAGCGCTAATGACACGGGCGACTGAA
This sequence comes from uncultured Hyphomonas sp., assembly GCA_964350465.1. Lineage (GTDB taxonomy): Bacteria > Pseudomonadota > Alphaproteobacteria > Caulobacterales > Hyphomonadaceae > Henriciella. The sequence goes on from CAYGKE010000019.1 coordinate 2,702, forward strand.
GCTCGCCATTTAATTACGACTGACATGGCGTCGCCGTGCGGGGAAAATTGATCCTCTTCATAAATCCGATTTTCCTCAACAGTTACAACATCAAGCACGATTAGAATATTGAAATTGATCAAGCCTTAAGCACCACTTTGTGCGTTTACGGACTAATCAATTTGAATCGTCGATCGTGTGCGCATTTAATTGCGATATTGGTAGCGGAATTTCGGTGAGTATTATTCGTGTTGGAGAGTGAAGTTGTTCAAGTTGTCTCGTATTGCCTTTTCTATTTTTTTCTTCATGTCTGTGCTCAAAAAGGCGTCTCTCTGTAGGCGCATGTTGTGACCTCGCATCGCAGCATTCACATCTGTCAGTCGACCGGTTCGAATTTTTGCGATGAGCAGGTACGTTGCGGCGAGGCTGGCGTTCTTGGTAGTCGTCTTCTGAAATCGACTAAAGTGTTGATACGCGTCTTCGTAACGGCCCTGACCGATCAGTATTTCCCCACAAGCGACAGTGCATCTGGAACTTTCTAGGATCCGGGTAATGACGTCGGTGCAAATTTCTAACGCCCGTTGGTGGTCCCCACGAGCCGCGTAGACCGCTGCAGCACCAGCGCTTGCACGATCGTCAAGCGGATGCAGCGTTAGCGCGTTCTGAAACCAGATTTCAGCCTTGGAATATTGTTCGCTCCGCAGTCCCATTTCTCCCAATTTGTTGAGCACCAGCACTTTATCGTTCGCCACCGCTAATGCGCGCGCATAATAGATTTCAGCGTCGTCATATTGCTCGCTACTGAGATAAAGGTCTCCAATATTGCTGGCTAGCTGCCAGATATCCGGCGCTTCGGCATGCCCCTTTTTATAAGCATCTAGGGCTCCGGGCGCATTGTCCAGATACTCGTGCGATAGGCCGAGCGCCCAAAAGCCGTTTGCATTCTTGCCATCCATCTTGACGGCGATTTCGGCAAGTCGAAGCGCTTCTGTCGCATCGCTTGTGTGCCGGGTCCAACGCGAATATCTCTGCGCGTACGCACGTGCAAGACCAGCATAAGCCGGAGCGAATGAAGAATTTTCATTCGTGATTTTCTGAAGGATGGCGATTGCGCGTTCATTACTGTCCCGATCATACTCGGAGTACAATGTCATCGCACGGGCGTATTCAGTTTGATGCGGGTCGGCAACTTGGCGAGCCAACCGGTCAGGCGCAAAGGGGGTGCCATGTAGCATCATCGCGCCCGCGAGCGCAGCAAACACAGCAACCGAAATCCCCATCGTGATTGACCGCCGCGTTAAATTTCCACGCTCTACAAACGCAGAGCGCGGTAGTGTTTCCGACGTTTTGATATTCAAAAAATCCGGCGCAGGCGCTGGAAAAATGAGCATGCGATAGCCTTTTTTGGGCACCGTCAGGATATAGGTAGGATTTTTTGCGTCATCGCCGAGGGCGCGGCGCAGAAGTGATATACATCGTTGAACGGCGTCGTCGCTGACGATCTGTCCACTCCACACAAACTCGATCAATTGGTCCCTATTGACCGTTTTATTTGCGTACTCCGCAAGGCAGACCAGCGTTTTCATTACGCGTGGCTCCAAGCTTTGCTGTTCGCCGTCGCCGATAAGGCGGCCTCCGGGCGGATCGACGGTCCAGCCGCCCAGAGTGAAGGTTGTTTCCAACGTAATTTTCGGTTTACGGGTCATATCGGTGCTCAATTTTCCTGATGATACTGAATTACGGCAAAAAATCAGCTTTTCGTCAGGAAAAATCGCCAACGCTGTGCAATTTTTCGATCAATGATCGCGAAATGCGTGTGTCTCGTTACGTCGTTAAATTCAAATTGGGTTGGTCGTTTCCTCCCAGAGTTCATGTCCGGGCTGAAAGGTCACAGCGGTCAGGCTTCATGAAAAGACGCCACGATCAACTGCTGCACGCGCCAAAGAGTAGGAATCCATATGTTACGTCTCTTCATAGTTTCAATTATCGGGCTGTCGGCAATAGATGCGGCAGCAGCGAACGGCATGATCGGATTTGTGACCTACGATTATCCAGCGCCGTCACCAGACGGTGCTCGCATTGCGTTCAGCTCTGATCTCGATGGAGATGATGAGATTTACATAGTTGAGATAGCGACTGGATTGGTTTCAAAGCTCACCGACAACGATATAGGCGATGGAACGCCTGTATGGACACCAGACGGCAAAACGCTGGTTTTTCAATCAGAGCGTGACGGAAATCGAGACATATATTCGATAGACCTTGAAACTGGCGATACGCTAAATCTTACCAACGACCCGGCAGAAGATTCCCACCCAAAAGTCTCGGCGGATGGACGTTTTGTTGTGTTTGATAGCAATCGCGACTCCCCAGAACGCTCGGGCAACGATGATTTTGACGCGAATTACGAAATTTATCGCATGCCCATTTCTGGCGGCAAAGTTGAACGGCTCACAAATTATTTCGAATGGGATACTTATTCAGATCTGTCACCGGACGGAAAGCACCTTACATGGCGGCGGATTCTTGTTGACGGGGAAGAAACGAATTCGGAAATTTATTGGAAAGATCTGACGACGGGGGAAGAACGCAATCTGACAAATAATCCCGCCTTTGACGGATATCCAGATTGGACACCGGACGGTAGAATACTTTTCGCCTCAAATCGTGCAGGCCAAAGCCGCGAAGAATTCGACGCATATCTAATTGACCCAGAAACCCTGCGTCTGGATCGGCTTACCTTTTCAGCTGACAATCCGCTTTACGATCGTGTGACTAGGCCGCGAGCATCCTGGGATTCGAGCTGGGCGATTGGAAATCGCTATCAAGGCGAAAAAAATCATCTTTATCGCTTCGAACTACCGCCAAGAAACACGCCAAGCGCTATCAGATTTACCAAAACGCAAACAGCGGCCCCATCAGTTGACGGCGGGCTGTCGCGCGGCGTTGCCTGGGGTGATGGAAACGGCGACGGTTATCCAGATCTTTATGTCGGCAATACGATCGGCCAGGCAGACTTTCTATACTGGAACCGCGACGGCGCCGGATTTGAGCAAGAACATGAGTCTATTGTTACACATGCTGGTGGGTGGACTGAAGGGGTGAATTTCGTTGATGTCGATAATGACGGCGATCTCGATCTTTTTGCAGCGCGCACAAAAGACCGCAGCGCTCTCTACCTCAATGACGGGTCTGGAAAATTCGATATCGCTCCCGAAAGTGATATCACAACATCGGATCATTCGGATTCGCAATATTGCTGGGCGGATGTCGATGGCGATGGGTTGTTAGACGCAGTCGCGGCGACGCGCACCGGCATTGACCCTATATTGTTTCTCAATCGCGGCGGTGGAATGTTTGATGCGGCCGAGCCAAACCCATTTACAGGGGCCGGAGGCGACTCACGCGCCTGCGCATTTGGCGATGCGGACGGCGATGGCGATCTTGACCTAGCCATCGGTAATTTTGTTTCCGGGGAAGGCGACGACGAACGAAAGGAAGAAGGATCGTTTTTTATCAATGAAGGAGGCGGGGAATTTAGCGTCGGAAAGATCCATCAATTCACCGATACTGGTGCCTTGACTTATGGGCTATCCTGGGCTGACCCCGACAATGACGGTGACTTTGACCTTCTGCAAACGCGTATTGCACTATCGGATGAACGCCCGGGGTTCTTCCAAAACCGCAAAGGACGGTTCTCTGAAAATTATGAAAGACTATTTGCCGACGTGCGTCATGGCCCTTCAAAGGGCCACGTTTGGGCGGACTTCGACAATGATGGCGACCTCGACCTGTTCATCGCAAATGGAACAGAAGGATTTGAGCCTTCTGAGGATTATCGCTTAGCGAACGTGCTTTTTGAAAATGATGACGGAATCATGCGGGCCGTAGATGGTGGCATTATCACTAGTGAACAGACTATCTCAGCAGGAGTCGCGGCTGCCGATTACGACAATGATGGCGATCTTGATTTGATGATCGCCAATTGGGGCAATTCGGATGAGGACAACGCTCTTTATCGAAATGATGGCGCACGTGGAAATTGGCTTCTCATCAAGTTGGAAGGCACCCGATCAAATAGAATGGCAGTCGGGGCGGTCGTGCGTGCCACAGCGGACATCAACGGCAATCAGCGCGTCCAAACAAAGCAACTGACCCTGAACACTGGCTACGCTAGCGCTTCTGAGACGCGCGTGCATTTTGGTCTCGCCGATGCGGCGGTAATCGACCAGCTTGAAGTTACATGGCCGTCCGGCGATATCGAGGTGTTAACGGATGTCGAGGTGAACCGTATTATAAAAATCACTGAGGGGAATACTGCCTTGAATTAACTCAGCGGCTCGCGTCAGGGCTCGTAAACCAGCCGCGGATTGGATGCCGAGGTTTGATCGCTCGCGGCATTCGGATTGTACGGAAGCAGATCAGAAGGTAAGTTATTGGATGAAAACGAATGTTGGGCGATGCGTGGGTTAGGTCTCATATTTTGCCCGAAACGGCCATTCTCAGAAACTCAATTGGATGTCCGCTATTGGCGACAAATCTCCGGTCGGCCCGCGTCCGATCAGTGTCCTTCTTAGGGCGTTTTAAGCCGCCCATCGATGGTCGGTTGAACGGTCAGTGCTTGGAATCCAAACCTCTCCTGGGTTGGGGTTGCGCCGGTTTTCTAACGTCCGGTTTTAGGAACTTCCGGCAGTCAAGCTAATGACGGGTCTTGGAGTTTTGGCGGCTTTATAAAAGTCAACCCAGTTGGGGCGTTGGGATTGAACGTTCGAGAGGTAACCACAACTCAGACCATTCGGTTTTTCAACGGATGTCAGTCCGAAGAGCCATCTGCCCCTGTGATCTGATCACAATTGTGGAAACTGAAACCTATTTAGCAGCTCCAGCAGCACGCGACTTGTTCGCTTACGATGTTCTCTGTGGAGGTCAAACGAGAGCTCTGCATCCGCAGATGCAATCGCTTCTAATACAGCCCGATGTTCTTGGTTCGACTTAACCGGTTTATCTCGTAGCTTTAGCGTAATGGCACGAGCACGGTGGCCTTGATCTCGAACAGAAGCTGCCATTCTCGCAAGGCGATGATTTCCAGACAGCTCAACCAGTGCTCGGTGATATTGGTCATCGGCCTTAGCCCAGCAGTCCAAATCATCCTCATCAAGAGCCGCTTCCATGGCCTCCATTGCGAGATAAAGTGGCTCCAAAACCTCCTTCGACGGCGATTGGAGTGCCAAAAGTTCTACGGCTTCACACTCTAATGCGGCGAGCACGCTATATATTTCTTGCATGTCTTGGGTATCGAGTGGCACGATCCGCATTCCCCGCCGCGGAATTAGCTCCAGTAGCCCTTCATTCTCCAGCCGAATAAGCGCCTCGCGCACGGGTGTCCTACTCATGCCGAGCATCACCGCGACTTCGCCTTCTAAAGCCTGATATCCTGGCGGAAACCGATTGTTCAGAATACGGCTTTTGACTTCGAGATACGCTTGATCAACGCGAGTGGTCGTTGGTGCCCGAACTATGACTTTTTCTTCCGACTTTATCATGACCAACTCCAGTGTTGCGGGCGAGCTCCGGCTATCGGGGATTGGAAGCGATAAACCTTGTCATCCAATAAACAACCCAAATAGGCCGTTTTCATATCGGTGCCCGCAAACGCCAAGCTTGACGTGTTTCTGAGCATACACCCGCCAATCTGGTCAAGGTGCATCCGTGCCAACGCATCAGTCTGAAAAGCGTGTTCGACCCAGGCAATATGCTCAATATCGCAGTCAGCTACCATGACGTCTAAGGTTCCATCTGGTGATAGTCGCAGCACGAGATTTGATACGATGCTTGTGATCCAAATCCCGCCTTCGACATCGAAGCAGAGTCCATCGGGGTATACACCTGCTCTAAACTCATACACCGTTTCGCGTGGACCCAGGCGGTGCAAATCGATTATTCGGAAGCGCGAGAGACGTCGTGCAAAAGTCTCGTTGACGTATAACCATTCACCACTTGGATGGATCTGGCACTCATTCGTATACCCGAGACAGTCTGCAGCCACGGTTGCGTGTCCATCAACCACTTTGATGATCATACCATCTTGAACGTCTTTTCGGTAAGCCTTCGCACGCGGGCGCATCGTCGTGCTGATGGTCACCCAGTAAGAGCCTGGGCCATCCGCCAATACGAAGTTTGCGGGGGGAACAGGATCGCCGTCCAGTTCGGTAAGGACAGGTGACAATTGAGCTTCCTTGCTGAGCCTCCAAACACCTCCATCGTCTGCGAGGTTTGCAATCAAGAAAGCACCACCGGGCAGCGGAGCGATGCCATTTGGTTTCAGGTCAACTTCGCTGGAACGAGCGATAATGTCATGGCTGCGACCATCGGCGCACAGAATCGTCACACCGCCGTTCCAGTTGGACACATAAATATTGCCACTTTGTCCGCTGACGACACATTCGGGGCGCGCGAGCGACGCGCCGAAGGGCTCAACTGCTTCAAGCGGAATTAGCGGATCGGCAAAAAAATCTGTGAAGGAGGGATTGCGCATTTATTAATGTATACATAAAAGCATGTGTCTTTTCAATACTAAACAATGAGCGAGGTGAAACGTGTTTGGTGTTATCGCGGATGACCTAACAGGGGCTACGGATGCCGCGTGCATGATGGCGCGTCATGGAATGTCTGTGACGCAGATTATTGGTGTACCAACACGCCCCCTCAAAGAAGAATGCGACGCCGTCGTTATCGCGCTTAAGACAAGAAGTTCACCCGTTGAAGAGGCCGTGGCCCAATCGCTGGCATCATTGAGTTGGCTGCAAGAAAATGGCGCCGATCAGTATTATCAAAAATACTGTTCAACATTTGATTCAACTCCCAGAGGAAATATCGGCCCTGTTGCGAACGCCCTGTCGGATGCGCTCGGCCAAATGACAACAGTCTTTTGTCCGGCTTTCCCAGAGAATGGTCGAACGGTTTATCAGGGGCATATGTTTGTGGGAGGTCGGCTGATCTCCGAATCAAGCCTCGCAAGCCATCCGCTGACCCCCATGACGGACCCGGATCTGGTGCGGGTCCTCGCCGCGCAGTCTAATGGCGTTAAAGTTGTATCGGTTCCATTCGAGGACTTACAACAAGGCGTCAGTCACACGTCTCGCTGCTTAGAGTCGCTAGAAGACGATGCTAAGTGGTTTGTGCTCGCTGATGCTTTGACCGATGATCATATTTTGACTTGGGCGCGGGTGCTTAAATCGACTCAATTTGTGACGGGCGGTTCGCCGCTATGCGGTGGCCTCACGTTTTTGCGTGGATCATCCACAAGGAAGGTTCGCGGTAATATCGCTCCAAGGGATGCTGATGGACCGCGGGTTGTGCTGTCGGGAAGCTGCTCTGAAGCCACGCGCCGCCAACTGAAGCGACTTCAAACATCGCATAATATTCTTCAAATTGATCCGCTTCAACTTGGCCACGGCCAATCACATTTGAGCCAGCTGATAGCTGAAGCGAGCGAGACGTTTCGGGCCGGTCGATCCGTCATAGTCGCATCCACAGCGCCGCCGGACATTGTGGCTCAAGCGCAAGAGAAATTTGGATTGGAAGCGTTGGCAACGCTCGTCGAATCCGCGCTCGGACACGTTGCGGTGGCGCTTGCTGAAAACGGGGCGCGGACCTTTATAGTCGCCGGAGGCGAGACCTCGAGTGCCGTCGCCAATGCCTTGAATATTGAGCGGCTTGCAATTGGCGACGAAATCGCACCGGGTGTCCCTTGGACTCAATCGTTAGACGAGCCGCAATATCGACTGACGTTTAAGTCAGGAAATTTCGGATCTGACAGCTTCTTTTTGGAAGCACTCGGTGGAAGCGCCGGGGTACAAGCATGAGCCTTGAAAACAGCAAGCGAGAGCAAATATGTATGTTTGGCGAGGTGTTATATTCTCGCGGACTTGCGCACGGAACCGCTGGAAACATCTCGGTTCGCCTAGAAGACGGACTTCTTGTAACGCCAACGAACTCGTGTCTGGGAAGGCTGGATCCCGCGACAATCGCCAAAGTCGATTATGATGGCAATCATCTGGGCGGCAATCAACCATCCAAAGAAGCGTTTATGCATCGCATGTGCTATTCGCGCCGCGAACAAGACACAGCTGTTGTTCACCTGCATTCGACGCACGCTGTCGCCGTATCCTGTATGGACCATGATCACATAGACAATGTGTTGCCGCCCCTGACCGCTTATCATGTCATGCGGGTCGGTCGTCTTCCGCTCGCGCCGTACTTCCCTCCCGGAGACGAACGCCTCGGCCATGTCATGGCAAAAATGGATGAAGACATCACAGCTGTCCTGCTCGCCAATCATGGTCCGATTGTTTCGAGCGATGCCTTGGATCGGGCCGTTTACGCAATCGAAGAGCTGGAAGAAACGGCCAAACTCTTCCTGTTATTGCAGGGGTTCAAAACCAATCCGCTCAGCGTCGAACAGGTCGCGGAAATCGAACAGACGTTCAAAAGCTAGCCTACCACGAAAGGATTTCGCATGTACGTTGTCACAGTTGAATTCGAGATTGCGGAAAATACGATCGAAGCATTTATGCTCGCCATGCGCGCGCAGGCCAAACAGTCTTTGGCGCGCGAGCCTGCCTGTCTTCGTTTCGATGTGTGCGTCAAGGAAGACGCGCCAGAGAACGTCTTCCTTTATGAAATTTACGAGAGCCGCGCAGCGTTCGATGAGCATCTAAAAAGCGCGCACTTCCTAACATTCGACGCAGCTGTCGCGCCCATGGTGGCGGAGAAAAGCGTTGAAACTTGGACACTTGACGGAGAGTTTCGAAAATGAGTCTGAGACACACCTTTAACATTGCAGTTTTACCGGGCGATGGAATTGGCCCTGAAGTTATGAGCCCTTGCCTCGACTTGTTGCGGAAAGTCGCTGACGCATCGCCCGATTTCGACCTTGCCTTCGAACTCATCGATGCAGGGGCAGATTATTATTCTCGAACCGGAGAATCCATTCCGAAACACGCTTTGCAAATCGCGTCAGACGCAGATGCGATTCTTCTCGCGGCGATGGGTTTACCAACGGTGCGGTATCCCGATGGAACGGAAATCGCACCGCAACTGGAATTGCGAGAACGTCTCGGGCTTTACGCTGGTGTTCGTCCCATTCGTACCCTTTCCGGATTACCGCTACCGCTCGCCGACCCTCGGGGACGTGAACTCGATGCGGTGCTCATTCGCGAGTCCACAGAAGGCTTGTTCGCAGCGCGCGGGAAAACCGTGCTTGATGCCAATCAGTCCGCCAAGGACACTATGGTGATTACCCGCTCTGTTTGCGAACGGCTCTTCGACTTCGCATTCAATCTCGCCCGAGAGCGAAAGGCCAAAGGCTCGCCCGGCCGTGTGACCTGTATCGACAAAGCCAATGTGTTGGGTAGTTTCGCCTTCTTCCGCAGAATTTTTGAAGAGCGCGCCGCGGCGTTTCCAGATATTGAACATGACTGGGCCTATGTTGATGCGATGGCGCTGAACCTGGTCAAACGTCCCTGGGATTATGACGTCATGGTCACCGAAAACATGTTTGGTGACATTCTTTCCGATCTGGGAGCGGCGCTCATGGGGGGTATGGGATTGGCACCATCAGCCGATATCGGAGATGAGAATGCCGTATTCCAGCCTTGCCATGGCAGCGCGCCTGACATTATGGGGCAAGGGAAAGCCAATCCGACCGCAATGATTTTGTCGGGCGCCATGATGCTGGAATGGCTTGGCACAAAACACCAGAATCAAGCTTGCTCTCAGGCGGGCGAGCGAATTCGCACCAGCGTCGACCAAGCGTTTAATGGCGATACAATCCTGCCATACGAACTTGGTGGATCTGCTGGCACACAAATCATCTTTGAGCGGATCAATAGCGCCTTAGCGGATCTCTTGGCTGTTTCGGCATGACGCTCGCGTTCACCGACTATCTGGTACTGGTCTTGTATCTCGCGGTCGTGGCGTGGATCGGTCTTTACATGTCGCGCAACAAAGAAACTGCGGCAGACTATTTCATCGCCGGAGGCAAAGTGCCTCAATGGGTGGTCGGTTTTACTTTGATGGCGACGCTCATCTCATCAAATACACTCGTGGCACATCCTGGAATTGTCTACGAAAAAGGCATGGTGCTCGTGCCGGGCTTCATGGTCATGCCGTTGGTATTGATCTTCGTCGCGTTTATTATTGTGCCCTTTTATCGCCGTGTCGTGGGGTTGAGCGCCTATGAGTATATTGGCAGGCGCTTCGGCGTCGGGGGCAGACTATATACAGCATTCGGCTTCCTGATGGAGCGCACATTCGGGATTGGTGTGACGCTGTTGACCACATCCATTGCTGTCAATGTCATGACGGGATGGGATCTCTTGCCGGTGATCATTGCGGTGGGCGCATTCACAATGGTCTATACGTCAATTGGCGGAATAAATGCCGTGGTTTGGACTGATGTGATCCAAGGCGTCATTCTTATTGGGGGCGGGTTTCTCATTCTCGCGCGATTATTGTTTGCGCCAGAAGCTGGCGCCCCATTCAGTGTCATTGGTGCGGCTTGGGAAGGAGGCCGTTTTTCGCTGGGTTCTTCAGAGCTGTCGTTTGAGAGCCTCACCCGGCCTGATGAACGTACAATCTGGATGTTCTCGGCCGCGATGGCGATCCAATGGAGCCGAAGGTACATTTGCGACCAAAGCATGGTGCAACGCTACCTTATCGCGCGCAGCGATGACGAAGCCCGTCGCGGCGCGCTTATCGGGGCGTCTCTTTCTGTGCCGGTGCTGTTGGCATTCAATCTTGTAGGGGCCTGTCTATTTGGATTTTACGAACTTAGCGCCGCGCCGCCGCCGGAGCTTGCCGATCAAGTTTTACCTCACTTTATCATCAATCACTTGCCCGTTGGATTTGTGGGTTTGATGCTAGCGGCCATTCTGGCAGCCTCAATGTCTTCCATAAGTTCTGACTTAAACAGCCTATCGACTGTTTTCACTCAAGACTTCGTGCATCGAACGCATCCCGAACTTAGCGAGCGATTGATGGTTTTGTGCGGACGCGTGAGCGCTATCGTATTTGGGATCGCTGCGGCCAGCGCTGCCGTCATCTTGATCCCCCAGGAAGGTAGCACCCCCATCGCTGAGCGCGCGCTGGTGATCGCCGTCATCATATCTGCGGGAACATTGGGTCTGTTCGCCCTTGGATCTCTAACAAAGACTGCAACGCGCACAGGGGCTTATGCGGGGCTTGGAGCGGCAGCCTTGTTCACGATATGGGGAATCTTAACCGAGCCCGCCGCCCGGATGGTGGATCTCGGTGTCTTCAATTTTCCATTCAATCAAATCCTGATTGGCGTGTTCGGTCACTTCATTGTGTTTGGCGTTGGATATGCGGTGAGCCGTGTATTCGGCGGCTACATCCCGGAGGAAATAGACGCCTTGGTTTTACGCAAGGGCAAAACCGTACTTGACAATTAATAAATTTAGTGACGAATAATATTGCGTATACATTAATAGCCGCACTCGAAAAACCGCGGCATTGGGAGGAAATATGCGAAACTCACTTATCTCACACTCAGTTCTGTCTGCGTTGATTGGTATTGGTGGTGCGGCAGCTGCGATCGCTCAGGACGAAACCTCGGGCGAAACAGTCTATGCTTCAGCGGTGGATGAGGACGATACCGTTGTCTTAGATACGATCTATACCACTACAAGCGATGGCTATCAGGTAAGATCCTCTAGAACGGCTTCACGCTTAAACGTGCCGATCGATGAAATCCCGATCAATATTCAAGCTGTGACCGGTGAGCTGATTGGCGACCTAAAGCTTCTCTCACAGCGCGACGCTCTGCAATTCCACGCTGGCGTCGACGATAAGCGAGTACGCGGTTTCAACACTGGAGAATTCTTTCGAAACGGCGTCATCCACCTTAGCGACTCACCCGGATACACGCTCGAACGCGTCGAAATTGTTCGCGGAGCTACGGCGGTGCTGAATGGCCCGGTTACTCCCGGTGGCGCCCTTAATATGGTGACAAAGAAAGCGCGCCTTGGCAGTGATTTCGGACAGGCGGACGCATTTTTCGGTGTCTCTGGGGATGACCGGGAAAACCGGGGAGCCAGCGTCGACTTTAACCTCGGAAGTCTCGGTCCTGAAGCAGACTATGGTCCAATCGCGGCGTTCCGGTTAGTCGGCGGTTGGCAAGGCGATAGCGGCTTCGGAACCAAGGTCGATAACCAGTCGCATGCTATCTTACCAACGCTTCAGATACGGCCTTTCAAGGACACATATATCGACTTGGAATACTATCAGTACGAAATCAATACCGACCGAACTGACCGACCGATGGGAATCGAGTTGACGGTCCCTGGCCCGACGGCTGGCGAAGAAGTGCCGCTTGCAACCTTCTACGGAATTGATCCTCGAACCAGCTTCTTTGGTGAGACAACGGATATTGCTGAAACGGTGGACGACTTCACAGCCGGCATAACCCAAAAGTTCGGTGAACAGTTTATCGCACAGTTTAGCTATAATCAGCACAATCGGAACTTTATTTTCGGACCAGGTAATCGTCCTCGTATCGATATTTTCTATCGTATCCTCGAAGATGATACGACAGCTGATCCGAACGACTTTACGCTTCGCCGTCTAACGGAGCAATTGTCATTGAAGAATGACCTCACTCAGGTCAATGGACTGTTCACTTGGCTTCCCGGATGGGGAGATGATCCGCTGGACCACAGGTTCGTATTTGGATTTGATACCTATGATCAGGAAGCTGGGTTAGAAATTCAGCGGCCACGCCTGTCTGGTGAAACCAGCGGATTTTACTTTGATTTCTTTGATCCATCGCTCGGCAATGAGCAAGACTTGCGGTTCAACGTGAACGGCGATGATGTGTTCTTCACCCAAGTTCTGTCTCGCCAAGACGCAGTGACGCAAACAAATTTCTATGCCAACTATCAGGGCAATTTGTTGAATGATCGTCTGCACTTGCTCTTGGGCCTCTATCAGAGCGAGATTGAAATCACACGCACCAACTTCCGCGCCATGCCGGTCATGGGTGAAGAGATTGCTTCGAACGAAGAGCTGCTCGTTCAACTTGGCGCAGTTTATGACGTGACCGAAAATTTCAGCGTGTACGGCAACTTCTCCCAATCACAATTGCCCGATTTGAATGATCCGGACTTCAATCGCTCTCCGCCAATCAGACTGGGTGAGCAATTAGAGTTCGGTACCAAATTCGAATTCCTGGATGGTCGGCTAAACGGCAATGCCGGGCTCTGGTGGATCGATGAAGAACTAGACGGCGAAACCACAAGAGAAGCCGAAGCGAATGGATTTGACTTTGATGTCTTCTACGCGCCGACCGACGCTTGGACGCTCGCCTTCAGCTATGCCTATGCCGACACTGAGATTATAGCGAGCTCCGATCCGGGTGTCATCGGTGATCCCCTCGTGGATGAAATTCCGCACAAATGGTCGCTTTGGGGAAAATATGATTTCTCGAGCGCAAGCGGTTTGGACGGCTTGACCCTGGGCGGCGCTCTGGTTTGGACCGGCGAACGTGTCAGGCCAACGGCTGGTGCGGCGCAAGCGATCAAAAGACTGAACGGCGAAATCCTACGATATGATCCCGAAACACGGCTCGATCTGTTTGCAACTTATGTTGTTCCGAGCGATCGGGGCTTGGATTACGAAATCGGTCTAAACATCCGCAATTTGACGCAAGAAGCCAACATCTCAAACACTGTTCCGAGAGTGCCACTTCAGGGCGGGGTCAGGCCGGATGGTAGTCCTTATGTGTTCGATGGCGAGACCGAAGTGTTGATAAGCCTTGGCGTGAAGTACTAACAAGCACGCCCCCCAAGCTTCACTCCTAGGCGCGTCGTCTATGCTAACTGGTATAGGCGCCGCGCTGATTTTTCGGTGATCTCCTGAATAAGGCTTTCATCTTGGCCGAGTGCTGCGGCGAAGTTTGAGAAATGTTCACCTGGGCTCCCAAGTATCTCGCTTACCGGCCAATTGCTTCCGTAGGTCAAACGCCCAGCGCCAAATATCTTGACCAAGAAGTCCATGTGCACCGAATAGGCAAGCCCCAAGAATTCAGGCTCCAGTGACTCTGAGAAAGCTGTCAAAGGCGTAATTTTGAGCCAAACATTTGTCAGCATAGCAAGCGATGTCATTGCATCCGACCAGATAGTCGCAATTTCAGGTCCGCGAATTTCTGGATGTCCGGCATGCGTTACAATAATTTTCACGTTGGGCAATCGATCCGCCAAAGCGCATATTTGTGGTATGCGTTCGGGCACTTTGGCACCAAGCTCTAATGTCAAACCTGTATCTGACAAGCCATTCAAAGTATCGATGAGGTCAGGCGATTCTAAATCGTAGGAGTCGACAGGACGGAGCCTGATCCCTTTGAACTTTGACATCGTTCGGAAACTGTTTAGCCGCGTTCGGAAACCATCTTCCAGCGGACGTAGATTCGCGACAAATCCTTTGATGAAGCCGTGATCGCGCGCGAGGGAGACGAGTCTTTGGTCTTCGAACTCCCTTTGGTTGGTTTCAACGAGTATGACTCCAAGAGGACGGTGTTCTCCACTCGCTTTCAAATAGTCGTCGGGAAGCTTGCGGCCATAGTATGATTTATCCGGTGATGGCCAGATGATGCCACCTGGCCAGGCAGCGTCGAAAAAATGCAAGTGCGCGTCGATCACAGTGTCACATCAGACATAATCGTGAGACTAACAATTACCCTATGAATTCATAGGGTGTAGCGCCTTTTGGCGCGATGATATCATCACCCGATTTTGGGGATTAAGTGCGTCGAGTTCGGCGCTTTGCTAACGTCCGCTAATAGGAAGATGGAGGCGCCTTATCAATCAGATCCAATCTCCGTTGAACCACGCGCCTGTTCATTGTTTGCATCCCGATCGCGGACAATGCGAAATCCAATATGCGACGTGCCATAGGCGAGATCCTGCGCCTGACGGGCGGCGGGTCTGAACCGGTAGCAATAACTGGAAGCGCAGAGATAAGAGCCCCCTTTGATCGTGCCGACCGAAATTCCGGGCTGCGCGAAATCAAGACCGGTGACTCCCGCCAACGCGCGGTCCCGCTCTGCATGCGACGGCGCAAAAGGGGTCGCTGTCCATTCCCAGACATTGCCAATCATATCGTGAAGGCCAAATCCATTTTTTGGGAACGAGGCGACAGGCGCCAAGCCTTCAAATCCATCGCCTTTCGTATTCACCACTGGAAACACACCCTGCCAGGTATTCGCTTTATCTGTTATCGCCGCGCGCTCGGCCTCGGGCCAGGCGAGCAATTCGCCATCCACGCCGCCTCGGGCGGCATATTCCCATTCTGCTTCGGTTGGCAGGCGCGCGCCGGCCCATTTTGCAAAGGCCATCGCATCCGTTTGTGTGATTTGAGTCACGGGGTGCTCGTCTGGGGCCTGCGCGCCGTCTGGTCCATCAGGATAGCGCCAATTGGCGCCTTCCACCCAGCGCCACCAATTGAGGTCGGTCGGGCGCGCGCTTTCTAAGGGGTGAAACACTGCGCCGCCGCGTGGAAGATCCACACCCGGCCCATTTGTATCTTTCTTTTCCCACCCGGCTTCGGCCTTGGTTTGGTATCCGGTGGCTTCAACAAATTCCCTGAACTGACCTACTGTGACCTCAGTCCGTGTGATCTCAAAGGCTGAAACACACGCCTGATGACGCGGCGCCTCCTCAGGGTAGATTCGCGTCTCGCCCATTTGAAAACACGCGCCATTGAGCGGTACCCAATCAAGACTGGAGCGCTGCGCAAATGCGGGGCCAGCGCTGCACAGGATCAATCCGCAAAGTGCCGCCCTCAGCATCAGTCCGACGTTTCGTACGTTCGCTGCCATGCCTCGATATCGGCTTTAAAGGCCTGGACTCTTCGAGCATTCGTAGAGGCAACATCCGTGAGCTGGCCTGGATCATTCTGCAGGTCATAAAGGGCAACCTCATCGGTCTCAGCAAGCCAAACAAAATGCCAATCAAGGTCGCGCCGGTAATATCCGCTCATGGCTGCGCCCATATGGTCTTGAGTCGCATTATCTGGATTGCCGCGGAAATCCGTCCCCGCGCGATGCTGCGTCATGCGCCCAATGAAATAGTCACGAGCGCCTTCAAGTGAGTTTCCGGAAATGGCGGGTCGCAGAGAATACCCGGGAAGCGATTCTGGGCCGTCTACACCAACATAGTCCAGTATGGTCGGCATGATATCTATCGCACTGGCGAGCGTCTCTGCATCGCGCACTGCCGTGATCTTGCCCTGCCAATAGAAAATGATTGGCGTGCGGAACCCGGTCTCAAAAAATGACCCTTTCCCGCGCGGGCCGCCATTTGCGAACGTAACATGATTATCAGCATATTCGACATCACCAGCCTGTTCCCAGCCATTATCATTGACATAGACGATGAGTGTATTGTCGAGGACGCGCTCTTCTCTCAGCGTGTCGAGCACTTCTCCAACCGTCCAATCGAACCAGGCGATATTGGCGTAATAGAGCTTGGCTGACTCAGACAGGTCATCGCGGTCTTCATAATATTTGTAAAACTGGTCTGGGGCGTTGAGCGGCGTGTGCGGCAGGGCCGGGCCGTACCATAGGAAGAAGGGTTGCTCAGCATGCTCGCGAATAAAGCTCTCAACCGGCTCCATTGTACTGCGGCCAATTTCGTTGCCCTGACCGCCCATGAACGTGAAAAACCAGCGATCGCCAAGGTCCACCGCATCCTGCCATTCCCAAGTCTCAGTCATGCCATGTGTGAACCCGCCATGCGCGTAAGACTGCTCCCACCATTTTCCGCTTTGATGCGAAACGTAACCCGCATCCGCCAGAATCCTCGGAAGTGTTTCAAACTGTTCGATCGCAGATGTTTCGTACTGGCGCCTGAGGATATTCTTCTCAAGCTCTGTGTCGACGTCTTCTGGGAGAGGTGTCGACTGCATGGTCGTTTCTGCAATCTCATTCGCCCGGTCCTCATACTGAACCGGATAGAGCCCCGTGATCAGGCTTTGCAGCGTCGGTCGGCAAAAGTTGGAGGTTGCATGTCCGACTTCAAATACGGCGCCGCCATTGCCGATGATATCCATGTTCGGCGTCATGACATTCTCATCGCCCAGGAATCCAAGATACGGCCAGCCAAGGTCGTCGGCGATGATCAGGACAACATTTGGTGGGCCATCCGGCCGCCGCGGGATGACGGTTCGATCGATTTCGCCCGCATAGGTCTCGTCAAAAACTCCACCAAAATCAAAGGCCGGCGAGGTCTCATTTTCCTTTGGTTGAACCTGGCAGGCCGTGAGGCCTACAGCCGCCAACAGGCTCACAAGGATTGATTGCCGCATAGTTTTCCTCCCATTATTGCCTTTTCGGCTATAGCGCCACACTAATCGAACCGCTAACGTAATAGCAACGGGTTTGCATAAATTTTCATCTCATTGCGAGAAGGTCAAAGGAATTGAAAGTTAATGGCGGAAAATAAATGGCTTTGTGGTATGACGGCGTGATTGAGTGCTATCCGGCCATAATTTGCAAGAATTTGCGTAAATCTGTCGATCATGCGTATTAAGATGTTAGAAGGAAGAAATATTATGTCTGGCGCACGCGACGTTTTTAAATTTGCGCGCGGCCGCGAAGGCGGTCTGACTCTAACGGTCTGCGATGAAAACATCCCGATGTTGCTATCCTACACCGCGGTGCGCCAGGCCGCCAAAGATTGGAAAACATATAGCTCGGACGCCCCGTTTCGTGTGCCCATCCCTTCAGAAGAAGCTGAACGCAGTGTCCGCCAGCTACCTATCGAAACGGACCCTCCAGAGCACAAGAAATACAGAACGCTGCTTGAGCCCTTTTTCCGCCGGCCGATACAATCGGCCTATTTGGAGCAGATCGATAGACTGATCGCCAGGACGATCCGAAGCTGCGCCGATCGATCTTCTTTTGATGTCGTTCGGGAGTTCGCGCTTCCAATCCAGTCTTATGCGCTGACCTACCTTCTCGGCGTTGCAGAGCAGGAAGCCGAAACCTGGATAGGTTGGGGGACACATGTGTTCCGAGATGGCGGCGACGGTTCGGCGAAAGGGGCTGCACTTGAGGTCTATCTTCTGAACGCTATTCAGGCGGCTGAAGGCAGAAAAAACAATGACGATTTCTTTGTCGCTCTAAACCATATGAGGATCGACAATAAGCCGCTGACGCCTGCTGAAAAACTGGGCATTGCAAATCTTGTTTTCGCCGGCGGGCGAGATACCGTGATCAATGCGATCAGTTTTGTTATGAATTGGTTCGCGAAGGCGCCGACCGACCTCGTCAATGCTGCATCGGACCCAAAGGCAGTGAACCTGGCCGTTGAAGAATTTATCCGGGTTTTGTCTCCGCTAACGCATATTGGGCGGGTCTGCCGCGGTGCCAAGGATGCGAATGACCGCGTATCGCTTTGTTGGGCCGCTGCGAACTATGACCCGTCAGTCTTTGAAGCGCCAGAAGCACTAAATCTAAACCGATCGCCTAACCCGCATGTTGGATTTGGAAGCGGCCATCATGCTTGCTTGGGAGCACCGCAAGCCAGGGCCATCCTACGGTCTCTGATCCGTAACCTCGCCGAACATGTCTCGTCCGTCCGTATTGAAGGCGCGATCCAAAACATCGAACATTATGGTTCTATTCAGCGCGGTGTTGGATTTGAACAATTGATGACCTCTCTCGATCTTCGCAATTCATAGATAAGTGGGGCACGTTCGATTTCGCGTTCAACCAGCGGTTCGGGTTTGTCTCCTATTAGGAAGTTGCTGCCGTGCGACCAATGACTAGTTTTGGGATTTTGCAGTCTAAGCGCTAAGATCCGCTTATCGGATTGAACCGGCTCAAACAAAATGTAGGATTCAGTTTCCTCAAGCCAACATTTGACCTCAGATCCGTTGTCCCTGAAGCGGTGTGAACCTAAGTTACCGAGCACAAAAATCGATTCTCAGCAGGCTCAAACGAGATCGACCGTCCCGTGAATTTCGAAATCACCTCGGCATTTGTGGTAGCATGTAAGCTTGGCCTTAGTGTAGTGAACGCCCCGCCTTTCGCGAGCGCCATCGGCAGAAGTAGCTGATCTGCAAGATGATGGTCCACCGCAGCGAAGCTCGCAGCGAATGTCTTCATCTGCTTTGCCAGGCGTTTGCCAACCTGTTCCGCGCTGACGCCCTTTTCTCCGAACTGCGCGAACATGATGTTGCAAGCCTCATAGTCGAGGCGACCAAACAAGACATTGCCAGGCCCGCGAGATGCCGGAGACCGAAACTTTCCATCTATTGCCGGATCGATATCGAGCAATGCAGATGCCGTATCAAGCTCGCGCTTGCCGATATCGCCCGATAGATTTGCCACAAGAACTTCAAGCGAACGCGAGCGTTCTTCACCCCGGTCAATCAACTCGAACTTTGAACGCGTGTCCGATGCACCGACTTGCACGCACAATTCCCCGCCGCCTGCGGGATAGAACCCGTAGGCGTTCAGTTTTCCGCTGACGTCGTGACCGATTTTGCGAAGCGCCGGAAAGAAGCATTCGAGCAGATAGTCAAATGGCGGAGCACTTGGATTGTGCGTGCCGCCCTGAATCGTGACGGTTGAGGGTTTCCCGGCTTGGAGGAGCAATGGCAACACCGTCTGCAAAACCAGATTGGCGCTGCCAGCCGACCCGACAGAGAATGCATAGTCGCCAGGTCGAATAGTGCCAGGCCGCAAGCTGATCTCCGAACTGCCAAGTTCAGCTCCGGTCACATGACCGCCGCAGATCTCGCCGACGGCGTTCAGTGCCGTCAGATGTTGACGGAGCAATCCTGGTTTAGCGCGTCCTGCGCGCACATTCTGAATGCGAACCGGCTCTCCAGTCGTCGCCGACAAGGTGAGGGAAGAGCGAAGGATCTGTCCTCCGCCCTCCCCGAAGGAGCCGTCTATCGTGATCATGTGACTACCCTTTCACGCAAACAATTTGGCGGAGCGTGTGCACGACCTCAACGAGGTCTTTTTGAGCATGCATAACAGCATCGATGTTCTTGTAGGCCGCTGGCGTTTCGTCCAGCACGCCTTCATCAGTCCGGCATTCGACATGCGCGACAGCTGCCAGATGTTCTTCCATCGATACAGCTTTCTTGGCTGCCGTGCGCGACATCACCCGCCCAGCACCATGGCTGCACGAGCAGAAGCTTTCGGCATTGCCGAGACCGCGCACGATGTAGGACCGCGCGCCCATTGACCCGGGAATAATACCCATGACGCCAAGAGCCGCACGCACAGCGCCCTTGCGCGTGACGAAGATGTTTTCGCCGAAATGGTTCTCCCGCGTCACATAATTGTGGTGGCAGTTGACGGCTTCTGCTTCTGCCTCGAACGCCATCGGCAATTCCGACCGCAAAGCCGCAATCACATTGGCCATCATGACCGTGCGGTTGGCCGCAGCAAAGCTCTGCGCCCAGTCCACAGCTGTGACATAGTCGCTGAAATGATCAGTTCCTTCCGGGAAGTAGGCGAGATTGTCGTCGGGCAGATTGATGAACCACTTACGCATGTCTTTCTTGGCCAGTTCGATGAAGTAGGACCCGATGCGATTGCCGACGCCGCGAGACCCGGAGTGAAGCATAATCCAGACTTGGTCGACTTCATCGAGACAGATCTCGATGAAATGGTTGCCGGTCCCGAGCGTTCCCAGATGCTTGTGGTTGTTCGACCGCGCAATCGCCGGATGCTTGTCGGTAATTGCATCGAACTTACCCTTCATGCCCAACCAGACATCATCTGCCGACTTCGGCGGGTTTTCCCACGACCCCTTGTCTCGGCGTCCACGCCCAGATGTGCGCCCGTGAGGGACCGCCTTCTCGATAGCAGACCGAATGTGCCCGAGGGAGTCCGGCAAATCGTTCGCGTTCAGCGATGTGCGCACGGCCATCATGCCGCAACCGATATCCACACCAACAGCGGCTGGAATGATGGCGTCCTTGGTCGGAATGACGGAGCCAACCGTTGAGCCGATACCGACATGGACGTCTGGCATGACGGCCAGATGTTTGAAGATGAATGGCATCTGGGCCGTCTTGCGGAGCTGCTCGCGCGCCATGTCTTCCACAGGCACTCCGCGCGTCCACATCTTGATTGGAGCGCCGTGGTCAGATTCCATTACGTCATAGTCGCGTTGCATGTTCATTCTCCTATCAGAGCGCGATAACAAGACGGCGACAAGGTGTTCGGGAGACGTTTGCAATGTAGTCTCACGGGCATTCGCCGGTTTGATGTGTCGAGGACAAGGGTTTGCGAGACGCGCTGGATTTGAACCAGCCTTCGGTCCGAAGACCTTTCACCGATGTAGTCACGCAGGCATTCCTCTATTCGCTACTCTTTCCTTCCTTTGTTTGCGCCGGAGCGCGGGTTGATCTGGTCAGTGTGGCTGGATTTGAACCAACGGCCCTCCGCTTCCAAGGCGGATACTCTACCAGGCTGAGCTACACACTGTATTGGATGGAGCGGCACGGTTCGAACGTGCGACCTTCGGAATCAAAGTCCGACATTCTACCAACTGAACTACGCTCCATCATCTTGTACCGGGCCACGGAGTTGAACCGCGATCAGCGGGATCACAACCCGCCGCTCTACCATTGAGCTAACCCAGCATTCTCCTTTCAATTGCGGTCATCTGAAATGAAGACTGGCGACAAGGTGTCGGCGAAACGTTTCCTGCTCTACCTATTTGAGCTACAGGCCCCCAATGATGGACCTGACGGGACTTGAACCCGCAACATGGCGATTAACAGTCGATGTAGTTCCACCAGCATTCGCCAGCCTACATTTCAGATGAACTCGTCTCCTCGTTGTTACTCCATCCCGGGCGAGGCGGATTCCCCGCCCGGGGGCCTGATACACAAGGCCTGTTTCAGACCTTGATCTTGGCGATCTCCTGAACCCAGAAATCAGGTCCGGACTGACCGCGTGCGAAGCGGGCGATGACGTCAAAGATCGCGTCGGAAAATCCGCCCACGTTCAAAATATCGTCCCGCGACTTGGCCTGCGTCGTGCCGTATGGCGCGATATCGATGCAGACCAGTTTTGCACGCGGATTACGCCGCTTGATCTTGTCCCACTCCGCCATCATCGGCGTTGTGCGACCGTCTCCGAGATGACGCCACGACTCGTTGTCCGAGACGAAGATCACCAGGTCTGGTGCGCGGCGGCGCTTGTTCAGAGCCCGCAAAGGCACTGTGCAATCAGTTCCGCCGCCGCCATATTCGGCGAGCTTCTGAGCGTTGCTAAGAACCGTATCGCGTCCCGAGAGCCACGCATCGTGGACCTTGGTATCGAACGGCATCACTTGCGCCCCCGGATTGTTCCGCAACATCGCAGCAGCCACCAAACCAGCCACATCGATGCAGCGGATCGCTGTCGTCGCGCCCTGACGGTAGCCCGTCACTGGCGACGCCATCGAACCCGAGACGTCCGGACAGACAACAAGTCCGCCTTCAATCTTTGGCGCATTTGCGACCGCCGATTCCATGGCATCGATCAGCGCATCCCGAACCTCTGACGGCACCCGTTGATCCAACGTATTGGCCGCAGCCAAAAGTTGGTAGGGCATCGCCTTGGCCGCACGGACGGCTTCCGGATCACGCAGTTTCGCCGCGATTTCTGAACCCGACCGCTTGAGCCCGAACACCCCATGACGGGCAAACGTGTTCAAGTTCATGCGAACCATTTGCCAGCTTCCACGCCGGGCAATCTTCGCCCAGTGCTCTGGTGTCAGAGGCAGCGATGTCAGCATCTGGAAGGGAACATCTGGCAAGGGTCCCTTTCCGGTATCCTTGAACAGACGATATTCCTGAATGGACCGCGGCAGTTTGCTGAACTCATGTGGTTTCCCCATGATCCACGCAAACAATGCTTCACGCTCGGCCGTCTCCGGCTTCGGGTGAACCATCTTGATCACATCGCTCAGCGATGGATCATTGCCGATGGCGGCATTCACCAGCTTCCACTCCGACGCAGTATTCAACCAATGCTGGACACGGCGCTTCGGCGCGCTGCCAAGAGACGTACGCCCCGCTGCGCCAGATCGCATGATCTGCACAAAGTTACGCAACATCTTCCCGTTCGTGATCACGCGGTCAAAGGCGCGATGGAACAAGACAGCGTCCATACCAGACAACACAGCAAGCAGAAGCGCAGGTGCATCCTTCATATAGCCGTTCTCACGGGCATAGATTGCAGCTTGCGCAACAAACAAGGGATCCAGCTGCTCGCAGGCTTTGCGAATGGCTTCGACCTGCATCTCGCCTGACCCGTAACGCACATCGTTGAACGTGCCGGTCATGGCCAGTTGCGCCAAAGCAGGGGCAGGCTCGTAGGCGAAGGCTTCCGCACCAGACCGGTTGAACGTATCGGTCTTTGGCAGACGGTTTCCCGTCGCGCCTGAGAAGATAGATTTATTCGCCATGACATGCCTCCTTTTCGTGTTGGACATGCCACTACAATTACAATTGACGTGCCAACTCACGAAAAGAGTCGGATTAATCTTGTAATACCTTGTATTTTTGTAGTTAAAAAGTTTTCGGCAGGTCGCTTTCGGAACTCATAAACATCAATTATGTATCGACTAGGATATAGATTTATCAATTATTATAAGCTATGAACTAGCCCATGACGACGGTTGCATTCAGTTTTCTTGGTGTTCAGATTGATGCGGGCAAAGGCCCGGACAGGTGGAATCGTTGGCGGCCCAACGTGGCGCTCTGCCAGCAAGATGACCTCGTGGTCGATCGGTTGGAGTTGATCCATGATCGTCGGCACACATCATTGGCCAAGCTGATCGAGGAAGACGTTCGCGGCGTATCGCCTCGAACCGAAGTGGTTCATCACATCATTGATTTCTCCGACCCGTGGGACTTTCAGGAAGTCTACGGCGCGATGCGCGACTTCGCAGACGCATATGACTTCAAACCTGACGAAGAATCCTATCTGGCCAATCTGACCACAGGGACCCATGTCGCGCAGATCTGCTGGTTCCTGTTGACCGAGGCCAGCTATATTCCGGGGCGGCTCATTCAATTATCGCCGCCGCGTGGCCGGACCGGCGACTTGAAGGGTCACTATCAGGTCATTGATTTGGACCTTTCGAAGTACGACCAGATTGCGAGCCGGTTCGCCGAAGAGCGAGTTGAAGGTACTAACTTCCTGAAGTCCGGGATCGTGACCCACAATCCGGCATTCAACACCATGATCGATCAAATTGAGAAAGTTGTGATCAGGTCAGATGCGCCGGTGCTGCTGTTGGGTCCGACGGGGGCGGGAAAGTCACGCCTTGCGAGTCGTATTTATGAACTCAAGAAAGCGCGTCATCGGATCGAAGGCGAGTTCGTGGAGGTCAATTGCGCCACGCTACGCGGTGACAATGCCATGTCTGCCCTGTTTGGACATAAGCGCGGTGCGTTTACCGGGGCCGTTGCCGAGCGAAAGGGATTGTTGCGCACAGCAGACAAGGGATTGCTGTTCCTCGATGAGATTGGAGAGCTTGGCCTGGACGAGCAGGCGACCATCCTGCGCGCTATAGAAGACAAGAGATTCTTACCTGTAGGCTCCGACAAGGAAGTATCCAGCGATTTCCAGTTGATTGCCGGAACCAATCGCGACCTTCGTCAGGCTGTTCGGGAGGGTGCATTCCGCGAAGACCTGCTCGCCCGTCTCGATCTGTGGACCTATGAGATGCCCGGTTTGAAAGACAGGCGAGAAGACATCGCGTCGAACGTGGATTTTGAACTGGCTAAGTATGCCAGGACTTCTGGCAACAAGACTGGCTTCAATCAGGCGGCCTATCGTGCCTATCTAGCGTTTGCGCAAAGTCCGGCAGCGATCTGGACTGGAAATTTTCGGGACTTGGGGGCATCCATCATCCGTATGGCGACATTAGCAGACGGCGGCAGAATTACAGAAGACGTCGTGAGTACCGAAATCGTCCGCCTAACACATGCGTGGCAAGCACCTGCGGTCGGCTACGAAATGCTGGAGTCATGTATTGGAAATGCAATGTTAGCGGAAATCGACCCATTTGACCGCCCCCAGCTCGAGTACGTTTTACGGACCTGCCGGCAACACACGAGCATGAGCGCTGCCGGGCGGGAGTTGTACTCGGTGTCACGCCTCGCGAAGTCGACGTCCAATGATGCAGACCGGTTGAAAAAGTACCTTGCGAAATGGGGACTGAACTGGGCAGACGTTTCACATCGCAGTTGAACCGCATGGCTGTTCGCCGAGCCACCCCTGAAATGAACAATCGAAATAGAGTTAGCCGCAACCGACGCCTGCGTATGGGCTATTGGAGGTCAGGCGTATGCGGAACGCATTTGCGCAGAATATTGAATGCCAACCCAATGACTTGATCATCATGCAAATCGACGACATTGTGACCATGGGCCGCTCGGTCCGAGTCCAAGCTGGCGCAAAGTCAAAAGCCGGTCGCATCTGAGAGCATTGGTTTTGCTCGAAAATTATGGCGGCCAGTCTTGGAGTTTCGGTATCTTCCTTCACCGCCAGGTGAGTGGGGTGTGAACACCCTTACTACTACACAACCCCAACCTAGGAGAGGTTCAGATTCCAGTTTCCGACTGCTCAGTCGAGCGCCTGCGGGAGTCTTAAATCGGCAGGCGAGTGAAGGACGCTGCGCTGATCAACAGCGATACCGTTCGGGGGGTTATTTCAAATTCGTGGACCACCTCGCAATCGGTATGGATGGTCATTAATCGAAGCTATTGTAATTCCAACTTTGCCTACCATATAAATAGCTGGCCTTCGCTGGCGCTTCCTGGACGAATGCGCTGAGTAGTTTCGATCTCGCGGCCAAATCGAACAATATAGTTAGCACTCGGGCTCCGGCATTTCTGCTTCGTGGAAGCCCGTGCGCGCGCCTGCGGTTTCGTTGGACCCGATAGTCTGACTATGGGAGTACGCGCGTGGTCAAAAGGATCAACAAAAAGCTGGTTACCTTCCAGTTTCCATTTTCGATTGATGACATTGGAAAGCAGCTACCGGCTGGGGAATATACGATCGAATCTGAAGAGGAATCGATCGTCGGATTGTCGTTTCTAGCCTATCGGCACATCGAGACAATTCTCGTGGAGCGCCCCCCAAAAGGAAAGCCAGGCGCAACCCATTATTGGTCCGTGGATCACGAAGCCCTAGCGAAAGCGATTGAAGCAGACTCCGATCGTTTCCTTGAATCTAAACGCACTGCCGCTAGCGCCCGGCAAACCTCAAGCCAGGAAACAGAGAATGAATAGGTATTGCAATTACCTCGGCTGGTTGATCATGCGTAAATCATCCATTGTCGCGTCTTCGACGATGCTGCTCGCTTCATTTGCCGCTGCTTCTGCGCAAACAACAGTTGCCCCAACTGTCCCGGACAACGCGACCGAACAATCCTACCGCCAAGGCTGGTCCTGCGATACTGGATACCGAGAAGCAGCTGGAACATGTTTAGCCGTGGTCGCTCCAGCAAATGCATACCTCAATGATAGGCAGTACGGAACTGGTTGGGATTGTCTTCGCGGGTTCAACGCCGCAAACGGAGCGTGTCGAGAAGTCATCATTCCCGCAAACGCCTACCTTAAGGCAGATGGCCAGAGCTGGGAATGCGTGCGCGGGTTTGCGAGGGATAGTAAGGTCTGTCGACAGATCAATGTCCCGACTAACGGATACTTGTCCGGAAGCACTTACGGAGATGGGTGGGCGTGTTCACGCGGTTACCGAAAAATCCATGACGAGTGCGAGGCGATCAATGTGCCTGAACATGGCTACCTCACGGATTTATCCTATGGAACGGGATGGGAGTGTATACGTGGGTTTTCAGCCCGCGCGCTGGAGTGCGTGGAGGTCGTTGTTCCTGACAACGCTCATCTGACAGACTCGGGTGATGATTGGCGATGCAATCCCCTTTTTGAAAAGCAGTTGCGTCGATGCGTTGGCAAAACGCGATGAAAACTCGTACATCAAATATGCAATCGCCCGCGCCGAAATCGGGTGGAATAGAGATCGTGACAACTGAAACGGCGGGCATGCGAGAGAGCGGTTTCGGCTCTGTCGAGACCTGCCGAGGTATCGCGGACGTTCTAGGTCATGAACATTCAGGTGTTCGGTTCAACCTAGTTACGTCAAAGGGTGACCTTCGAGAAATCGTTGATCGACGCCCTGATCTAGTAATCCTTTGCGTCAAATATATTTTTGATGATCTCGGCGGAGAAGTAATTTGGCTATCAGATTTCTTCGATCGCAACCAGGTATTGTACTCCGGGTCAGCGTTCAAAACGCTAGAGTTTGACTCAAACAAGAGCACGGCGAAAACCTTTCTTCGAAACAAAGGCGTCGCGACGGCTGAGTTTTTTCTCGCGCGTCCTGACCAGTTCAGCGCCGATGAAGATTTGCCGCTCGCCTATCCACTGTTTGTGAAGCCGTTGGACGCGGCGAATGGGAATGGAATTGACGACGATTCAATCGTTCGTGATTTCCCCAGCTTCGAGGCGAAAACTCGTTCCGTCGTCCATAACTTTGGCCGAGTCGCGCTTGTGGAACGGGTCTTAACAGGAAGAGAATTTACCGTCGCTATTCTTGGCGAGGGCTCCAATCGATCTGCACATGCAATGCCCGTAGAGATTATCGCTCAGCCTAACAAACACGGCGACAGAATCCTCGGGGCCGAAGCTAAAAAAGCAAATCGAGAAGTTCTGCAGGCCGTCCACGGAGAGCTCCGTTCTCGCGTTGCAGAGTTCGCTTTACGTGCATTTGGTGCTCTGGGCGGGCGTGATTTTGGCCGGATTGACATCAAGATGGATGCTCGGGGCGTTCCTCACTTTTTGGAGGCCAATCTAGTTCCTGGAATGACGACGAACAGCAGTTACTTCCCAGAGGCATGCCGGATTGATGCTGGTTTATCCTATAGAGACGTGGTTCTCAAAATACTCGACCTGACTTTGCAACGAAAAGCCGTCCCAGCAACGGTTTAGCCCGTCAACTTCCTTCGTCCGGAAGGGCGATAGAGAACATTGAGGAGTATGCATGATAAAAGGCACAATAAAGTACTATAATTCCGAACGAAGATTTGGACTTATAAAACGAGCAGATGGCGAAAGAGATATTCGTTTCTTGTCTGATGCCTTGGTGAAAGCTGGCGTCGCATCCGCATCTGCAGGCCAAACCGTCGAATTCGAACTTGTTGTTGATCCCGCTTCCAAAAAGGTCACAGCGGGCAAACTTCAATTCAAGTAAGCGCTGAACTGCGCTTCGAAACAGCTCAGCTCCGTGACCTGCAACGAAAGACAAAGATATGATCTTCATCACACTCCAAAACCTTGATCGAAATGTAGATGAGCACATTAATCCCGCGCACATTGCGAGATTGCGCGACGTTCAAAGCCGCGACCAGAAAAAATGCACCGTGACATTTAGCTCAGGCGATACACTGACCGCCCTTGGTTCAGCGGACGAATTACTCGCGCGCATTCGAGATGCCGACCAATAAACTCTGCGGGTTCGTGTTCTGCCGATAGCCATCAGATCGCAGCGAGAATTGACAATAGACGGAGTGCTAATTCACCAACTGAACAAGATCAAAATGGAGACTGATCACTATGCCAAACGCATCAAATAGGACCGCACCCAAACAGGCTAAAGCCAATAATGATAAGAAGACGGGCGACGCACTCGCTTTGGCCGACGCAATGGACCTGCCAGAAGGAGTAATTGCCGTGAATACCGTTCAATACAAAGTCGGGCCGTACACGTATTCTAACCTTGATGACGCACTGGCAGAGCATCGTCGGCAAAACACCAAAAACGGGCAGAGGAAGTAACACAATGGCGGAAACGAACGCCCTGTTGTCGACCACCGACCCGCGAAAAGGCCGCTCTCAAAAACTATTGCGAGCAGGACTTTTGTGCCTCTTGGTAACATTCTCAGCCCAAGGCGCTAGCAGCCAGTCGGCCTCCGGACAAATTCCAGAAAACGCCACGGCCCAAGAAAGTCTATCAGGCTGGACCTGTGACGCCGGGTATCGATCAAATGGATCAGAGTGTCTCGAGATTTCGGTCCCGAGCAACGCTTATGCAACGAACTCTGCGTTTGGACGCGGCTGGGAGTGCCATTATGGATTTGAACGTGAAGCTGACTTATGTCACCCGTTTGCTGTCCCCGAAAATGCGTATCTTGGTTATTCCGGCTCGAGCTGGTCGTGTGATCGAGGCTATCAGCGAGAAAGAGATACATGTGAGGCAATCCCGCTTCCCGAAAATGCCTATCTGACGGACCGTGGATACGGAGCAGGTTGGGAGTGTGAGCGCGGTTACGCGCAAGTCCGGCTGACCTGCGAGCGCATAGATGTTCCTGCCAATGGTTTTCTTACCAGCAGCCTCTATGGTGGAGGGTGGGATTGTGAACGAGGGTTCTTGCAGACAGGGTCTGACTGCACGCTGTTAAATTTGCCTGCGAATTCGCACCTGAATTATTCTGGCGACGGGTGGGATTGCAATCGGCCATACACTCAAGTCGGTCAAACCTGCGAGATGCCCTAAAGACAAGGCCGCTGCAATGAATGCTGGGATTGGAACGCGTCCGACAATCATCAGATACAAAAACGATATCGGGATCTGGAAAATATACATCGCCCAGAAGCAGTTCGTATGCATTGGCGCAAGTGCGCCGCACGATCACCCACATATCTACCTGCAAATGGGTGACGCGTACAACATCATCTGTCCGTACTGTGCCACACATTACTCTTATCTTCGTGAATTGCAGGGCGACGAAACTGATCCTGCGGGCTGCACAGATCGGGCCGACAACGAAGAGTAAAAGAAGGCTGGTGGCACACTCCAACGAAACTCAATCGCCGCAACAGCGAACGTCGTCACTTGCTCAATTTGCGGAAACGATCAACGGCTGGTTTAGGGCGACTTAAGTCGCTCGGTAGCGCAGCACCGATGGGCAACGTGTGGGCCACGACAAACGGCATTACCACCCTCGTTTGGGCAACGATTCACTACAAATGGCTACCAATAACTACCTTAATAACAGCGCTCTAGTGATTCTTCGAACCTTGCCAAGGTTTGGGGCGCCAATCTTCACACACTCGATAGTGGGGCGGCTTGTAGGAACGATTATTCAAAAGTCGAACAATTCAGCCGAAAACTAGCAACTCACTCGCAGATTTTGGAGCGGTTTGTGCCCCATTGGTCTCATCACCGCGAGCTTAAAGTGCGGACAAATCCAGATTATGTTTGGGCTTCGCGATTTAAATCACGCAAACCCCATCTCATCCACAGAAAATTTCGGTGGTAACACGGTGGTAACACGAACACCGAACAACTTAGGGTCGGAAATCGCTACCGAGCAAGCCATTGAAATGATGAGAGAAAATGGTGGTCGATACAAGGTTCGAACTTGTGACCCCTGCAATGTCAAACTTCAGGAAAAAGGCTAAACCCCTGTAAATATGGTAATTTATCGCAGTCGATCGTAGTCTAACGTAGTTTAACGTTGCCATTTTACAGGTTCGGCAGCCTTCCGACGTTGCCACAACGTTGCCAGTGCCTGGCGTCCATTTTGGGGTACGCCCCAAACTGGACGCGAGAAGATCAATCAAATCTTCAAGTATGCTGGGCTATCCAAGCACTTCACCCATACCCTAACATGGACAAACTGTGCGTCTTAAAACGCCCAAAATAAGACTCTGATGCTCTGGCAGCTAATCGCCAAAAGCGGCCAGAAAGTGCTTGCGGTCCGCAGTGCCACCATGCAAATCCTGAAGATACAGGTAGGCAGACAATGGGACTAATCAGGACAATCAAGTACAATTTAGTCAACTTGGCTGACTTCAAAGGACGCGAAACACGTTCTCAGTTTTGGCCTTATGTCGCGTTTGTCTTGTTCCTCTCATTTGTCGTAATGGCAGGGATCATCGTTCCAGAAATGTTGGCAAGTTTGGAGCGGATGCAAGAATTCGCGTTAGAAAACCCAGACCAAGCCACCGTGCGACAAGGACCCGACGGTTACTCGATTACCATTCGCGGAAACCATCCTGAGCTAGCACCCAACTTCAACCGAATGTTGGCCTTGATGATTTTCGTTTTCGTTTTGACTATCGGTCTTCTGGCGGCGGCGGTCGTTCGGCGTCTACATGATCGGGGGAAGTCCGCCCTGTGGGGATTGATGCCAATCCCCTTCATCGCCTTCTCATCAATTGCGATGCCGATTTTATTCAATCAGTTCAGTTCGGGCACACCGAATATGGGTTTGTTTTTCGCGTTGGGCCTCAGCAATATCCTCTACCTCGTTGCCTTAGCGTGCCTCATCGTGTTGCTTTGTGGCTCAAGCAGACAGAGCGAGATCTACTCTGGGCCGGAGAGCATGAGCTAGCGGTTGTTTCTGGGTCCAGAATAGGAAGCTTGTCGGCAACGGCAGGAATGGGCCAGGAGCGGACCTAACGCCAATCCGACGGCACACGAAAGTCCAACTTGCCTTGAGCAAATATGCACAGTCGATTATTGGATTGATATGTCGCAATGGAAGTTTCAGTTTGCACCTAATGAAAAAGGTGCCATTTCTGGCGGCTATCGGATGGATGCGGTCGGCGAAGAAGTTGAAGAGCAGATCAACAGCGCCTTCTCCTATCCCTTCAACTTCCATGGCGTAAACAAAATCGTAGTCCGACTTGGCCCGTCGCTGATTGAGACACCTGATTATGTTGAAATTTTGGGTGTTGGCAAAAAACAATACCCTAACTTTTGCGCGTCCGACTATAAAGCCAAGTCAGATGACGAGCGCCGTTCAGAGCTGCTGTCGGTCGCAAAGGCCGTATTCGAATGGTTAGACCAAAACTTTGAAGATGCTGAGTTTGTGCGAAAAGCGGCGAGCAAATTGGATTGGGACCTAAAGTGCTGAGCTGATTGCTAACGTCTGCTGTGACGCCGGGAGCAGTCCTAAGGTTTTCGACTGATAGATTTTCACCATCATCGGATTTTGCTTTTAGATAAACTTGGCTACGCTCATCGCCATGAATGAGATAGAAAAAAAGTTCATGGGTCGCTGGCGAATTTCCCACATGGATATGTGGGAGCAAAAATATGTCGATTTAGTCGTTCCAGGCTTCATCAAATTTGATGGAGAGGACAGTGAGATGCGATTTATAGCGGTTCGCGCGTGGTTGGACGTTCGGTATTCTCTCGCCGATGGAGTTCCACACGCTGAGTTCAGCTGGCAGGGAATGGACGAAAGAGACGATAGGTGCGGGCGGGGTTCCGCAACGATCGTGGAACATGGACGCATCATTGGCCATTTCTACTTCCACATGGGAGACGACTCATCGTTCGAGGCCGTTCGGATGGTCCGCTGAGCTCCTCAGTCCGAAGGGGCTCTTGTGGGCGCAAAACCAGACATTAGCTCAGCGGCCTAAAACGCCTGCCGATTCAACCGATCGACGCAACACACTCCTGTAATCGCTCAGCCGGG
>CAYGKE010000020.1:0-35086 GCA_964350465.1 uncultured Hyphomonas sp.
GGAATATCCTCCGACTTTTGATAGCTACCGCCGAGGGAAACACGCAACCTGTCTGTAAATTCGTGGTTGAATTCCAAAGACGCAGTCGTGTTCTCATTTGTAAATTTATTGAACCCGGAATTGATGTCACCACTTTCAAACCGGCGAAGAATACGTTCCCAAGTTCGCGTGTCTGTATCGATGATATGCCAGTCTTTTGGATCGGTGAACGGTGGCACTTGTGTGTTTGGATCCAGCGGAATGTTGTTAGGGTGAACAACACCAGGGATGTCGAAGTTCGGATCTCGTGTCTGGTCGTTCGTACGGATCGTGATCGCATCAGACCGATTCTCAATATCCTGCCTGGCAAAGCTCAAATTGACCGTAACATCGGTGCGGTCTGTTGGCGCCCATTGGCTTGCAATATCGATTGCTTGGCGGTCTCGGCTACCCTCAACAGATGAGAATGCGATCGAACGAGGAGCGATACCCCAGATGGCGGGATCGCCATAACTGGTGGCTTGATACTCGTTTCCGTCAGTATCGACAGCTCCATATGCCCGGTAGCCGTCCCAATCGTTTCCATTGAACGTATCGCGCCGCAGTGAATTGGTTTCATCCACAGCTGAAACGATTATGCCAAATTTGTCGTCAAAGAACTTGTGAGACAGAGTACCGGATACCTTGTAGTCACTATTCTTGGAAAACTCGTTATACCGCCCCTGCGCGGTGATAGATCGAACATTGTCAGCAAGATCAAGTGGCTTACGAGTGGTAAGATTGACCAGACCGCCCAATGAACCCTCTTCATGATCGGCGGATGGTGTTTTGATGACCTCAATCTTTGAGAGGATGTCGGCGGAATATTGTGATAGATCGACCGCTTGGTTGAAGCCTGTCGATCCCAGAGGTGCGCCGTTCAGTGTGATAACATTTTGGTCCGGGCTCGAACCCCGAATCGAGACAAGCGAACCCTCACCATCAGTTGTCGAAATACTGACACCTGTAATGCGGTTCATCGCTTCGGCAATATTTTGATCAGTCGACTTGCCGATATCCTCAGCGTTGATCGTATCAACGATATTGTCGGCGTCGCGCTTATCATAGATTGACTTGGCGATACTGCCCTTAATGCCGGTCACGACAACTTTGTCGAGTACCGCATCTTCGTCCTGGGTAGCCTCGGTGTCTTGTGCATTAGCGATCGGTGCAGCAAAGCTTGCTAGTGCAACAGCCGATGTAGCAGAAAACAATACACGCTTGGAAAAGCGGGTCACATTCATCTTAATTCTCCTCCCTAGATTCCGCCGCCCTCAACCCCATCTCGGTGAATTCAGAACAGCTGTCTGGATATTTCCTGACAAAAGGCACACTAGCAGACAACATATTGTTGACAACATTTATTTCGTCGATTGTTTACAATTGCGGCAATCAGGTCACACAATCAAATACCCTGAAAAGGGTGGCCACTGTCACAAATCGCATACACGCTGATGGTGGCGGCGGGTAAATCCCCGAGCAACACATTGTTTACAATAGTTTTATTTTGGATTTTGGGTGATAGAACTTAATTGTTTCCGACCATAAACCCCTGTCTAAAGCTCATAACACCAACGGCAAAACGGGTTGCATACGGATCAACATTTCTCGATTTTTTTGTCTATTGTAGACAATTAGGTCGCACAAAAGCTCGAACAGGCCTGGAGGACCCCTCCGATTCTGATGAATCAGCCGAGGACCAACCAGGTGATGTAGCGCCATTTCCCAGGCTCTTACGCTACACCCGGGCGTGCTTTGGGCCAAGCTAAACAATAGAGCCAGAAATCATTTGCTATGATATATATTGTCAACAATAGTAGCATCATAAAGAAGACCAAGGGAGCGAAAGATGCGCGGCGACCGTAGACAATTCTTATTGGGAGCAATCGCAAGTGTTGGCGGAACTGCTCTACTATCGGCCTGTGGCTCGGAACCCGCACTCGACGCGACGCTTGTTGGCGTAAATGAGCCCGGGCGTTTTTACACGCTGGACGAGATACAATTCGTTGCCCGGCTCTGCGACATGTTTTTTCCGCAAACTGAAACGCCTGGCGCAATTGATGCCAACCTGCATGGCCACCTCGATGCACTCATGGCCGATTGGGCTGCTGAAGATACAAAGGCAGCGCAACGCTTGATGCTAACCAACCTGAAAACAGAACTTGATACAAAGCTTGGTGATGACTTCACCACAGCGCCACGCGCAGAGGCGGTAGCGGCACTCGAAGCATTTGACGCAGCGACCTTCGACACAGGCGAAACCGTACCTGGCTACAAGCAATTCAAACTGCTGGCCGAGCAGATTTTTATGTCCACTGAAGAGGGAGCGTATGGCGAATACGGTTATGAGCCTGTGCCCGGTCGCTGGGAACCTGCCGCCCGGCTCACCCAATAAACCCCGGAGATCAGGATGTCAGACTTCGATGCGATTGTAATTGGCTCGGGAATGAGTGGCGGCTGGTCCGCCAAGGAATTGGCTGAACGCGGCCTAAAGGTACTTGTGTTGGAGCGCGGTAAAGAAATTGTTCCCGAGCGCGACTATAAAGACATGCTGCTGCCGTGGGAGCGACCAAACTTCGACCGTATACCGCAGCAGGAATTGCGCGACCACTATCCCGTCCAGAACAAGGGGGCCGGCTGGTCCATGTCGTGGGCATCGAAGCAATTTTGGGTCCGCGATGATCAACACCCTTATGAAGAGGCTGAAGGATCAGAATTCGAGTGGCTACGCGGCTACCATACAGGCGGCCGCTCCGTTATGTGGGGGCGTGTGTCACTCAGGCTCGGACCTCAGGACTTCGAAGCCAATGCCAAAGATGGCCACGGAATCGATTGGCCCGTTCGTTATGATGACATCGCGCCCTGGTATGATCATGTCGAGCGATTTGTCGGCGTAGCCGGTGCGGCTGAGGGGCTTGAGCAGCTACCGGACGGCGTATTCCAGCCGCCTTTCGAAATGACCGATGTCGAGAAGGAGTTTCGCGCATCTGTCGAAGCTGCATTTCCCGGACGCACAGTCATCAACACCCGATCAGCAAACCTGACCGAGCCGACGCAGGAGCAAATGGACCTTGGGCGCGGAAAGTGTCAGGCTAGAAATCAATGCCATACTGGCTGCAGCTTCAAAGCCTATTTCTCATCGCTGAATGCGACACTACCCGCCGCAATGCGCACGGGCAATTGCACCATCGTCAATGACGCTATCGTCCACTCTGTCGAGTATGACGACGAAGCCGGGCGCGTGACGGCGGTCAATGTGATCGACCAGAAGTCCAAGGAAACGAAACGCTATACGGCAAAGATCATATTTCTGAACGCCTCTAGCGTTGGGTCCGCGATGATTCTGTTGCAGTCAAAGTCGGACGCCTTCCCCGACGGCCTGGCAAACCGGTCCGGACAGGTTGGTCGCAACCTGATGGATCATGTCTCTGGCAACGTCATCAGCGGACTGATCGATCGACACACAGACAAGACGGTCTTCGGCAGACGTCCTTCTGGTATCTATGTACCGCGCTTTGCAAATATCACAGAGCAGGACAAACCTTATTTGAGGGGGTTTGGATATCAGGGTTGGTCGGCACCGGTAAATTCGGGACCACGACAACGAAAAGGTATTGGACGTGAACTCAAGGAGAACCATCGGACACCCGGTCCCTGGTCCTTGTCGCTCTACGCCTTCGGTGAAGTATTACCGAACTCTGACAATCGTATCGAACTGCATGCCACCAAGACCGACCAATGGGGCTTGCCTCTCGCAGAGTTCCACACAAAGCTTGGCGAGAACGAGCACATCATGATTGAGGAAGCACGCAAGGACGGCATCGCGATGCTTGAGGCTGCAGGTTTCAGGGACATTTACGCGCCGGAAAGCCCGCCAACAGCACTCGGTAATCGGATCCACGAAATGGGGACGGCACGGATGGGACGAGATCCATCAAATTCAGTCCTCAACGGATGGTGTCAGGCGCACGATATTCCGAACCTGTTCATCACAGACGGGTCTTTCATGACCTCTGCGGCGTGTCAGAATCCGTCGCTGACTTATATGGCGTTCTCAGCGCGGGCCG
The DNA here is from genome assembly GCA_964350465.1 of uncultured Hyphomonas sp. Classification (GTDB taxonomy): domain Bacteria; phylum Pseudomonadota; class Alphaproteobacteria; order Caulobacterales; family Hyphomonadaceae; genus Henriciella. The sequence goes on from CAYGKE010000020.1 coordinate 4,086, forward strand.
CCAACTATGCGGCGGACTTGCTAGCCGAGGGTCAACTCTAGGGGGCTAGTATCGGCTCATTTACCTATCGCTCACAGTGGTCACACCTAGGCCTATGGAAATTGAACTGTAGCGCGGCTCCTGTTTGCTGGCCAAAATTCGAGTTATTGTAGACAAAGTGCAATACAAGCAGAATCGGCGTTCAAATTAGACAGTCATAACATTCTTGCCCTGATTAACTGTTGATTGCAGCTTACGAGCACGACCACTAAATTCCGCAAGGCATTGAAAAACATCAACTCTTCGGAAAACTATAGATTGCCCCCCCTTGATTGTTGTTCTTTAACAAAGCACATTTAAGAATTGTCGCTAACAATTCACAATAAGCCAATAAAATAACCTAGCGTATAAGATTAAAAACACAGAAGGTACCCCGTGAAACATTCAAAGATCCAATCCGTACGCGACCAGATTGCCGACCAGATTAGAACTGATATTATTTCCGGCGCACTACAGCCCGAACAAAGGCTGCGAGAAGAATTGCTGGCCGAGCGCTTTGGTGTATCCAGAGGGCCAATAAGAGACGTGCTCCTGCAGCTGACAAAAGAGGGACTGCTCGTCTCGAAACGTAATTGCGGTGTCACGGTCAACAACGTTCTGGCGACCGAGCACGAAAAACTGATGATCGATTTGCGAATTCGCATCGAGTCGCATTCAATCGGTTTGCTCAAGGGAAAATTGACGGAAGAGGACTTTGACAATCTCGAACACCTGATCGAGGATCTCGGCGACGCGCTGGCGTCCAAGAATTTTTCAGCTGCGACCGAGATCGACCTTAACTTTCACAAATATCTTGTTGGACTCGCTGGCAGCGAGGACCTGCTTAATATCTGGCTGCCAATCGTTCTGCGCATGCGCATGAATTATCAGCGCATCTCGACACCTGAACAGAGCATCGCGGAGCATATGGCTATCCTCAATGCCCTTCGCGCCGGGGATACACGCGGCGCTATCAAGGCACTGAAGGAAAATGTCCGCTAGGGTTTAAACCTCGCGCAGATAGACGGTTTTTTTGTCCATATATTGCTCGAGGCCGTACTTTCCGTCCTCGCCGCCCATGCCGCTCATCTTCCATCCATTGTGGAAGCCCTGATGCTGCTCCCCCATGCCGCGATTGATGTAGAGTTCACCTGCATCGATCCCGGCAATAAAGCGATGGATATTGGCATTGGAGGCAGAGTAGAAATAGGCCGCCAGTCCATACTCGCTGTCATTGGCGAATTCCAACGCTTCATCAAGGGTTGAGAATTTCACGATCGGCAAGATTGGACCAAACGTCTCCTCGTGAACGACGACGTTGTCCTGACCGACATCAGTGAGGACGGTCGGCTCGTACCAGAAACCGCCTTCATAGCCTTCAATCTTGGCGGGCTTGCCACCGCAGGCCACTGTCGCGCCCTGCTCGACACTACGCTGCACAATGCCATCAATATTGGTGATCTCCGAGGCATTTACTTTCGGACCCATATCGGTGTCACCTTCCATCGGATCGCCGACCTGTAGGGCTTTGACCTTGGGAAGCAGTTTTGCAACAAACTCGTCATGCACGCTTTCATGGACGTAGACTCGTTCGGCGCAGGTGCAGACCTGACCACAATTGGTAAACCTGGCACCCATGAGCACATCAACTGCGAAATCGATGTCGCCATCATCCATGACCACAAAGGGCGCCTTGCCGCCAAGTTCCAGCATGACCGGAACCAGGTGCTTACCAGCCGCCTGATAAATCTGCTGCCCGGCATAAGTGCTGCCGGTCATTGTAATCATCGCCGTGTGCTCACTCTGACAGAGGTAGGCGCCGACTTCACTACCTGTACCATTCATGATGTTCAGAACTCCGGGCGGCAGTCCGGCATCATTGGCGATCTGCCCCAGAACCAAAGTCGTCAGCGGCGTCTCTTGGGTTGGCTTCACCACAATCGTGTTTCCGGTGACCAACGCTGGCCCAATCTTTCGTCCGGCCAGCGCCAAGGGAAAGTTCCACGCCGTGATCGCCACAACCACGCCGCGTGGCACCTTGTGGATGTAGATCTTCTCGTCCGGAAAGTCTGATGGCAGGATATCGCCTTCGATCATCAAGGCGTGATCGCAGGCATAGTCGATAAAGGTTGCGGTCGCCTCGACCTCACCTTGGGCGAGAGAGAACAGTTTCCCCTGCTCCGTAACAATTAGCGCGGCAAGTTCGTCAGCCCGCACTCTTATTCCGGCTGCAAGAGCACGCAAGTGTTTGGCGCGCTCCCGATTTGTCAGTTTCGCCCAGGATTTTTGCGCTCTCTTTGCTGACAGCAACGCCGCCTCAGCATCGTCTGTTGTACTTTTCGGAATTGTGCCGATGACCGCGCCCGTACTTGGATCGAGGATATCAATTGTGGCCTTACTGCCAGCCGGTACATACTTCCCATCGATGAAGTTCACATTGTTATAGATCGTCATATCCCTAGCGCCCAATCCAGCCACCATCGACAAGCAGTGTGGTGCCGTTCACGTAACCGGCGGCATCCGAAGCGAGGAACACAGCTGGTCCCTTGAAGTCATCCGGTGTGCCCCAGCGCCCCTGCGGAATTCGTGCGAGGATGGCCTCAGACCTGTCTGCATCTTCGCGTAGCGCCTGAGTATTGTCGGTCGAGATATAGCCAGGTGCGATGGCGTTCACGTTCACGCCCTTTGAGGCCCACTCGTTCGACAAGGCCATGACCAGCTGCATGACACCGCCTTTGCTGGCGGCGTAACCAGGGACAGTGATCCCACCCTGATAGGACAGAAGTGACGCGGTAAAGATGATCTTGCCAGAGCCACGCTTGACCATCTCGGCTCCAAACTCGCGGCTAATGACGAACTGGGCGCTGAGGTTCACTTCCAGAACCTTATCCCAATACTCATCCGGGTGTTCGGCCGCTGGTGCACGCAATATGGTGCCCGCATTGTTGATCAGGATATCAATCTGGGGGTGATTGGCCTTGACCTCTGCGATAAAGGCATAAAGCGCGGCGCGATCAGAAAAATCGCATGAGTAGCCGGTGAAGCTTCGGCCAAGGGCTTCAACAGCCTTGCTGACATCTGACCCCTGTTTCTCCAGGCTCGCAGAAACACCGATTATGTTTGCTCCGGCCTCGGCCAGAGCAATCGCAATACCTTTGCCAATGCCACGCTTGCAGCCTGTGACGAGTGCTGTCTTCCCGGCAAGAGAAAACATGCCCAAAACCATTTGAGTCATATCTAATCGCTACACTTTACGAGGGTTTTCATACCCGTTGGATTGTTCTCGATTGCCTCGAACGCATCGCCGATTTGCTCGAGCGGAAACTCGCTGGAGATAAACGCATCAGCATCGATCGCCCCGGAGGCAATCAGATCAATCGCATTGTCGAAATCGACCGCTTCATAGACCCGCGCGCCAACCATTTCCAATTCGCGCCAGAAGAACTTGAACAGGTCAACTTTCATGGGCTGAGAATGAATGGCAACCACGCAAATCCGGCCGCGCACCGCTGCAACTTCGGTCATCGTGTCGACCGCCGCCTGCACGCCAGAAACTTCAAAGACGGCGTCCGCGCCTTTGCCACCGGTCCAGCCCTGCACGAAAGCCGACAGGTCCTTTTCCAGCGGATTTATCGCCATCACACCATGATCTTCTGCAAACTTGCAGCGCGCCGCGTTGATTTCAGAAATCAGTACTTCGGCGTCCGCAGCTTTGGCGACCTGCGCAACCAATTGGCCAATCGGGCCACCGCCGAGAATAACCACATGCTCGCCCGCCTTGACCCGGGCCCGCGCCACATCGTGGCAAGCGACAGCGAGGGGTTCAACCAGAGCGCCGCGGCGCAGATCGATGGAATCAGGCAGTTTGTGTACCGTCCGGGCATGGACAGTCCAACTGTTCTGGAAGGCGCCTGTAGAGTCGACGCCCATGAATTTCAGGTTGTGGCAAATGTGAGAACATCCGGCATCGCAGGCCGGGCAGTTACCGCAATAGTCGAGAGGGCGAACAACAACCTTGTCGCCAATCTCCAGGCCCTCAACATTAGAGCCAAGCTCGCGCACGATGCCGGACATTTCATGTCCAGTGGTGCAAGGCGGCTTCACACGGCCATCCATAGAGCCATGATAGATGTGCATATCGGTTCCGCATATGCCGCAATAGCCGACCTCTAGACGGACCTCTTCAGGGCCAGGTGCAACGGGATGACTCTCGATAATCCCAAACTTGGAATCTCCGAGATACTGAGCTGCAATCATTTTGATATCCTTCAGGATTGATAGACGAGGTAGGGGCGGAGTTTATAATCATCAAAAATTACCCCCGTTCCAGGAACATTTGGTGCTAGAGCTCGCCCATCTTCGAGCACCAACGGATGCTTGGTGTATTGATCGATCGGAAAGGAATGAACCTCTAATAGCCCAGCGTGCGGCTGCGCCGCCAACAGCGATACGTGCAGTTCGTGCATGCCGTGGCTGCATATCGTCAAACCTGACGCTTTAGCCAGCTCAGCAACCTTCAACCATCCCGTAATCCCACCAATGTTGGAAGCATCAGGCTGCAAGTAGGTTAGGCGAGCATAACGGACGGCGCGTTCAAACTCTTCAAAAATATGGAGGTTCTCGCCCATCGCCAGAGGTATGTTCACGCTGCTGGCAATGCGCGCATAGCCTTCGAATTCGTCAGGTGAGATCGGCTCCTCGAACCAGGCGATATCGTAGCGCTCAACAGCGCGCCCGAATTCGATTGCCTGATCGATATTGTATGACCAGTTCGCATCCACCATAAGGGGTTTGTCAGGCCCTAGGGCCTCACGTACAGCGGCAATGCGGTCCAGGTCTTCCTGTATGTTGGCGCGTCCAACTTTTGTTTTTATCGCGCGATGCCCTATGTCCAGATGGTTTGCGACATGCTGTGACAAGCGTTCAGGACTGTAATGCAGATCAATAAAACCTGCATAGCAATCGACACGATCCGTTGTGGCCCCAAGCAATTTAGCTAATGATTGCCCTTTGCTGAGACATCGTAAATCCCAGAGGGCGATATCCACTGCTGCGACAGCAAAACTCAGAAGCCCGCCGCGTCCAACATAGTGGAGTTGTGATAGCAACGACGCGTATATTGCCTCGACATCGCCTGCCTCCTGGCCAACCAGAAGTGGTTTGATGTCATGCTCGATAAGAGCCGCAATCGCGCGCCCGCCTTTGCCACCGGTATAAGTGTAGCCTACGCCTTGCGTGCCGTCAGAAAGCGCAACGCGGCATAGAATGAGTTCAAAATCCGTATGAACGCCATGACTGGCGTCTACTAAGGCCTCGACCAATGGAACGCGGTAATATTCAGTCTCGACAGATGAAACCACGGACAACGAAAGCGGCTCGGGAACGTCTTTGTCGACAACTTTTAGCGCCATTTCCGCTTTCCTCCCTTTGCTCTGCCTGCTGAATTATTTGCCACTATCAAACCGGTCGTTTTTAACTGTGGACCCTTGATGTTGGTTACGCTTTCGAGCTATTGTTGACAATATACAAATAGAGGCACGAGTGTAAAGAAGAGACTTGTTGTCAAGCGCGCGTCCTCGAAAAATCCACGCCATCATCAAAAATCATTGAAGCTACCATCCTGCTTGCCTCGCCTCGTCCCCAGAATGCACATCTAGCCGAGATTATCCTGTGGCACCAGAAGCGCGGCAACGCCTTGATCCGCCAGCACGTCGGCTCCAGCAAACGCTTTGGCCTGATCTGAAATCAGGAAGGCGGCGGCATTGGCAATGTCATCAACAGTACTGACCACGCCTGTTGCGTGAATGTTGCGAAACGGACCATCAAGTTCCGGCTTCTTTTCAAGCACCTCTTGCACGCCTTCGGTCATAGTCAGACCGGGTGAGAGCGTATTCACGCGAATATCATATTTGCCGAGGCTCCAGGCCATAGCACGGGTCATGGCGGAAATCCCGCCCTTGGTGGCCGCGTACATTTCGTAGCCTGGAACGCTTGCATAGGAATGATTGGACGAGATATTCAAGATCGCACCGCCGCCCTCCGCCCGCATATGCCTGGCGACGGCCTGGCTCATCAAAAAGACTGACCGCTGGTTGGTCGCCCAGAGCAGATCGAGCTTTTCCAGTGGAATCTCGAAGAAGTCTTCCTCTATCGTAATCCCTGCATTGTTGACCAATGCATCGACCCGACCATACTCGGCATGCACCTCGCCAACGAACGCCTTGATACTCTCCGGATCCGACACATCGAGACGCTTGAAATGAGCGTTGAAGCCTTGCTCGGCGAGCGACGCAATGCGGTCCTTGCCAGAGACGCTGCGTTGTCCGGCAATGACGGTCGCGCCTTCACGAACGCATTTTTGAGTAATACCCCAGCCAATACCGGAGCATCCACCTGTCACAATGACAATTTTGTCGGCTAGCACGTTACCTTATCCTACTCTGTAACCTTGGGCGTTCATGCGCCGACCTTGTTGCCCTTGAAAATCTTCTCGATCTCTTCAATCGACTTGTTCTTGGTTTCTGGGACCAGGAAGTAAACCGCGACCAATCCGACAGCGATGATCCCACCGAACATCAGGAAGACATTGGAGGCTCCCGACTCCGCCAGTAATTGGGGGAATACTTTGGCAAGGCCAGCGCTAACAAGACTTGTCACCAGTGCACAAGCTGCAATTGCGATACCTCGCACTCGGGTTGGGAAAATTTCCGAGAACAGAACCCACATGATCGGACCAATCGAAACATTGAACGCTGCAACAAATCCGAGTAGCCCGAAAATGATGAGACCCGCATTGAGGCCCTCAACACTCGCCTTGATCAGCTCGCCCTCAAATTGACGCGCTGCGTCCAATCCAAGCGATTCAACCAGCGCGTTTTTGAAAGCAACATCGCTGCCATATTCGACGCCAATTAATGGCTGCAACGCTTCAATTGGCACACCTGCCGACAGTGCCGTTAAGTCGTCAGCATTTAAAACATAGGAAGCTTGTGAGAAGCCCCAGCCAGCCAATAACAGGCAAACCGCAGCGGCGGCCAACCCGTAGGACAGGAGTGGTCGTCTCCCAACCCGGTCAATGATCACAATCGCAATACCGGTCGCAACCATGGCGATTACGCCAATAGCAACTGTAGATTGGAATGCGGCGTTTGTGCCGGAGCCAGACTGCTCAAACACGATCGGCGCGTAGTAAAGCAGGTTGTTGATACCCGTCAGCGGCTGAAGAATAGCGACCAGCAAGCCGATCAGCATCGCTTTTCCAAGATGGGTCGTACAAAGCTCAACAATGCTTGGAATAATGCCGAGGGAATTCTCGCCAAGCGAACTGTTTTTGATCTCTTCAAAAGTTGAATCGACTTTGTCTTCCGGCACGGTCAGCACCAGCATGGCTCGCGCTTCCTCGGTGCGCCCAACGCCATACAGCCAGCGCGGGCTCTTTGGAATACCCAATAGCAAGACCAGCCAGATGATTGCAGGAATGATCTCGATGCCGAGCATCCATCGCCATAAGCTGGCTTCAACTCCAAACCAGTTCACAACAAGCGTGCCTTCACCTGCCGTATTTGCGAGGAACCAGTTGATCAGAAAAGCGAGAAAGATGCCGATACCGATATTCAGCTGATTGACTGAAACCATCTTGCCGCGCACCTGCGGCGGCGCGATTTCGCCAATGTACATTGAAGCAACAGACAGGGACGTGAATGCCATGCCGCCAAGGGCGCGGGCATAAGCCAGGATGAGCCAGTCGGTTGAAATCACTGATGTAACGGCCGAAACCACGTACATCGCTGCGATCAGGATCAAAGTGTTCTTTCGGCCAATCCAGTTGACCAGAGGACCAACGACGATCAGCGCAGGCAAAACACCCCAACCTGCCGCTGAAACGACCCAGCCCAACTGACTGTCAGTTAGTTGAAATTCAGAGCGGATAGAGGCGTTCCCACCGGAAATAAGCACGGCATCCAGGCCGAAAATCAGTCCACCAAGTGCCACGATAAACGCAGCTCGCACGGATCGTCCCATATTCAGCCCTCCAGCTTATTTGCCTTGGGATTCACGCTAACGCGCTGCCCAAACCAGGGTGAAATGCGAAAAGCTGACAACGTCTACTGTCATGCTCATCCCCCCCCTGTGACTTTTCTTATATTGATTGACGCATCTTCCCGATACCGTCTATTTAGTCAACAATCTACAACTTTCACAATCAGGTAAACTATGGCCACGATGCGTCGGCCATACGTGCGCTGACCTGCGGCCAGCCTCGGATCGAGGTTTTGTAAATCAAAAGCGAACCAGCGAGTGGCTGCTCCGCCAATTGATCTGGGCTAAGCGCTTCCTTTGCCGTTGTCACGATCATCAAATCCAAGTCCGGCCCACCAAAGGCGACGCAGGTTGGTTGTGAAACTGGCACATCTAGTGCGGTGACCTCTGCACCTGTGTGATCGAGGCAAGCGATGCGATTACCCCCCCATAGCGCGCTCCAGTACATTCCATCAGAGTCTGTTACCGCTCCATCCGGGCTGGCGCCGTCGAATTTTTTAAGAGCCTGCATCTGCCCCGGCACACCAGTATTTGGATCCCAACCCGCGCGGTAGACCTGACCGAGGGCGGAATCTGAAAAGTACACGAATTGTCCATCTGGAGACCAACACAAACCGTTGGAGATGCTGACCTGACCAAGCACTGGCTCGCAGATCCCCTTCGGCGATACACGATAGAGTATGCCGCTAGGGGGCTCTCCATCCCGTAACTCCCTCTCCACCATGGAGCCAACCCAGAACCGTCCCTGCGGATCGGTTCTTCCATCGTTCATACGGACACCGTCACCAAGACCGACAGGCTTATCAAGCCAGGCAAGTTTTCCGCTGGTCGGCGAATACCGGGCAATGCCGGACTCGAATGCGATCAGAAACTCGTCCGGATTTCCTTGGATGAACGAGAATGAGCCGATACGCTCTGGAACGTCATAACTGCTAAGCTCACGAGAAGGCCAAGCAAGGCAGTGTAGCTTTTTCCCAAGAATGTCCGTCCACCAAATCGTACGATCATCTTCGCGCCAGAGCACGCCCTCGCCAAGACGATCAGATACGTCCACCGTTGCGATAAGTTCCGCCTCAAGATTCATGTCATGCCTTTGGTTCAAACCATCAATTTGAGCGAGGAAACGGATGTTCATACGGCCAGCCCGCGAATTGAGAACTCGTTTGCGGAGGTGCATCCCAAGGCCAGCACTCCAAAATGTACTTTTGGGCCGAATGTTGGACACGCACAATCCCATACCCCTCACTCTTGATAGCACGGTCGGCGACAAAATTGCCCCACCCCTCTTTTCCTGCGATAAACTCCTCATACGTCACTTTAGGATTTGCGACCGCCAGAACGCGCATCTTGTTGCCGAAAGTGTCGACAAAATCGCCCGTATTGGGATCGCCATCTCGCTGGTTTTCAAGCGCCCCCTGCCCTTCGAACCAACGCTGCCAGAACGCGGCAGCTGCTGGACCGGCAAAGAACAGAGCGCCATCGTCATGGCTGTCCACGCCTTGATGTGCAATCATTGCCAAGTGCTGGTCGCCGGCGAGAACAAGTGCGTTGGCATCACGCACCAGTTTCACAGCGCGGGTCCGACCATCCGGCGGAAACCCGTTTGAGTCGAAGTCCAGCAATGGTTTCACATTCTCGACAGTCTGCGGTGACCCCCAAATTGATGCCGTCAGGCACACCTTGGGCAGGTCAGGATCCATCTCGGCCCAGGCTTTCAGGAAATCTTCCTGACGCTGGCCAAGCAGGTCTCCGCGCGTTTTTAGCGGGTCGATGTCAGTGATAGGCGGAGTCTTAAACTTACGATCTTCGACGAGGGCGAAACTGGTGCCACCATAAACAAAGCTCGCATAGGCTACTGGAATGTTGTGCTCGATTGGCGTCGGGTCAAACGGGTCAGGATTATGTCCGTGCTGGATACGGTAGACCATACGCACAACGTCCTTGCCGTGCTTGAAACCGCCATCCTCTTCTCTCGGCCCAGCCGTTCCATCGCCGCTTTTACCCCAGAGATTACCCTGCAGAACATCATGATCGTCAGCGAGCATAATTGCCGGGCGACTTCTCACAGACTCTCTGAAAGTCCAGTACCAAAGATACCAGCGATAAAGCGTATCGAGCTTTGGCTCCGGACCATCGCTTGCATCCCGTGTTGGATAGTTTTCATAATACTGGTCGCCGCAAAACACATAGAGGTCAGGGTCATGTGTATCGCAATTGGCAACTAGCTGATTGTGCGGGAACAGGACATTTTCAGGCCGGTACCGACCGAGTGTCCGTTCCTGGGGAATCTTTGCTGAAATATCTTCACGGTCGAGATGTTTGGCACTCGGCAAAATACATGAATAGAGCGCAATCTTGAGATCTCGCGTACTACCGGGATCTTTGACAATCTGTCCGTCGAATAGGGCATCAGCCGCCGCATCCGGGTAGACGATACGATAATCGTGATCGGCCTCTGGGTCCCAGCCCTCAACCCGAAACAAAGCCATAAAGCCGTCGCCAATGGGTTCCGCAGGCCCTTGCGTCCAGTCACTCTCGCCAGATCGGCGATAGTCGAACCTGGCAACCGGATGTACGCCAAGATCAACAGGCATGAACTGGGCCGACAGTCGCAAGACTGTACGATTGAGACTGTGCATGCACCCCATAACAGGACCAATGCCCTGCGCATCATGAGCATCGATCTTTGGACCACCGCTCTCGATGCCCTGAAAGGCCCAGCGCGCGCCGGCTCGTTTTTTGGGCGGAGACGACACGAGCGAAATTCCGCCAATCAAATCCTCTGCACTAACACCCGCACGCACGCAAAATCCAATTTCCTCGCCCGACTCCGCGTCGCTGGCAATCAATCTGACATCGAACCGCCCCTCATCTACAGGGTCGATGTGGCAGTCGAGCAAGACCTCGTTCGGTAAGCCGGACATTGCGGCCGCGCTGTCTGTCTCATACAGGGCATAGTCCAGCGGGGCCGACTGGTCTGAAAAATCCCGGAAGCTAAGCTTGCCCGCCTCGTCCATCACCGCCATGAAGCCGCCTCCCTCGCCACTGGTGCGTTGGGCAAGTGCCGCGCCGCGATAATCAAGCTGTCCCTGACCAACGCCCAGAAGAAAACCACAGAAGCCAACCGCACCTGGTGTTAGCAGCTTTGTGCGCGCGCGAAGGTGCGCAGCGTCATGGCTGTCATTGAGCTGGCGCGTGAGCAGCGCAACCGTCCGTACTTCCCAATCCTGTTCGCCGTTCAGGCATTCGATCCAGCCGTCACTTAACTGCCAGTCCTGCAGACGATTGCCCCAGAAGGCCTCGCCGAGCCAATGTTGAGACACACCGGTCAACAGAGATGCGACAGGTGTTGATGGCGCTGTGGCCACGCGTTCGGCGGCAAGCTCATGCGCGCAACTGGGTACCAGCGCGGCACCCGCCGTTGCGGCGATGCCCTGAACAAATCGGCGTCTTGGTAGCTTCATGTCTCTCCCCTTTGTATTTTGTCTACAAAGAGGAACTGTACCTAATAAGTTGTCCGACCGCCAGACATATCGAACACAGCTGCGGTAGAAAATGTTGCACGGTCCGAAGACAGGAAGGCGATCATCTCGGCGACTTCATCAACGGTCCCGACACGCCCCATCGGGATTTTCGAGACCATGTAATTGATTTGTTCCTGAGTCACATCATCGAGCATTTCAGTCTTGATGACCGCCGGCGTAATCGCGTTGACCTTGATATTTTCAGTCGCCAATTCCTTACCCAGGCTCTTGGTCAGGCAGATGACACCCGCTTTTGAAACAGAATAGGCCGACGCGTTGGGATTACCCTCCTTGCCAGCCACCGAGGCGACATTGACGATGCGGCCATAGCCACCCTTGCGCATGTGCGGAATGACGGCCTGACAGCAAAGAAAGACACCGGTCAGATTTACATCAAGAACCTTGCGCCATACATCTGCGGGAAATGCTTCAACCAATGCATTGACCCCGGCAATGCCGGCAGAGTTCACTAGAATGTCAATCTGGTCAAACTGCCCAATCACCTGATCGCAAGCAGTTCTGACGGCTTCAGCATCGCTGATATCGACGCCGACAGCCTGCACTTCGCCAAAGGCTGCCAGGCGCTTTGCCGTCACATCTGTGGCATCGCGATTGAGGTCCCACAAGCTGACCTTGGCGCCAGCCTTTAGGAGTCGTTCCGCTGCTGCAGCGCCCATACCTCGCGCGCCGCCGGTAATTACAGCTACGCGGCCAACAAATTCCTGATCATCCATCTCGGTCTCCTCCGGGCATCCTTGCTATAGCGCAACCACAGTTTGAGCCTGCTCCCCAAGCCCCTCGATGCCAAGGGTAACCTTGTCGCCTATCTTGAGGAATTTCGGCGGGCTCATACCAGCTCCGACACCCGGAGGCGTGCCCGTGCAGATCAGGTCACCTGGCTCAAGCTGGCAGAATTCGCTCATATAGGACACGATGGTTTTCACATCGAAGATCATTTTCGATGTTGAGCCCGCCTGGGCTCTCTCGCCATTGACATCAAGCCACATGCTAAGTGCCTGAACATCACTGAGCTCGTCCTTTGTGACCAGATATGGTCCCGTCGGGCAGAAATTTGGAAAGCTCTTGCCCTTCACCCATTGCCCGCCGCGCTCTAGCTGCCAGGCACGCTCTGACACATCATTCACCGTGACATAACCAAAGACGTGATCAAGGGCCTCATCAGCTGTGACATCAAGTGTCCGTTTTCCAATAACAATTCCTAGCTCAACTTCCCAATCCAATTTGGTCATCTTGGGACTGAAGAGAATATCATCATCCGGGCCGCAATAGGTCGCGGTGGACTTGTTGAACAATATCGGTTCATCAGGAATCGCCATGCCAGCTTCTTCGGCATGGTCGGAATAGTTCAAACCAATGCACCAGATGTTGCGCGGCGTCGCCATTGGCGCGGCCTTGCGCAAGCCGTCAGGGGACACACTTGGTAGCGCACTGAGGTCAGCTGCGTTGATCTTGGCTATCAGCGCGTCACCCAAAGTATCAGGGCCGATCTCGCTCACAACACTACTGATGTCGCGTAGTGTTCCATCAGCATCCAGGACACACGGGGTCTTCTGACCGTTCTTCTCGCCAAATCTTACAAATTTCATGAGTTCAATCCTATCACTTATTCCACCAGGTGTTTCTCAGTGGGCGACCACCTACAAATTCGCCCATATCCGCATGCTCCTGCATGCGCAGACATTCATTCCACTTCACCATCCGCTCCGAACGGGTGAATGATCCCACCTTAAGCTGTTCGGCGTTCAGACCCGCTGAAAGATGGCTAATCGAAATATCCTCGGTCTCGCCTGATCTGGCAGAAACGATGGCGCCGAACCCGGCTTGGTTCGCCGTTTCATAGGCTGCGATCGCTTCAGATACCGTTCCAGCCTGGTTGACCTTGATCAACACCGCATTGCATGCACCATCGGCGGCAGCCTGCTCCACCAGTTTGGCATTGGTCACAAGATAATCGTCGCCGATGATCTGAACGCGGTCTCCATACTTTTGGGTGAAAGCGATTGTTCCGGCCTTGTCATCTTCGGCAAGTGGGTCCTCGATCGAGACAATCGGATATTTGTCCAGCCAGCTGCCAAGCAGCTCAACCATTTCGCCAGTGTCGAGCTTGCGATCTTCAAGTGATAGCTGATAACCGCCATCCTGGTAGAACTCGGAGGCCGCAATATCGAGCGAGATCACGACGCGGTCACCGGGCGTCTCTCCCGCCAGCTCCATCGCCTTGACTAGGCATTCGAGCGCCTCCTCATTGCTATCAAAAACCGGCCACCAACCGCCTTCATCAGCGACGCCAACCATGCCGCCGGTCTTGTCTTCAATAATTTTACCAGCGGCGCGATACACATTGCTGGTGATCTCCATCACTTCATCAAAGCTGTCAGCGCCTGGGACCATGATCATGAAGTCTTGTATATCTACGCGTCGTCCGGCATGCGCACCGCCGCCATAAATCTGTATTTCCGGCAGCGGAATCGTTGGGGTCTGGCCGTATTTCTGTCCGACATATTGCCATAGGGGCTGCCGCTGAGCATTTGCTGCGGCGTGAAGCACGGCCAGCGAAGTTGCAACCATAGCGTTGCCGCCGAGATTGGTTTTGTGGGCAGTGCCATCGAGCGCGATCAGAGCTACATCCACGGCATCTTGATTGAGCGCATCCATGCCGAGAATTGCAGGTGCAATCTTACTCACGACATTCTCGACCGCCTTACCCACATCTTTCCCGCCCAAGCGGTCTCCACCATCGCGAAGGTCAACCGCCTCGCGTGATCCGCGCGAGGCACCAGCGGGCGCGATTGCGCGGCCAAAGCTGCCATCGGTGAGCGTCACATCGACCTCAACGGTGGGGTTGCCGCGCGAGTCCCACACACGCCGCGATAGTACATTTTGTATACTGGTGCTTGTCATTTCATCTGGCTTTCGAGTTCAGAAAATAATGGCGTCAGGGCATCCAGCGGCTTGGCTATAAAAGGTCTTGCCAATACACGCACCGCTTCGCGCGCTTCATCACTGAGATACTCAACAGGTGATTTGCCATCTACGCGCGCCAGGAACAGGGCTGGCAGTAAGCTTGCGACACGCGCCTCCAAAACGGAGGCATCTTCCCAATCAACACCTTGCTTGTAAGTGCTCCAGAAGTCGCGCGCAGATTTAAAGAGGTCACGCCGGTGTTGTGGCATATGCAGAGCTTTAAGCAGCAGATGATTCAGACAGAACGCGATGTCGAATGCCGGGTCTCCCATCGTCGCGCATTCAGCGTCCAGAAATATCGGGTCAGTTCCGCGCAGCAGAATATTCTTTGGGCTGATGTCGCCATGCACGAGTGCTACGGCATGTGACTCATAACTCTCGATCAGGGCAAGAAACCGGTCGGAAATATCCCGGTGCTTGGTTCTCAGGGTGTCTAGATAGGGTTCAAGTCGCAGAGCGTAGAAATCACTCTGGTTTTGAAATTGTCGTGAGTCAAAACCGGGCCGCGCCGAGGCTGCATGTATCGTTACCAGAGCATGCGCAACTTTAATTGCGTCACCGGTTCTCGGGCCATTTTGCAGCAAGTCTGATTTCCACAAGCGTATATCGCCGCCCGCCAAAAATTCCATGATGAAACCGTTTTCCGTGGCAGAACGACCATAGAGCTTCGGCGCGCTGTTTGGCAGCAGAGCGTGTACAAACTCAAGCCAGGCATATTCAGCAGCATTGCGATGAACCGGGGCATGCCACTCGGCTTCGACGCGCAACTGAGCCAACGCGAACTTTGCGCAGTAGGTGCCCTTGTCGGTTTCTACCTTGGCAATGTCAGAGGCAACACCGCCCGTCAGAGGTTCCACGCTGCGTATTTCATCAGGCGCCGCCAAGCCCAACGCCTCAAGCAACTTACTGCAACGGTCTTTCAATAAATCGGCCATGGACGGATCAAATTTCAATGACTATGTTCACGTGAACATATCTATGAGCTAATATGGATTGTCAACAATCAGGCGATGGTTTTAGTAGATTTGGATAAGCAGCACCCACTATGCCAGAAAAGGTAACCATAAAGACGATCGCCAAGGACCTTGGCTTGTCGCATATGACGGTGTCGCGCGCACTGTCCAACCATCCGCACGTGCATTCAAAGACGCGTGCCGCCATCCTGAAACGCGCAAGCGAACTCGGTTATGTCAAAAGCGCGGCGGCCGCAGCCATGCGTGGGGAGCGAACAAAGATCGTTGGCCTGTTGCTGCCAAACATCATCAATGAGTTCTATGCCGCCTTTGCTAATGCGCTGGAAGCCCATTGCTCCGAGGCAGGCATGAGCCTGATCATGCACCTTACCGGCGATCAGATTGACAAAGAAGAGCTAGCACTTATCCGCCTGCAGGAGGTTCAGGCCGCAAGCGTGATCATGGTTCCCTGCCCGGCACCAAGCAACTATCGCAGCCGTCACCTTCAACAGTTCAAGACATTACAGTTCATTCGCCAACGCAGGGAGAGTCAGCCAACCTCGGCACTCCTTCTTGATGATGCAAGTGCGATAACCGCAAGCATCAATCACCTCAAGCAACAAGGTCACAGCCGTATTGGCTATATCGGTGCGTCTCGCAAACTGGCCTCCGGGAAGAAACGTTACAATGCATTCCGAACGGCGATGGATAAATGCAGTCTCCGGCTGGATGAGACCCTGGCCCAGACCGACAATCCAAGTTTTGACTTTGGTGCTGAGGCAGCACGTTCACTCTTGCAACGCGCAAAACAACCAAGCGCGATCCTCTGCGGCGGCTTCGAAATATCGCGCGGCGCTCTGGATACACTTTTGCAATCTGGGGTCAGAATGCCGGATGATATTGCCTTTGTCGGCTATGGCGATCCGGACTTCTACCGGTGGGTTGGCGGCGGCGTAACAACTCTCTCACTCCCATTGGAAGACTTAGCCAACATAGCGGCGCAACTTGTGTCGGATAGCAAGGCAGAGGAGAGACAGAAACGACACCTGCCCGCCCGATTGACGATACGCCACACGGCGTAATTCAGATTGCAGACATTTGACAATAGGCGCACCCAACCCTAGCCTCCCAGGTCTTAATTGGAGACACATCCATGACCGGAAAAGCCTGCACTGACGGCAATGTATACATTATAAATTCTAACCAGGACGGCGCACTCAGTGTGACCTCTACTCCGCCCGAAGCGTATGCAGAGCTCGAAGGCCTGAACATAAATTACGGGACGGTCGCTTCACTTGGCGATCTCGGAGTAACCATCGCAAAGGGGCACGTCCCGGCGAATGCTCTGGTGCCACCGCATGCAGGTGATAGCCACTATGCTCTGTTTGTCCTTTCAGGCTCCGGAGAGCTAACGCTCAATCTCGAAGACGGCACCGAAACCAGCCGTATGGCGTTCCGCCCGGGTGACCTGATTGTCTTTCCGCCGCACGCACAGCATGGCTGGATCAATCAAGGTGAAGACATGGAATGGCTTGGCGTGGACATCGCGCCGCGCTGATCAGGTCAGCTCGCACCCGCGAACTGAACTTTGCCAACCGCCTTGCCGCTCAGGGCGAGATCGAAAGCATCCTTTACCTCTGAAAGAGGAAACCGCTTGGCGATCAATGCGCCAAAGTCGAACTTGCCCGATGCAATAATGTCGACCGCTTCCTTGAACTCGCAATTGAATTGGAATGAGCCAACCAGCTTGATCTCTTTCAACATGATTTTGTGCAGGTTCGCTGTGCCAGACTCGACGCGAATGTTGGAAAGTACAGAGATATAGCCACAACGCTTCACAGCCTCGAAGGCTGAGTTCAGCGCCGCGATCGCGCCGGACGCTTCAATCACACAATCATAGCTATTGTCGTCAGGGCCCGGTTTTCCTTGCCCAATCACCAGGCCCACGTGTGCGCCAATCTCGACTCCTTTCGCGACAGCTTCTTCGCGCACATCGGCGCACGTGACATGCGCACCGCGCGCGACGGCCGCTACGACGGATAAAAGCCCCATCGGTCCACATCCGAGCACAAGAACACGGCTCCCCTCTTGCACGGCGCCAACCTCTACAGCGTGCAGCGAGCAGGCAAGTGGTTCAGCAAAGGCGAGATGTTTGGCATCAACATGGCTCGGTGCCGGATAGCAACAGGCAGCCGGAAAATCGAACACGTCCTGAAAGAACCCATCGATATGCGGCACAGTCAGAGCCGAACCCGGAAACCGCTTGTTCGAGCAATGGTTCTCTTCACCGGCCAGACAGAAATCACAGGTTCCACATTTGATGATCGGGTTGACGGCTACCAATGCGCCCTCGGTCAGATCAGTACCGTTCGCGTCCTCGACATAGGCGCATGCTTCATGTCCCAGCGTGATCGCATGTTTGAGCGGAAACCCTGCATTTCCAAAATGCTGGAAATAATGGGTGTCGGTGCCGCAGACGCCCGCCGACGCCAATCGCAGACGTACCCAGCCATCCTGAAGCGTTTCAGCCGTCTCGGCCTTCTGGAGTTCAATCTCCTTGGCGGCGACCAATTTTGTTGCGTCGATCTGCATCTCAATTCACCTTAAAAACCGATGGAGAAACCGGCATCAACCGGCAGCGCCACACCATTGATATATTGGGCCTGTTCACTGGCAAGGAACAGACAAGCATTGGCAACATCTACTGGCGCACCGAACTTACCGGTCGGAATGCGCCGCTCAATTCGCGCACGCCGTTTGGGATCCTTAGCCAGGATCGCACGGGTCATGTCGGTATCAATGAAGCCGGGGCAAACCGCATTACATCGGATGCCGAACGGGGCTGCATCAACGGCCACACTCCGTGTCAAACCAATCACAGCCGTTTTGGAGGACACATAGGCTGCAGCGCTTGGCAGCGCCATTAGACCCGCCATTGACGACACATTGACGATCGCGCCGCCGCGCTCTTTGTTCAATCTCACGAAAGCACCGCTCAGAGAAAACAGCGCTTTCAGATTGATGTTCAGAACATGATCAAGCTCTTCCGGCTCAACCTCCCAGACCGGCTTCTTGAGGTGCACACCGGCATTATTGACCAGCACATCAATGCCGCCTGCCTGATCTGTCACCTCCTCAATCAAACCAACACCGCCAGAAGCCGCCAGATCATGGGCGAGAAATTTCACATGATCGGCGCCGAATTCATCCTCCAAACTTGCAAAGTCGCCTTTGCTGCGGGAGGCCACATAGAGGGTATAACCCGCTTGCAAAAAGGCCCGGCTTTGAAAAATGCCGAGACCCTTGTTGCCACCCGTAATAAGTGCCGTCTTAGGCATGCTCGTGCCTCCGCTTCAGATGGTTCTGATAGAGCGCGTTTAACGATTTAAGGAAAACGTCTTCTGGAATGCCCCGCCGGAAAAACCCTGGTATGAGCTCGCAAACCTCGTCGACAAAGCCAATAAACCAGGTATCGCGCGGCCGTGTCCAGGCCTCACTCATGGTGGTGAACGCGCCACCGAAAAAGCGACCATATTCTGGATCACGTGCTTTGGCTTGCCAGCATTTCAGACTTGCAGGTTGGCCATTATTAGCCAGATACACGCCCGATTGAATGTTATCGGACGCAAGCCACCGCGCATAATCCATGGCCACGTCGACATGCTGAGTCTTTGCCGACACGGCGAGTCCCGCGCCGCCCAGTATCGACTGGCGCACCAATGTGTCCTTATGCACCGGCAATTCGCAATAGGACAAACGATGGGCCCGGAAGTCGGGTTTGGCATAATTGATATAGCCGAAAAGGCACGGTGAATAAGCGAACTCCCCACCTTGGCTCAACAGTTCCAGCACATTGATCGGGTTGTAATCAACTGCTTCATCAGGGCCCAATCTGTAAAGGGCTCGAAGAATCTTGAGCCCCCTGATGGCGGCACCTTCCGCAATGAAGACATCGCGATTATGCGGTATCTGCGCTTTCAGACTGGCGCAAAGCGTCAGCCACGTATCGAAGGCGTCAACCGGCTTGAGCGGCGTTATCGCGCGAAAACGATCAGCATCGGGCTTGAGAAAATCATCCCAATAAATTGGCAACGGCCCATAATGATTGTCTCGGTTCACGGCCATCTGGCAGGCGGCATCTATCGCATAAGCCCAGCATTCACCGCTCCAAACATAACTCTCGGCGCATCGGCCAATCGTCGATGTTTCTAAGTCGGCGGGTAGAGGAAGCGGTGCAAGAGCACCATTCTCTGCAACTTGCCCGATATGTGGATGATCCAACACGACCAGGTCGTAGCGTTCGGCCAGCTGTTCAATCGGTTCGTCAGCGAACGCCTGAAGCGAGCGTTTCTCCCAAGTGACCTGCACACCCGAGCCTTGCGCATAGGCCGCTGATGCCGCCACCAGTGGATCAAAGCCCCTCGGGTGATCCCAGGTAATACCCTTCAATATGATGCCATCGTCTGCCATTCTACCCCGCCACGACTTCAGGTGCTGCAGCATCGCTGGTCTGGCTAACGAACTCTGAGAGCACTGCCTCGGTATGCTCGCCAAGACCCGGCGCTCCAGGCTGCCCGACGGGCCGCTTGCCATTGAACGTCATCGGTAACGCCGTTGTGTGAAACAGACTGCCATCTGATCGTTCGAGCGATTGAAGCATACCCAGGGTCTTGAACTGTGATGTTTCCAGCATCTGTTCCCAATTGAGCACCGGCGCACACCAAATCCCTTCGGGCTCCAGTATGGCGAGCCAGTCATCGGTCGACTTACCCGCCACTTTGTCCATAATCACGGACTTGAAGCGATCTCTCTCGCGACCGCGCGCCAGCGCCGCTTCATTGATGTCTTCTTGAATTCCGAGCAGCTTGGCGAGCCTTGGCAACGGCGTCATCGCCAGCGCCAGATAGCCATCACTGGTCGCATAAACACCATAAGGCGGGGGTGCGTTCACATTGGCATTTGCGGTCGCGGCGCGCTGCGGCAACTGCCGACCATGATTTAGATAATCCGCCAGCATCTCGAATTGCATATCCAGCATCGCTTCAAACAGACTGGTCTCTATGAAACACCCCTCGCCTGTCTGGCCACGACCAACCAATCCGGCAAGAATCCCCTGCGCCGCCAGTGCGCCGGTGTAGATGTCCGCAAGCGCCAGCCCTGTCGGCATAGGTGGATCACCGGCATTGCCATTCAGCCACATGAACCCGGACCGCGCTTGAGCCAGCAAGTCTTGACCGGGCAACCCTGCCCACTCCCCCTTCGCACCATACCCGGAGATGCTGGCATAGATGACACGTGGGTTGCGGGCTCGAACAGCCTCATAACCAAGCCCCAAGCGATCTGCGACACCGGGGCGATAGTTCTGGATCACCACATCAGCCTTTTCGATCAGCTTCAATGCGGCCTCCAGGTCAGCAGGGTCCTTCAAATCGAGTGCAACGCTTTCCTTGCCGCGATTAATGGCATGAAAGAGCGTCGAAACGTCTGAATTTTCGGTCTTGTAGAGATTGCGGCATGGGTCGCCGCCATCAGGTCGCTCAATCTTGATGACGCGGGCACCGAGATCCTGCAGGCGCAGCGCCGCATAGGGCCCAGCCAGAAATAGAGAAAGATCAAGAACGACCAAACCGCTCAGTGGTGAATGCATCATGGAGTCTCCCGTATGCCCCAGCTTCATCTGCAAGGCGTCATATTAAGGCAATTCAAAAATATTCATATATCAAAACTATTTTTGCAAGTAGAATATTTTCAACTCATACTAGGCGCAGAAAGCGATGTGTCGACCAAATGATTTTATATTGACAATTAAACTTCCACATACGACTGTTCGCGCGTAGAAGCGGGCAAGGAGCGACCGGCGCGATGGACGGTAAGGTATCCCTGACGACAAATGGTCCGGTCGCAGAAATTCTGCTTGATCGCCCGTCCAAACATAATGCCCTGACGCCGGATATGTATCAGCACTTCGCTGATATCTGCCGCCGCGTGAACAATGACGACTCCATCCATGTCGCGATCATCTCGGGTGCTGGTGATCGTGCCTTCTGCGCAGGGTCGGACATCAATGGCTTGTCGGCCTACAAAGACTTCTGGGCATGGCGAAACCGTGACGACTACATCCACAACATTCTCTCCATTCGCAAACCTTGTATCGCAGCGTTAAAGGGCTGGGTTCTCGGTGGCGGGTTTGAAATTGCTCTTGCCTGCGATATCCGTGTTGCAGCGCGCAATGCCGTGTTCTCGGCACCTGAGGTCGCCCTCGGTTGGAACGGCGCAGGTGGTGCCGCCCAACATATCACCCGGCTTGCCGGCTATGGGCAGGCCATGCGTCTATTGCTGACCGGCGAGCGTATTGATGCCGAGGAAGCCCACCGCTTGAGACTGGTTGAATATCTGACAGACCCCGGTCAGGAGCTAGAGGAAGCGCGCGCGCTTGCCGCCCGCATTGCCGAGCATGCCTCGATAGCGACGCAAGCGGTCAAGTCTGCAGTCCGCAGCGCCATGAGTGGATCGGTGAGCGAAGGCCTGCGCATAGAAAACGAATTGATGGCCTTGTGCTTTGCCAAGGTTGAAGCTGATAAAGCTTTGGCGAGCGAAGCGGAGACATCGCAATGACGGACAAGCCCCGCACCAAAAAAGCTAAAACTTCAAATGCGGTCAAACCAGGCGCAGAGCGCCGAAACTCTAATGTCCCGTCTGTGGAAAAAGCGCTGGACGTCCTCGAATTACTTGCGGACTCACAAAATGGCCTCACCCTTCAGGAAATGACAGCGGCGCTCGACCGTACAATGGGCGAGCTTTATCGCATCGTCGTCTATCTGGCAGAACGCGACTATATCGTCCGCGACAATGGCAGTGATCGCTATACACTCACCGTGCGTCTGTTTGAACTCGCCAATCGGCAGAACCCAACGAACAGACTGATCAAGAAAACCCTGCCCTACCTTGAGCGCATTGCGTTTCGCACCGATCAATCCTGTCATCTTGCCATCTTGCACAGCAGCTCAGTTCTCGTTCTGGCCTCAGAGCCCAGTCCACGCCATGCCGGATATTCTGTGCGCACCGGCGCTGTCATCCCAACCAAGAACACAAGTTCAGGCCTGGTAATCCTGGCCCACATGCCCGACTCCGCGCGCAGCCGCTTTCTATCCGGATATACGTCATTGGAGCGTGAGCAGTTTGCATCGCGCATCGAACAGATTCGCACGCTTGGATATGAAGAACGCGACAGTAGCCTAGTTCACGGCGTCAAAAACATAAGTGTGCCGATATTTGATCAGTCCGGCGTCGTTGCTGCTCTGACCATGGGATATGTTGGCCAGGTCGATCAGCGCACCAGCCCCGAGGGCGCGCGAAGCGAAATGCTTGACGCTGCCAGCGCGATTTCAGCTGAGCTGGGGCATACAGATACAAACTAATATTTACGGAGGGAATGATGGCCAAAACACAGGGGCTGACGACATATAAGTGCTTCATCGACAATGAATGGGTCGAAAGCGCTTCTGGCGAGTGGATTACCGTCAACAACCCAGCGACTGGCCTCCCTTTTGCGCAAGTTCCAGCCTGCACACCGGAAGACGCCCAGCGCGCCCTGGAGAGTTCGGCCAAGGCGCAAAAAGCCTGGCAAGCCCTGCCGCCGATCGAGCGCGCAAACCATCTCTATTCGATTGCCGATGGCCTGAAAAAAGATAAAGCCCTGTTCGCCACCCTCCTGGTTCGGGAACAGGGCAAGACGCTTGCTGAAGCCGAAGGCGAAGTCGACGACACGATCCGGTATATGACCTATTCTGCGGAAGCTGCGCGCCGCATTCATGGCGACATCTTCCCTGCCGATGCTCCCAACGAACAGCTTTATATCTATAAGGTGCCCTATGGCGTGACTGTTGGCCTGTGTGCTTACAATTACCCACTCGCCCTGATCGGTCGCAAGGTCGGTCCAGCCCTGGTGACCGGTAATACGATGGTCATCAAACCACATGAAGCAACGCCTGTGACCGCGTCGGAGTTTTGCCGCGTCGTTAAGGAAGCCGGCGTTCCAGCCGGTGTAATCAACATGGTCTCCGGGGTTGGCGTTGGCGTCGGCTCAGCTCTGGTTGAAAGCCCAATCACAAAGCTCGTCTCCCTTACTGGTAGCATTCGAGCAGGCCAGGCCGTTGCCGCTTCAGCCGCTAAGAATATGACCGCTCTATCGCTGGAGCTCGGCGGCAAGGCACCGTTCATTGTGCTCAAGGACGCAGACCTCGACGAAGCCGTAGAAGCTGCCGCGATCGCACGTTATGCCAATTGCGGTCAGGTCTGCATATGCAATGAGCTTGTTCTGGTCGAGGACACTATTGCTGACGAGTTCACCGAGAAACTCATCACACGCGTCAAACAGATTGAAGCTGGTGATCCAGCAACCAATGCCGGGATGGGGCCTCTTACGACACCTCAAGCAGCGACTCGTGTTAAGGGCCTTGTAGAAGACTCTATCAAGCAGGGTGCCAAGCTTGCACTCGGCGGGTCCGTCCCTGATATGGGTGAGTTAAGCGGCGGCAACTGGTTGGAAGCGACTATTCTCGTCGACGCCAAACCCGGTATGCCGATTGTCGAGGAAGAAACATTTGGTCCTGTTCTGCCTATCATTCGGGTGTCAGGTTTTGAAGAAGCGCTCGAAATTGCCAATAGCCGCGCAGATGGCCTGTCCGCTTACTTGTGGACCAGAGATCCTTCGATCTTCATGGACGCAATCAACCGCATGGAAACCGGAACGATATTCCTCAACAAAGGGATCGTAGGATACATTCAAGGCTATCATAACGGTCACAAGCTCAGCGGACTCGGTGGTGAAGACGGTATCTATGGCATTGAAGGCTTCCTTCAAAAACGTACGGTCTACATGAAATACTAGGTCGACAGTTCAGAGCACAGCACACCTTATATTGTAAACAATTGACAGGATGCGGTTGCTGTGGGCATGTCACCTGATAACAAGAAGTGATTGGGAGGAGCGCGGCGCAGCCGAGCGCGCATGAAAACGCACGAGGGGCGAGCCGCCACCGGTTCAGATGGAAGACTTAGTCAGCACGCAACTATACCAGTTGGCACTGCCGCTCATCTTGGTGATAAGTATGGCAGCTGTTCTGATCGGGTTTCAAACGCCCGATGAAGAGCTCGCACCAACCAAATAGGGAGACATTCTTATGATCTCGAGACGAGGTTTTCTCGCAAGTACCGCCGCCGCCGCAATCCTGACTGGCTGCCAGTCAATCCCGGCCGCTACGCTCGCACCTGTACAGCCCTACCCGCAAGGAAGAATAGACCGTTTCGACCCGCGCCTTGATGCCATCATCTCACCGGATGCAGAGATTTCCCTCCTTGCCGAGGGCTTCCTCTGGACTGAGGGCCCAGCCTGGGATCCCAAACGGGATCACCTCTACTTCTCCGACATTCCAAACAATCGCATTCATACCTGGTCGCCAGAGACCGGACTTGGAACATTCCTTGACCCGGCCGGCAGGCCTACCTCTCCGGTCGACCCACATTCGGCGCCAGGCACGAATGGCATCTGGTACAACTCGGATGACACACTATTGATTTGCAATCAGGACGCACGCTCAGTCGACCATTACGACCTCAAGACAGGCGAGCGAAAGGCCATCGCAAATAGCTTTGGTGGCAAGAAGCTGAACAGCCCGAACGATATTGCGCCCTCGAAATCAGGCGCCATCTATTTCACCGATCCCCCCTATGGTTTGAAAGAAGTCGATACCTCTCCGGGAAAGGAGCAAGACCACAATGCGGTCTATGTTGTTCAACCGGATGGGGCCGTTTCCCGCATTACTGATGCAACGACCTTTCCGAACGGTGTTGCCCTGTCACAAGACGAGCGCACGCTATATGTCTCGCAATCTGACCCAGAGGCAGCACTGGTCAGGAAAATTGCCCTCACCGAAGATGGCGACGTTACAAGCGACGAAGTCTGGCTTGATGTCACCGACATGGTAGGTGACGAGGCTCCGGGCTTGCCGGACGGCATGGTCCTTGATGAAGACGGGATCGTCTTTGTGACCGGTCCTGGCGGCGTGTTGATCGTTTCACCGGAAGGCGAGCTGCTTGGCCGCATCTTTACCGGCCGCGCCACTGCCAATTGCACGTTTGGCAAGGATGGATCAACGCTGTTCATGACCGCGCATGACACGCTTTTATCAATCCCGACAAAAACCAAGGGACTTCTTTGGCGATAGCTACCTGATGTCCACAACATACCCCCACGAGAGAAGACCATGACCAAGCTGAATGTTTTCCGCCCTCGTCTCGCTGCCGGTGCAGCGGCCGCGCTCCTGATCTCGGCCTGCGCCCAAACCATCCCAGCCATCGAGGCCGAACCCGAGATCACTCCCGAAGTCGTCGCTGAGGCCGCGTCGGACCTTCTGGAGGTTCTCGCCAACTTTGATGCAGACAGCGCAGGCATGAGCCTTTCACAGGCCGCCGCGAGTTTCACAGTAGAAGAAGGTACTCTCAATATCAGTTTCACCGATGAAGAGTGGTACTCACGCGTCAATCTAACGCCCGATACCGCCTGGGACTGGAGTGCCTACAAAGATTTCAATATTGCACTCGACGTGACAAACACTAGTGACGTCACAATCCAGGTCTATCTCCACGTCGTTGATGGACATGGTAAGGCTCGCAACACCGCCACACCGATTGCTGCTGGAGAGACGAGAACAGTCTACTCTGTCCTCGATGGCATGCCTCTACATCTGGTCAACGGAAAACGCGAAAACCCGCCGCCATTCGATCTCGACGAAGACATGATGTTTTGGCGCTTTGGCGATAAGGAGATTGATTACAGTAAGATCGAGCAGATCGGCATCTCGGCGCGTGGCATCATCCGCCCTAAATCGGTTTCAGTTGACAATATTCGCCTTCGCCAGAACCCGCCTATCGTTGATGATTATCTCGTCGGCATGGTCGATGAATTTGGGCAAAGCGCAAAGCGCGACTTTCCGATCAAGATCCATTCCGAAGCCGAGTTGAAAGCCGCGGCGGCTACCGAACTTGCGGAACTCAAAGCCAACCCAGTGTTCCCGGACCGCTCCCGCTTTGGTGGCTGGAAAGACGGCCCGCAATATGAGGCGACCGGCTATTTCCGCACCCAGAAAGTCAATGGGCAATGGTGGATGGTTGATCCTGAAGGCTATCTGTTCTTCTCCAATGGTCTCGCCAATGTCCGCATGGCCAATTTGACCACGCTGACCGGAATAGATTTCGCCGACGACTCCATTCGCTACGTTGATCCGGATGAGGTCACACCAGAAGATTCCATCGGCATTGTGAAAGTATCTGACGAGGTTCGCGCGACCCGGTTCGTCACCTTTGAAACTCGCCAGAAAATGTTCACATGGTTGCCGGAATATGACCATCCGCTGGCCGATCATTACAGCTATCGCCGGTCAACCCTGCAGGGCCCGATCAAAAGCGGCGAAACTTACAGCTTCTACCGCGCCAATGTCGAACGCCGATATGGCCAGACCGAACCGGAATCCTATCTAAGGGATTGGGAACAGGTCACGCTCGACCGCATGAATAGCTGGGGCATGACGTCCTTCGGCAACTGGGTGGACCCGGCATTCTATCCCAATGAGCAAGTGCCCTATTTCGCAAATGGCTGGATCATTGGCGATTATAAAGTGCTGACCTCCGAATATGATCACTGGGCACCGATGCCTGACTTCTTCGATCCGAAGTTTCGCGAGCGCGCGCGCGCCACAATCAGTGTCGTCGCAGATGAAATTCAGGGCTCACCTTGGTGCGTCGGCATCTTCATCGACAATGAGAAAAGCTGGGGCATCCGGGAAGGCAACCTGAAGCAGCGCTACGGCATTATGCTGAATGCCCTGTCACGCAATGCCGAAGACAGCCCGGCGAAAGCGCACTTCATGACCATACTGAAAGACAAGCATGGCGACATCGAGACACTCAACGCGGCTTGGGACGTATCCCTTGCATCGTGGGACGAGCTGGCGGCCGGATTTGAACCCACATTGGAAACCGAAGGCCTTGTTGCAGATCTTTCAATGATGCTCGAAGCCCATGCCGAACAGTATTTCAGCATCGTTGATGAAACGCTCGAAGAGTTCCTACCTAACCATATCTATATGGGCGCCCGTATGGCGAACTGGGGCATGCCGGACGAAGCCATCAAGGCCTCCGTCAAGCATAGCGATGTCCTGAGTTTCAATGTCTATGAAGAAGGCCTGCAGGACAACATGTGGACTTTCCTCGAAGAGATCGACCTGCCCACCGTCATTGGTGAGTGGCACATTGGCTCTGCAGGCGATACCGGACTCAATCACCCCGGTCTGGTCATGGCGGTCAGTCAGGCTGACCGCGCCCGCATGTATAAGGAATATCTTGCCAGCGTCACATCGCATCCGAACTTTGTCGGCGCGCACTGGTTCCAGTATATCGACTCACCACTCACCGGCCGAACTTTCGATGGTGAGCCGTACAATGTCGGCTTTGTCTCGAACACGGATATTCCATACCCGGAAATGGTTGCCGCTGCTCGCGAAGTAAACAGCGAACTCTACCCGAAGCGGTTCGGTCAGACAGCTGAATGAACGTGCTCCGGTGGTTTGGCTCTCATGCGGTGTCGATCATTCTGATCGGCATGGTGGTGATTGCCGCCATGATTGTGTTGGCCAAGCGCACGGATGATGTTCACGTCCTGCGCTGGGCGCATGTCTATGAAACCAGTTCGCCTTACCATAGCGAAGCTTTATGGGCCGCGGAGGAATTTTATACGCGCACGGATGGGCGCTATCGCATCCGTGTCTATCCGGCATCCTCTCTAGGCAACGAGGTGAGCATCAACGAGGCACTCGATCTCGGCTCGGTTGATGTGATCTATACAGGCGCCTCCCTGGCCGGTCAGTATTACGGCCCGCTTAGCCTGTCCGACTATCCTTATGCCATCCTGGATCTTGCGCATTGGCAGGCTTACAAGGAAAGCGACCTCTTCGCTGAACTCAGCGCGGGCTACAATGAGGCCACCGGCAACCAGATCATGGACCTGGTCTATTATGGCTTTCGTCACGTTGTCTCGAACAAGCCTATCCGGACGCCTGTTGACATGAAGAACCTCAAGATCCGGGTACCCCAGGCTCGCCCCTTCATGATGATGCCAGAGATGACCGGTGCCAACCCGACCCCGATGCCGTTTCAGGAAGTCTATCTTGGGCTTCAGCAAGGCGTGGTGGAAGCGGCTGAAAACCCGCTCACAACAATCTTCTACAAACGCTTCTACGAAGTTCAGAGCCATATCAGCCTCACCGGTCATATCGCCAACTCGCTTGTCATTGTTGGGTCTGGCAAGACACTGGGCGCCATGAGTGAGAGCGACCGTGCGATATTTCAGGATGTCGTCCATGAAGCCGCTGATCGAGCAATCACGAAAATCATCCAGCAGGAAATCGACTTCCTGCAATGGTATCGCGACAATGGCATCATCGTGGTCGAACCGGATCGCGAGGCTTTCATAGCGCTCGTTCTACCTGCGCTTTCCGAGCACGGATTGCCTTTCACGCCTGAACACCTCGCGCGCTTGCAGGCGCTCGCACCGGAGGTATCGCAATGAGCCCAGCTCCACACACACCGCACCGGCTGAAACTGGTCGAATGGCCCGCACTAATCTTGTTCACCGCCCTTATGGTCGTGGTTTTCCTGCAATTCTGCACCCGCTACATTCTCAATGACAGCCTTGCCTGGACAGAGGAGATCGGACGCTACCTCCTGGTCGGTCTGGTATTCTCCGGCAGCCTCATTCTGGCGCAACGCGGCGAGCACATTTTTCTTGAGGTGACTTACCGCCTCTCACCGCGCGCCAATACCAAGCCTCTTGCGGTGTTTTCTGCAGGCCTCAGCGCAATCTACTACGCCATTCTGGCCGTATTCGCCGTTCTGCTCGCACTCGATACCGAGCAGTTGCTGATCTCAATTCCGTTTCCCAAGGCCCTGATCTACGCGTTCGTAGCCGGGACTCTGGCGCTCTCCGCATGGGCCTGTGGCAAACGCCTATTCACCTTGATGCGGAAATCCAGCGACGAAATTTACGACGAAATTGAAGCAACCGCCGAGCAGGTCGGATAGATCATGCTTGAACTTCTTTTACTCTTTGTCATCCTGTTCACACTGATTGCCATCGGTCTGCCGATCCATATCAGTCTTGGCCTCAGCGGCCTGATGATTTTCATTGCTGAGGGACTGCCCCTGACGGCCGCGACACAGACCGTCATCAATGGTACGAATAGTTTCCCACTGGTTGCAATCCCGTTCTTCATCTTCGCTGGGCACTTGATGAATGCCGCGCAAGTGACCGACAGAATATTTGCTTTCGCACGGGCGCTGGTCGGCTGGATGCCGGGGGGCCTTGGCCATGTGAATATC
Source organism: uncultured Hyphomonas sp. (assembly GCA_964350465.1). Taxonomy (GTDB): domain Bacteria; phylum Pseudomonadota; class Alphaproteobacteria; order Caulobacterales; family Hyphomonadaceae; genus Henriciella. The sequence continues at coordinate 34,039 of CAYGKE010000020.1, forward strand.
GGTTCTAGCGTGGTCTTTGCTGGCATGTCGGGTGCCGCGGTCGCCGACGCGGGCGGTCTTGGTGCCATTGAGATCAAGGCGATGCAGGATGCCGGCTATGACAAGCCGTTTGCCGTTGGCCTGACTGCAGCCTCTTCTACGATTGGCCCGATCATCCCGCCATCCTTGGCTCTGATCATTTATGGTGTCATCGCTGAAGTCTCCATTGGTGAACTGTTTGCCGCCGGCCTCGTTCCGGGCCTGCTGATGGCGATTGCACTGATGGCGATGGTGGCCTGGTACGCCAAGCGGCGGAACTACCCGCGCGACGTTTCGTTCAGTGCCCGCCGCGCCGCGCAAACAGCCCGTGATGCCACGCTGCCACTGCTGACGCCGATCATCATTGTTGGCGGGATTGTCTCGGGTGCTTTCACGCCAACAGAGGCGGCGGTCGCAGCGGTCTTCTACACACTTCTGATAGGGACAGTGTTCTACCGAACCCTAACCCTGAACTCGATTATCGAGGCTGCGCTTGAGACCATAAAAACGACTGCGGCTGTGATGATGATCGTCGCTTCTGCCGCGCTGTTTGCCTGGGTCCTGACGGCCAATCAGGCCGCAGAGATGCTAACAGAAGGCCTGCTGCCAGTATCGAGTAACCCGACCTATGTTCTGCTGGTGATGATGGCGATTGTCTTCGTGATCGGCTTTTTCATGGAAACAATCGCCGCGATCACCATCCTGGTGCCTCTATTCCTACCTGCGGCACTGGTGGCTGGGATCGATCCTGTACATCTCGGCATTGTGCTTGTCTTGAACCTGATGATCGGATTGTTGACCCCGCCGGTCGGCATGGTCCTCTATGTCCTCTCTAAGGTGTCCAATACGAGGTTCGAGGACTGCGTGAAGGCCACTCTGCCTTTCTTGATCCCGCTCGTGGTCGTGTTGTTGCTGCTGATCCTGTTTCCAGCACTGGCGCTTTGGCTTCCCGGATTGCTTTATCCCTAGAGGTCAGGCCTAGAGCGGTTCAGGCATTGAGTGAATCGGAAGGGATTCCGTTTTCCGGCGA
>CAYGKE010000021.1:0-32962 GCA_964350465.1 uncultured Hyphomonas sp.
GGTTGGCAGCCATCAGTGCGTGCGCCTCGCCATGGGTTGCCTGCCAGCTCTCGATCATCTGTTGCAAGGATGAGAGCCCGGCATGATTTCTCACCACTCCGCAATCAGCCGCCATTTGATGCCGCAGGGTCTGCAAGGCTTCGTCAGTAAGGTCGGCTGGCACCTGTCCGCTGCTTGTCTTCGGTAGACCGAGATTGGCCTCGCGAAGTCGATCTGCGATGCGGGCGGCGAAGACCACCGCCTCAAGCAGCGAGTTCGATGCGAGCCGATTGGCGCCATGTGCACCGGTGCTGGCGCACTCACCGCAGACGCTGAGCCCGTTCAGGCTGGCGCGTCCCCAAGTGTCGGCGACAATGCCGCCCATATGATAGTGCATGGCAGGCGCGACTGGGATCGGGCTCGACCGCGGATCGATACCCGCTGCCATACAGGCGGCAAACACTGTCGGGAAATGGTCAGCGATATGGTCGCCAAGGGCGTCGCGCGTGTCGAGGAAAGCGTCGCGTCCGGCGGCGCGTTCGGAGTGGATGGCGCGGGCGACCTCATCACGCGGGGCAAGTTCACCCTGTGCGTGATAGCGCGCCATGAACGCCTCGCCCTTGCCATCGACCAGTTTTGCCCCTTCACCGCGCAGGGCTTCGGTGGCCAGCGGCGCAGGGTCGAGCCCGACATCCATGGCGGTGGGATGGAATTGTACAAATTCAGCATCGGCGATAACCGCACCTGCCATATAGGCCATGGCGAGCGCATCACCGCGTGCACGCGGCGGATTGGTGGTGATCTTGAACAGACCGCCTGACCCGCCTGTGCAGAGTACAGTTTCCGGGCTGGTAAAGGTGGAGGTTCGGCCGCGCCGGTCTTTCAGGATCGCGCCGGCAATACGGCCATGATCGTCCTGTAGCAGGCCGACGGCGCTGGCATGTTCGATCAGTTCAATATGCTCGGCCGCGCGGACGGCGGCCGTCAGGGCGCCCATGATCGCCTTACCGGCAAGGTCACCTGCCACACGGGCCACGCGCGGCACCGAATGCGCCGCCTCAAGCGAGAGGGCAAGCGCGCCATCAGCTGTGCGATCAAACGGAACCCCAAGCTCGATCAGGTCGCGCACGCGGCGCGGGCCTTCCTCTGCAATCAGTCTGGCAATCAACGGATCGACGAGGCCAGACCCGGCTGCGACAGTATCAGCGGCATGCCGTTCCGGGCTATCGGCGGGATCAAGTGCAGCCGCCAAGCCGCCTTGTGCCCAGGCAGATGAGGCGGCAAAGCCCAATGGAGCTGGCGAGACAATCGTGCACGGGCGCGGGGCCAGGCGCAGGGCGAGAAACAGGCCGGCCAGTCCGGCCCCGACAATCAGGATGCGGGCATCGTCGGCAGGTGCCGGTGCACTGAAGGTTTCGGACTGGTTCATATGGTCCGGGAAATATGCGGCGCTGAACTCGTCAAGAAACGCCCTCCTCTGACCGGCGCCATTCCGATGGGCGACGACCACCTGCGCTGATCAAGGCGCCATACATAAACGTATCGGAACGGATCGTAAGGGTGAAGTTGTCCGGGTAATAGAATGGGCTTTCGAAGCCATTGAGGAATTCGACGATCTGTGACCTGACGGAGACCTGATTGCCGAGAATGCTGGCCTCACAGGTCTGGCGGACAAGATAGTCCTCCGGCAGGCCGCTACAGCTCTGGCGCGCGGTCAGCTCACATTGAAACCGCCCCGGCGAGGTCTGTTGCAGGTGGGCGGTGCCGCCAAATGTGCATGTTGGGTCAACCCGGGCCGTGAATGTCCAGCTGCCGGCAATGTTTGGAATTTCGTCGTCTTGGTCAGCTGCCACTGGGCCTGACGCGCCAGCCATCATGACGAGGGCCAAAAGACCAGCGCTTAGCCGCATCAGGAGATGCCTTCCTCTGACCGGCGAAACTCAACCGCAGCTGTAGCGGCTGAGACCAGTGCACCATACATGCGTGACGGGTCCTGAATGGTCAGGGTGAAATTATCTGGCACATAGATCAGGTCCGGTGTCTTTTGTTCCAACATCTGGGTGATCCGCGACCGGATCGAGACCTGATTGCCGAAACGGCGGGCATTGCATTGCTGCAATACGACCGAACGCCCCCACATCGAGCAGACCTCAACGGCGGTCAGCTCGCAGGCATAGACGCCCTCTTCGGGATCATCGGTGAGTCGCATCGTGCCTGACATCACGCATTGCTCATCGCGATAGGGCTGGGTCTGGAAAGTCCATGAGCCAAGGACATCGCCGGGGTCCCGGCTATCTGCATACGCGCTGAGGCCAAGCGACAGACCCGCTGCAATGAGGACGGCAACAAGTCTGGCAAGCATGGCGGATTCCCTTTGATGAGCTGGGCCCACTCTAGGCGCAACAATCAGGCAGGGACAAGGCGATCTGACGGCTCAAATATTTCAATTTGCATAGGTTTGAGACCGGTTTCGAAGGCCAGCGGTGTTTCCATCTTCGGCAAAGCCAGCATGGCATCAATCGCAGCCTTGGCCCGTACGCGCACATCTTCGTCGATGACAACCTCATGCTTGCGCTCTTGCAGACAGGTTAGGATGTTCTCCAGCGTGATCCGCTTCATGTGTGGGCAGAGATTACAGGGGCGGACAAAATCAACCTTCGGGTTCTCGGCAGCGACATTATCGCTCATCGAGCATTCGGTCATCAAAACGACCTTGGCAGGTTGGTGATCACCGACATAGTTCGACAATGCCGCAGTAGAGCCGGCGAAGTCAGCCGCCTCCAACACTTCGGGTGGGCATTCCGGGTGTGCAAGAATGACAACGCCGGGGTGGGCCTCGCGCAGCGCATGCACGTCTTCAGCATTGAAAAGCTCATGCACTTCGCACGCGCCTGGCCATGTGATGATTCGGATATCTGTCTGGGCCGCGACGTTCTTGGCAAGATACTGGTCGGGTACCAGAATGACCGTGTCAGTGTTCCATTCCTTGGCCACCGCCTCAACGACCTGCGCGGCATTCGAGCTGGTGCAGGTGATGTGGCATTCGGCCTTCACATCTGCGGTCGTGTTGACATAGGTGACGACCGGATAATCAGGGTAATGCTGCTTGATCAGACGGACATCTTCGCCGGTGATCGAGGCTGCAAGCGAGCAGCCCGCCTCAAGGCTCGGGATCAGCACGGTCTTGTCCGGCGCGAGAATTTTTGAGGTCTCGGCCATGAAGTGGACGCCGGCCTGCACAATGATGTCAGCTTCGACATTTGCGGCCTCGCGTGCGAGCTGCAGGCTGTCACCTCGGAAGTCGCCAACCAGACTGAAAATGTCCGGCGTCATGTAATTATGGGCCAGAATAACTGCGCTGGTCTCCGTCTTAAGCCGGTTGATGGCTGCCACCAGCGGCGCAACAGCGGGCCACTCCATCGGTGTGATGAAGTCGCGGACAAGCGGATAGAGGTGATCGGTTTCAGCCTTGACGGCGTCATCATAGGCGAGGCCGCCAGCTGCGGGCGACTTGAGGCTGCGCAGTGGGGTCGGCGGCGCACATCCCGGTCCTGCATCAATTAATCTGGCCATTCGCGTCTCCTGCTTTTGCTCAATATGAGCATTAGTTAAGTGTGCCTATCCGCTGTTTCAAGGCCTGAGTCCAAGAAGGGAGCGACGAGCATGCCTCACCCTTATGCTTCAGGTGAGCAAAAGGGGACATAGGCTACGCGTGCCATCTTGGCAAGCGGCATATCAGTTTTGTGACAATCCATTGCCAAGTCCGGAGAGGCCGCCGGTTAAGACCTTGTTAACCAAAAACTTCTTGCGCGAGAACAAAAAGAGAATATACAAGAACGGAACACAAGGAGAACACGATGAGCGAGATGAGTTTTCGGGGACAATCCGGCCAAGCCTACAGATTCACAAAAATGTCGCCCGACGCACCTTGGGCAAGGCAGGCGGGTGTTGCCCTGTTTGCCGCCAGAGGACCATTTGGGTGGCGCGTCCTGAAATTGACGAAGATGCAAGGCAAGGCGCATGATATTCAGCCGATCTGGGCACTTGCCGATGCCGAGCGATATGGTGCGACAACCGTATTCGTCATGGCTGAGCATGATCCGGACATTCGCCAGAGCATTATGCTTGACCTTGAAAATGGCCTCAGCCCGGTCTGTGAGAGCCAGGCTGATCGTTTGCCGATGGCGGCCTAGCGGCTGATTTGACCTTCATACCATCGCTCGATATCGCGCTCGACCATGGCGAAAGGGCGTGGTCCGCCCTGCAAGAGAACGTTTTGAAAGTCGGTGATGTCAAAGCGATCATTTAAGACTGCGCGTGCGCGCGACTCCAGCGCTCGAAACCAGTTCTGACCGTATAGCGATGCGCTTGCGCGGCCGGGGTTCGCTGAAATTTGGCGTGTCAGATGGTGTGAGAGTTCGGGAGAAAGCCTCAGAACTGATTGCAGATATTCAGCGCTTTGCACGCTGGTCCAGCGCTGTGTGTGAATACCGGTATCAAGCGTTGCGAGCGCAGCAATGAGCAGATCAAGTTCAGCTGACCGAACCGAGCCCTCAAGGTCTGTCCCCGAGCCGTTACCTGCTGGGTTTGCGACATAGGCTGTCCAGCCAAGCGCGAATGCCGGTGTTTCAAAGAGAAATCGAGCGGGGTTGAGCTTGGCGGAATCGTGCCGCGCCGTCGCATAGGCCAGGGCCTGCTCATGTTGTGGCAGGGCTCGGATCACTGCCTGCCATTCGGCTGGCCAGAGCAATAGATCCTGCTGATGGACCAATGCGAGAGCTGGTCTCATGCCGTCAAGGCTTGGCGGCACCAGTTCAGTAACCAAGAACGGTCGCGGTCCAATTCTGACAACGCGTTCTGCGACCCTTAGGATCGGTGTTTCCGCTGGCAGAGAGGCGGCGTCAATTGCGGGCGATACAGGCTCTGTGTCTGCAAGCGATGTTGTTAGTGCCGATCTTGCATTTTCGGCTGCGGCGAGGCGACCTGCGACCAGATCAACGTGCTGGGCGTGGAGGTCTTCGACTGCTTCCAATCCTGGCGCGTACCATTGCAACAGGCTCTGCCATGCCGTGTAGCCGAGCGGCTGGCTTTGGATGCCAGGTAGCTGCGGCGCGTCTGCGGTCTGGCGCGCCACTGCTTCGGTCAGTGCGGCATGCGCGGGCAGCAAGTGTTCTGTAATCGTCCGCTTTGCTTGCGACATCAGAATTTCTGCCGTCTCAGCCTCTATCTCGGGTGCGCCGAGGAGGAGGCTCTCAAAGGTCAGCAACAACTCATCATATATTGCCGGTTCAAGCTGCATTGTATCGAGGCCGAGCTTCGTTTCAGCGAGCAGCGGCTGAGGCGGGATCAGCCCGATCGCGGCATCGGCGACAAACCGGCGACGTGTGTCATCATAGGCCGGCGCAAGGGCATTCAGTCGATCAAGCCAAGCTTCAGCATCCTCGAGGTTTGCAATCGAGTGATCATATAGCAGGAGATATGGGCCATCGATCCAGATGCCGGCGAACGGATCAATCGCGTAGGGGCGTGCCTGATTTGGGGCGAAATGGCCGTGCCCGATCTTTTGCAATTCGGTGAGATGCGCGAGACCATTCGCGAGGATATCGAGGTCACGTGCCATCGGATGCTCGCTTGGCATCACGGGGCGGCGGTTGAGGCGTGTCAGCAATTCGATCCGGATCAGCCGCGCGCGTTCGAAGCTTGCCTGCGACTGGTCATTGAGGCGGTGCAGTGTGCCAGGCGGCGCAAGATCGATCATGCCGAGCTTGCTGGCTGTTTGCGGCGCCAGGCCAAGCTCGGTCTGCAACATGTCCGAACTGATATTTGCGGCCTGGTCAAGCGTCTGTCTGTCGACCCGCTGGACTGGGTCACCGGCGCTGCAGGCTGCCAGAGTGAGGACCACAATTGCGGTGATTGAGGCTTGCAGGAAGCCGGTCTTCGACGAGGCGCGAGAATGGGCCGGAATGTGAAACTGTTGCAACACTGTAACTCCACGCTGATAGCCGGTTGTCCGGCTCAATCTTATCCGCTACACCCCGCCAATTCATTAATGGGAGTCACCCGTGGAAAACACCCCAGGCGCCGATCAAGCGCAACTCGCCGGAAATGTCCTGTTCTACAGGAATCCGCAACCTCTATCACCTGAGCAACATGCCGCGCTCGGCGTCAAGGAGATCGCACAACCGTTCGATTTCCTGCGCAAGGCGCATGCTGTTCCAATCACTGTAACCGAATTCGGCATGGCGGCATCTGCTTATCCGATCATTTTTGTCGGTGATGAAACGACACCCGTCGTTGTTATGGGCGTCCGTCAGAACGAAAACCTGTTCGTTACAGATGACGGCAAGACCGATCCGGATTTCTATATTCCGGCCTTCGTTCGCCGCTATCCTTTCGTATTCGCCAGCGACAAAGATTCAGACCGTTTGCTGCTTTGTGTTGATCGCGACGCGCCAATGGTTTCGAACCAGCCCGATATTCCGTTCTTCGAGAATGGCGAAGCCACGGCGTTCACCAATAATGCTGTTGAGTTCTGCAAAGAGTTTGAGCGTCAACGCCGCGCGACGACGGATTTTTCTGCAATCCTGAAAAAGTATGACCTTCTGGAGCAGAAAACGGTGGCCTTCCAGCCGCGCGATCAGCAAGGAAATGCGGTTGGTGAGCAGCAGAAAATTGCTGACTATCTGGCGATCAGCGAAGAGAAACTAAATGCTCTGCCTGACGATAAATTCAACGAGCTGCGCAGCAATGGCGCCCTTGGTGCGATCTATGCCCACATCCTGTCGCTGTTGAATTGGCAACGGGTCATTCAGCGCGCGGTCCAACGCGGACAGGCTGGCGCTGCACAAGGTCAAGCGCCGCAACAGCCAGCTCCAATCGCTTAGGCTGTTGTCTTACCCCAATTTGCAAGGGCGGTCCGATTGGGCCGCCCTTTTTCATTGGCGCGGTCACAATCGCGCGAGGCGGTTTCCCTTATATTAGGCTTGTCATAGGTAGGGTCGTCAAAGATCCGGAGTCTCGCCGCCATGCCCATCATCCGATTGTTTCACAGCCTGATTGCTGTGCTCGTCCTGGTTTCGTGCCTGGCTGCGGCAGCGCAGGACGATGGCAGCCATGCCGAGGTCGAGCTTGTGTCAGAGCGCGGATTGGCTGTCGCCGGCGAAACAGTCTGGTTAGGGCTGTCATTCGAGCTTGATGATGGCTGGCATATCTACTGGAAGAATGCCGGGGATGCTGGCTTGCCGCCGGAGATTGCCTGGACCAAGACGTCTGGTATCGAGCCATCGGATATTGGTGGCTTCAGCTGGCCGGTGCCGGAACTGCTTCCTGTCGTGCCTGACGAGATCATGGATTATGGCTATTCGGATGCTGTCACTCTGCCATTTACCGTTAAAATACCGGAGGATGCCGCCGGGCCGCTGGTTTTCGAGGGTGTTGCGGATTACCTGATTTGCAAAGATATCTGCATTCCGGAATCGGCGTCGATCCGTCTCATTCAGTCGGTCGGCGCAGAACAATTTCCTGACGCTTATGGCAGTGACCTGATCAGTGCGGCGATTGCCGCCATGCCCAAGCCATTCGAGGGTGAAGCGACACTCTCCCAACAGGATGAGCGCTGGACGCTATCGCTACGGGGCGCTGACGTCGCGGGGCTTTCTGGCGATGCGCGGTTCTTTCCGGCTGGTCATGAGATCCGCCATGCCTCAGCTCAGCCAGTTCGGTTTGGCCCAGATGGTCTTCAAATTGACCTGACGCCTTCCGGGAGTGGCGATCTGCCGGACACTATTGAAGGTGTGGTTGTCGCTGGCGATGTTGCGGTTGAGCTGACTGCGGCACCCGGTGCGCTGCTCGGTGATATGCAGAGCGCCCCCGAGTTTGGCCCGCCGGTAAACCTGCCGCTTCTGATTGTGCTTGCCGTGATTGGCGGACTGATCCTGAACCTGATGCCTTGTGTCCTGCCGGTCCTGTCGATCAAAGCGATGGGCATTGTCTCGGCGTCGGCCAACGGCCAGGCAAGCGAAGCGCGCGCGCACGGGCTTTGGTATACCGCAGGTGTGCTGCTGTGCTTCGCGGCCTTAGCGGCGATGATTGTTGCGGTCAGGGCTGCCACCGGAATTGCAACCTGGGGCTTCTGGCTACAGGATCCCTTGATTGTCACGGCGCTGATCCTGATCATTTTCCTGATTGGCTTATGGCTGCTTGGCATGTTTGAGCTTGGCAGCTCGGTGCAGAATGTTGGCGGCGAGCTTGCGGCGAAACAGGGCTCCGCTGGGGCTTTCTTTACAGGTGTCCTGGCCGCCATTGTCGGTGCGCCGTGCACCGGGCCGTTCCTTGGTGCTGCGCTCGGCGCGATCATGACACGGCCATCGATCGAGATATTCATTGTTCTGCTGGCGATGGGACTTGGCATGGCGCTGCCTTTCCTTGCGCTCAGCTTCATGCCTGGTCTGCAAAAGCGAATTCCGAAACCCGGCGCGTGGATGGAGACCCTGAAACAGGTCTTCGCCTTTCCGATGTTCCTGACAGCGGCCTGGCTCTTGTCAGTTTTGGGGGCATTGGCAGGTTATCGCATGGCCGCCAGCGTTGTTGCCGGCGCGGCTCTCATTGGGTTTGGGATTTGGGCGCTGAAATCGGCAGGGCAGGGCGGCAAGTCGATCCTGATCGCGCTGCTTGGATTGTTGTGTATCATCCCTGTCTTTGGACTGATGGGGGCCTTGTCATCTACAAGTATCGAAGTTTGGCCCCTGCTACGCTCGCTTGGCATGTTGATCGGCATGGTCACAGCGATTTGGGTCGTCGCTCAGCTTTCGTCTGACCGGGCTGGCCTGATTGCAAAACTCGTTGGTATCGTCGTGGCAGTGGCGGGGCTAACCCTGCCGCTCATACAGTCGCGCACGGCGCAAGCCTCAACAGGTGAAGCCGCAGACAGCTATTCGGCGGCCTACCCAACCGAGGCCTGGTCGCCGGATCGTGTGCGTGAGCTGACCGCAGAAGGCCGCGCTGTGTTCATCGATTTTACCGCTGAATGGTGCGCGACCTGCCAGGCCAACAAGCTACAGACCCTGAAAACACAGGCTGTGACCGAGGCTTTCGAGGCCGGTGATGTCGCATTCCTCGTGGCTGATTATACCCGCCCGAACGCCGAGATTGCCGCCGAGCTGCGCCGACACAATCGCGCCGGGGTTCCGCTATATCTCTGGTATGCGCCGGGCAGCGCTGAGCCGCAGGTGCTGCCGGAAGTGCTCTCTGTCGAAATGGTTACTGGCCTTGTCGCTGCGGCAGGCTAATCTATCTCTTACCTCACGCCTCAACTCTTTGTTTCAGGAGCCTATCATGATCAGTCTGACCCGACGCAATCTTGGCATCGCCGCTGGCATGGCTACTGCGGTCGCCCTAACGGCTGGATCGCTTATCAGCTTTTCCGCTAATGCTTCTCCTGTCGCTCAGCCTGGCACAATCGCGCCGGGGTTTACCGGTACGACCAGCACGGGTGAGATCATTTCGCTGTCTGATTTCGCCGATAAAACTGTGGTTCTGGAATGGACCAATGATGGCTGCCCGTTCGTGCAAAAGCATTATGCTGAGCCGGTGCGTAACATGCAGACCCTACAGGACGATGCGACCGCAGATGATGTCGTTTGGATCCAGATCATCTCTTCGGCGCCGGGCAAGCAGGGCTATGTTGATGGCCCGGGCGCGGACCAGCTGAACGCGGAGCGCGGGGCCGAGCCAGCCTACACAATTCTTGATCCCGATGGCACAATTGGCCGCGCCTATGCCGCCAAAACGACGCCGCATATGTTTGTGATCACGGATCAGCAGAACATCGCCTATGCAGGCGCGATCGACTCAATCCGCTCTGCCAAAGTCGATGATATTGCCGTGGCGACAAACTATGTCACAGCTGCGCTGGATGCCGTGGCGGCGGGAAATCCCGTCGAGGTGACAAGCGCCGCGCCGTATGGCTGCTCGGTGAAATACTAGGTCTTCTCGTAGGCGTCGTTCTTGAGATTCCAGATCGGCGTGCGGATCACCATCCAGACGATCAAGAGCGTCATGCCCGCGGCGGGCACGGCGGCGATCTTGTACGGGCCGAAGGCGTCAACCAGTGCGCCCATGATGGCGGCCCCCAATGGTGCCCCCGCCATGAAGCCCAGTTGGTAGATCGAGAGCACGCGCGCCAGCTGTTCCTTTGGGGCTGCGTCCTGAACAATCGAGCGGCTCATCGCGAGAGAGCCTCCGCCTGACAGGCCCCAGATGAAGCCAATGGACAGGAAGGCCGGGTGCGGCATTTTCGTCATCATTGGCAGGATGGCGAGCGAGCCAAGAAGCTGCGCCGATAGCAGAAGCCGCCCCTGACGCTTGATATTCTTGGATAGTGAGAGCGCGACTGAGGAGATAAAGGCGCCAAGCCAGAACGTTACGAACATGTCGCGAATGCCGTCGCCTGACAGGCCATAAACATCGCGGTTGATGATCGGCAGGACGACCAGAAACGCGCCGATAACGAACACGCCAACTCCGAACATCAGCACCGTCATCGCCCAAAGCTTGGCATCGCCGGTCACAACTTTGAAGCCTTCAGCTATGTCGCCAAACGCAGCCCCAAATCCTGACCGGCCTGTGCGCACGCGCCGGCCCCGCGCAAGGAAATAGGCCACCCCGGCACCAAGTGCGACGACGCAGCCCTGCAATGTCATCAGCATCCAGCTATCAATTGGGCCAATGCCGAACCCGCCGAGCCAGTTTGGCATCTTCGTCATTTTGTCAGCATAGCCGCCAAGGATGAGGCCAGCGATCTGCGCAGCGAATTGGGCAAGCGTTGCAAAGGCAACACCTTGCTGCAGGGTGACACCCGATCCGACCCGCATGCGCCGTTCGACCACTTCATTGAGGATCGAGTCGCGTGCGGGCATCATGAAGGCGCCGACGGTGCCCAGCGCCAGACCATAAGCAATCATATACGGGTAGGAGAGGTTGCCGGTGGCAAGCGCAAAGGCAAGCCCGAAAGCTGGCAGGGCGGCCATCACGTGCAGGATCATCAATAGGTTCTTGCCACTGGCGCGTTCCGCCACGACGCCGCCAAGCAGTAGGAAGATCACGGACGGACCCGACAAGGCGAGATTGGCAATGCCGAGCTCGGTTCCGCCAAGCCCGAGTTTGTTGGTTATCAGATATGGAAACAGCACCATCTGCAGCCCGAAGGCGACGAACCATGTCGCTTGCACGGCAAGGTATGCAGGCAGTTCGATATGTACTCCGCGGCGGGCGCGCCTTGCCAGCAGGGACTGCGCGCCCTCGATCAGGCTCGCGCCCGCGCTCATGGCTGCGCCAACGCCGCTGACCGGTGAGCGGGATTCGCCGGTCATGTCGGAATCGTCTGCGTTTTCCTCGCCTGGAACCGTTTCGGTCATAGTGTTGGCCCTATTTGACCCGATTGTCTTTTCACTAAACATCACACGATTGCAAAACATTACCTGTAATTGGAAGTAATCTTGGTGACGCGGATATGACGTGTTAGGTCAAATCAGTAGAGTGGAGTTGAGCCAATGAGACTGTTGCGCAATCTTGCCGGATGGGCGCTCGCCCTGTTCCTGGCCTTCATGTTCGTTCAGGCAACCCTGCACCCCCTGCCAAATCCGCCCGAGGGCTCTGTGAAACTGTTTGACCTGGCAGGGCAGAACATCGTGTTTGCAACAATGGCGGCGAAGACCGGGATCACGGCGATTGAACCAACAGGGCGCGTTCTGGTCGCTGTGCTTGAACTGATTGCAGCCTTCATGCTGATCATTCCGGCGCTGCGCCGGCTTGGCGCGGTGTTTTCATTCCTGATTCTGGCTGGGGCAGTTGCCGCGCACATGATGCCGAACGTGCTTGGCCGCGAGGTGCCGCTCTCGCTTGATCCAACTCAGACGGCGACCGATGGTGGACAACTGTTCGCCTTGGCGATCGCCATGATGGCTGCCAGCATACTGCTGATTGTCGTGCACCCAGGGCGCGACCCGGCCTGAATCGCCAGAGAATATTAACCAGTTACTGGAAAAGTGCCGACCAATTGCAAGTCGGGCATTTTCCTCATGACTGAACCACAGATTTTGGATGTATCCGGCAGTATGCCGGAGGAACCCAGCAGCCGCTCACGCAACACACTGCTTCGGCGCTTGATTGACTATGTCGCCATGCCGTCCTCGCGTATGGCCCCGCAGGATCGTTCAATGGGCGGCGATATCCTGCTCGAAATGCTGTTTCATGCCTCTCAGGACGAGCGCATGCTTGCGGCGAGGCGGCTCAAGAACACGAGCGAGGCCCCGCGCCGTGTATTGCGCTATCTGGCACAATGCTCATTCGAGGTTGCCCGGCCGCTTCTGGAAGAAAACGAGTCTTTCGATGCGTCCGACCTCTGCACCATCGTCGAGCAAGTCAGCCCCGAGCATCGAATGGTCATAGCGAGCCGAAAATCGGTGCCATCGACCGTTGGGGACCGCCTCGTTCAGGTGAATGAACTGCACGTCCTGAAAGCGCTCCTGAACAATCGTCATGCCGAGATCTCAGAACATGCCATGGATATCCTGGTCACTCGGTCACGTGATGACGATTCCCTGTGCGAACTGATCGTGAAACGCGAAGAGCTGCGCCCGGCGCAGGCCATGGTCATGTTCTGGTGGGCTGGTGCACCCACACGAAGGGATATCCTGCAACGCTTCGCGGCCAACCGGCTCGAAATGATCGAGATGTGTTCAGATGTCTTTGCCATGGCAGCCGCAGAGGGCTGGTCGGATGCGGTCTCGCGCAAGACCCTGCAGCTGATTGAGCGCCGCCAACGCAATCGCGCCGCTATCGACAAGAGCCCGTATGACAGTCTTGAGCATGCCATCCAGGTCGCCGAAGTGAGTGGCATGACGACTGAACTGTCCGAGGAGATCGGCTATCTGTCCGGTATCAAGCCGGTTACCATTGCCAAAATCCTTGAAGACCAAGGCGGTGAGGGGCTTGCCGTTGTCTGCAAGGCGACCGGGCTGAAGCGCGAATACCTCACCGGGCTTTGGACGGCGCTGCGCCGGGCTACAGAGTTGGAAAATGGCGAACCCAGCCCGCTATTTGAATATGTCCACGAGACCTATGACATCCTGACCGTGGCCAAGGCGCAGACGACACTTCGCTATTGGAACTGGTCGCTGTCTTCGACATTCTCACCGACAACGGTCGACGCTGGGGTCGAGGAAGAGGTCGCCAATGACGAAGCTGCCTTTTCCGCCGCTCGCCGCACGGCCCGTCTGGTTTTCGGCAAGTAGCGTCTAGTTTTCACACCCCTGCGACGAGTTAGGTCTGGCCAAATGGGGATTCGCGCCTTAATTCCTGCCATTCGTTGAGGCGAAGCCGGAGCTGATGGGCGCGTGGGTTATTTTTTAGGACTAATCATAGCGCTGTCCGGGCTTTGGCTGGGTTTTTCAGGGCATTATACGACGCTCTTGCTGTCGCTTGGCGGTGTGGCTGTCATCCTGTGCATGATCCTCGCTTATCGCCTGGATATCCTCGACAAGGAGGCGTCGCCATACGGCCGGATCATTCCAATCATTGCCTATTGGGTTTGGCTGATTGGTGAGATCATCAAGGCCAATTGGGTGGTGATCAAGGCCTGTATCAGTGCCAATCTGAACCTCAATCCGGCCCTGGTGAAAGTGCGCACGGGTTGCGAAAGTGATCTGGCACGAACCGTATTTGCCAACTCGATCACGCTCACCCCCGGTACGGTCAGTGTTGCGCTCGACGGCGATAAAGTGCTGGTACATGCCTTATTCGAAGAGCAGGCTGGCCCCGGTGCCTTTGATGACATGGATCGCCGCTCGCGCCTGGCTGTCGATGGGAAGCGTAAATCATGATTGGGGCCGCTGCGATTGCTCTTGTCATTGCCATCATGCTGATGCTGGTGCGGGCATTGCTGGGACCAACATTGTACGACCGGGTCCTCGCGGTGAACTCGCTTGGCACCAAGATTGTACTCTTGCTGGGCGTTATGGGTTTTCTCATGGGTCGCCCGGATTTTCTGGATATTTCAGTGCTCTATGCCCTGATCAATTTCGTGGCGACGATCGCGATCCTGAAATTCTTCCGCTATCGCTCGTTCCAGGTTTCGCTGACACGTCGGCCCGGAGGTGGGTCATGAATGAGGTCATGGCCTTCCTGATGGATGCCAAGCCGGTCGTCGGCGCTGCGCTTTGCCTGGCTGGCGGTGTCCTCGCACTGATTGGCACATTAGGCGTCCTGCGCTTTCCTGATATCTATACCAGATTGCATGCCGCGAGCGTAACAGATACAGGCGCTGCGACATTGGCGATTGCAGGCATGCTCCTGCTGGCACCGACCTGGCTGATTGCTGTTAAGCTGGTTGCCGTGTGGCTCTTCCTGTTCCTTACCGGACCGACCTCATCACATGCGCTTGCCAATGCTGCACACGTTGCAGGGTTGGAGCCTCTGATTGGCCGTCAGGCCAATGGTGAGACAGAGGAGGCGGACCGTTGAGCACGCTATTCGGTGGAAACTTTGCGGTCGACTTGCTGAACATCAGCCTGCTTTCGATCCTGTTCATTATTGCCGTGGCGATTGCCCGTCTGCGCAGCCTGTTTGCGATTGTTATGCTGGCGGGGATTTACTCGCTGGTTTCAGCAACCTGGTTTGTGGCGCTTGATGCTGTCGATGTTGCCTTCACGGAAGCTGCGGTTGGCGCCGGCATTTCAACTGCGCTGTTTCTTGGTGCCATGCTGTTGACGTCAAGGACAGCCAAGTCGGAGACGGGGGCAAGCCGCATTGTCCCGCTTCTGGTCGTGATCGCGACCGGTGCAATCCTGGTCTATGCAAGCATTGATCTGCCGCCATTCGGCGATCCGATGTCGCCTGCCAATACGCATATCGGCGTTGAGTACCTTGAGCGCACGAAAACCGAAATCGCAGTCCCGAACGTGGTGACAGCGGTTCTGGCATCCTACAGGGGCTTTGACACGCTCGGTGAGGTTGGCGTGGTCTTCACTGCCGGTCTGGCTGTGGTTCTGCTGCTTGGTTTTGGCGAGCGTTCGCTCGGCAATAGCGTGCGACGTGAGGAGAAGCAGAGCAAGAAGGCGAATGCGGAGACACCAGATGAACAGTGATCATCATGTCATTCTGCGCGTGGTCTCCAAGACGCTGATTCCGGTCATCGCGCTTTACGGATTCTATGTCCATTTTCATGGCGACTATAGTCCAGGCGGCGGTTTTCAGGCGGGCGTCATCCTTGCTGTCACCATCATTCTTTACTCGCTGATTTTCGGGATTGCTGCCGCGATGCGTGCCGTGTCACCAGGCTTTGCCCGCTTCGTCGCGGGATTCGGGTTCCTGCTATATGCCGGAGTTGGTATCTGGGCACTGCTGATGGGCGGCAACTATCTTGATTATGATGTGCTCCTGAATGAGGAGCCAGGCGGGCACCTTGGACAGCATGTTGGTATCATCGTGATTGAACTCGGTGTCCTGTTCGCTGTGGCTGGTTCCATGGTTGCCATTTTCTACGCCTTTGCTGGCCGCGTCAGCGAAATTCGCGACGAGGATTGGTAGCATGCTGGATTTCATCCTCGAGCGCGGCAATTACTGGGCAATTATCGGCCTGATGATGATTGGGCTCTATATTGCGTTCGCGGCGACCAACCTGATCAAGCGCCTGGTCGGGCTTGGTCTGTTTCAGACTTCAATCGTGCTTTTCTACGTGTCGCTAAGCCGGATCGATGGCGGCACGGCGCCGATCCTGTTTGGCAAAGACTATCCGGGCAAGCATGACGTCGAGCACGGCGCTGAAGCTGCGCACGGGGCAGTAGAGCACGGCGTTGAGCCGGCACATGGCGCCAGCGACTATGCTGCTCACGGCGCGGAAGCAGGTCTTGAACATGTCTATTCCAATCCTTTGCCGCACGTCTTGATGCTGACCGCCATTGTCGTTGGTGTGGCGACCCTAGCGGTTGGTCTCGCCATTATTGTCCGCATCAGGGAAGCCTATGGCACGGTTGAGACGGATGAGATCCGTGCCATGGATCTGGAGGTCGCTGTCGCTGAGGCGATCGACGACATTGAAGAAGCTAGCGGGGCGACGCCGGTATGATCGATGCTGTCCTGTCGCTGGTGCCAGCTCCGCTGGTCGCACATGCCCCTGCGCTTCTGGTTGTGATACCTATGCTGGCTGCCCCGCTAGCCGCCTTTATGCCAAATGGCCGACTGGCCTGGATACTGACGCTTCTGGCGACGGGCTTTTCGTTGGTCATGGCTGTGGTCCTGCTGGCTCAGACACGATCCGTGGATGGCGGCGCGATTATCTCCTACGCCATGGGCGGCTGGGGTTTCGGCGAAGGCGGCTATGACACAATCGCCGGGATTGAGTTCCGTATCGACGCAGTCAATTCCATGGTTCTGTTTCTGGTGACAGGGATCGGTTTTCTGGCGGCAATTTTTGGCTGGCCAAGCATTCAGGCGGAAATCCGCGCCGCCAAGCGCGCAATGTTCTTTGGTGCCTACCTGATCTGCTTCATGGGGCTTTGCGGCGTTGCTGCGACGGGCGATGCGTTCAACCTGTTTGTCTTCCTCGAGCTGTCCTCCATCGCGACTTATGTCCTTGTTGCACTTGGGGCCTCGCGCGACCGGCGGGCGCTGCCAGCCGCAGGCAATTATCTGCTCATGGGGACAATTGGTGCCTCCTTCTTTGTTGTCGGCGTCGGCTTCCTCTACGCGGCCACGGGCACGCTGAATATGGCAGAATTGGCTGAGCGTTTGCCCGCTGTGGGCGATAGCCGAGCGGTCATGGCCGGCTACGCCTTCATCTTTGTCGGTCTTGGCCTCAAGGCGGCGATGTTCCCCCTGCACCAGTGGCTACCAAACGCCTACACTTACAGTCCGAGTTTTGTCACAACCTTCCTGGCGGCGACAGCAACCAAGGTTGCGATCTACGCGCTTGTCCGCTTCCTGTTCACTGTCTTCGGACTCGATTTTACCTTCGAGGGCTCAAGCCTGATCTGGATCCTTATGCCAATGGGGATCGCGGCAATGATTGCCTGCTCGTTCCAGGCCGTATTTCAGACCGACGTCCAGCGTACACTCGCATACTCTTCGGTCGCGCAGGTCGGTTACATGCTGCTGGGTATCTCGCTCGGGACGGCCGCTGGGGTTTCAGCTGGTATGCTACACCTGTTCAACCATGCCCTGATGAAGGGCGCCCTGTTCATGGCCGTGGCCGGTGTCGTCCTCACCTATCAGGGCACAAGCCTGAATGATTTTAGAGGTCTGGGCCGTACCGCGCCATGGACGATGACCGCCTTTGCCATTGCCGGTCTGTCCTTGATCGGTATCCCGCTGACGGCCGGGTTCCAGTCAAAGTATGCCCTCATCCTTGCCTTGCTGGAGAGCGGTTGGTGGTGGGCCGCCTTGCTGGTTGTGTTCACCAGCGTGCTGGCGGTGATCTATATTGGCCGCATTCTTGAGGGCGTGTTCTTCCGGGCACCGCTAAATCCGAACAAGCCGAGACGAGAGGCACCGATGCTGATCCTTGTCCCGCTCTGGATTCTGGCGCTCGCCAATATCTGGATCGGGATCAATGGCGGGTTTGTGACCGGGCTTGCCGACGATGCCGCCGCCGCCCTATTTGCCGGAGGTGCACAATGACCGGTGAAATGGCGATTCTTGCCGCACTGATCCTGCCGCTGATTATTGCCGCTGGCATATTCATGGCGGGACGGGTGCCGGATATCCGTGAGGGTGTGACCCTGCTCGGGGCAGTTTCGCTTTTTGTTGTCGCAATCATTATTGCGTTGAAAGTGGCCGGCGGCGAGGAGGTTGCTCTGAATCTCGGCGACGCCGCGCCGGGACTGACATTTGCCTTCAAGGCAGAACCTCTGGGCGCGATGTTTGCGCTGGTGGCCAGCGGACTCTGGATCGTCAACTCATTCTATTCGATTGGCTATATGCGCGGCAATCGCGAACGCAACCAGACGCGGTTCTATATGTGCTTTGCCATTGCGCTGCTCGGCGCGATGGGCGTCGCCATGGCGGGCAACCTGTTCACACTGTTTGTGTTCTATGAAGTCCTGACCCTGTCGACATACCCGCTTGTCGCGCACAAGGGTGATGCGACTGCTCAGCGCGGCGCCCGCATTTACCTGATGACCCTGCTTGGCACCTCGATCGGTATGTTGCTGGTCGCGATTATCTGGACCGGTGCACTGGCGGGTAGTCTCGATTTCGTGCCGGGTGGTTTGCTCAATGGCGTCGAGGGCGTGACCCCGCTGATCGCCAGTGTGCTGTTGCTTCTGTTCGCGTTTGGTGTCGGCAAGGCGGCGCTGATGCCGTTCCATTTCTGGCTTCCCAATGCCATGGTTGCGCCGACGCCTGTTTCGGCATTGCTGCACGCTGTGGCGGTGGTGAAGGCAGGCGTCTTCACGATCATGAAAGTCGCCATCTACATCTTCGGCGAAGAGTTGTTGAACATGACTGCGTCGCGGGATTTCCTGCTTGGCGTCGCCTGTTTCACGATTGTCGTTGCCTCTCTGGTCGCGATGACCAAGGATAATCTCAAGGCGCGGCTGGCTTATTCGACCGTGGCCCAGCTGGCCTATGTGACCTGCGGGGCAATGCTGGCCGACCCGGCAGGGTGGATGGGCGGCTCATTGCAGATCGCAGCCCACGCTGTTGGCAAGATCACGCTCTTCATGTGCGCTGGTGCGATCTACGTCGCGACCGGCGTGACCAATATTTCCGACATGCGCGGGCTCGGCAAGCGGATGCCATTTGTCTTCATTGCGTTCTTTATTGCCTCTCTCTCGATCATTGGCATTCCGCCCCTGGCAGGGGATTGGCCAAAATATGAGCTGATGCAGGGGGCTCTCGACGCCAACCTCGATTACATCCCGATCATCCTGATCATCTCCTCGCTTTTGAATATCGCTTATCTCTTGCCAATCCCGATCCTGGCATTGATGCCGCCGCCCGGCGGGCCAGAACCTGCGCCCTATAAGCGCGCTGGCGGCGCACCAATGCTGACAGTTGCTGCGCCTTGCTTCACGGCGCTGCTCTGCTTCCTGCTCTTTTTCACGGTTGGACCGCTGTCCGACTTCTTATTACCGGCAGTTGGCGAGCGCCCGGTCCTGACCCTGGTTGAAGGAGTTGCGCCATGACCATTCCTCCGATCGAGCGCGACGAGACTGGCCGTTTCGTAAAGCCACCCGAAGGCGAAAAGCCCATCCTGCATGACAACGAAAACGTGCACCCGATGTCGAAACTATTATTCGGCTGGGTCGAGTCACCACGTACGCCAACAATATTGCTATTATTGGTGATCCTGTTGGGGGCGGCCTTGATCGTGCTCGACACGATGGTTGAGCGCCACGATTATTTCAAGTTTGCCGAAGCGGCATGGTTCTACAGTGCCTGGGGGTTTGGCTCATTCGCGCTGGCTGTGCTGTCGGGTTGGCCGCTTGGCAAGCTGCTTCGGCGTGATGAAGACTATTATGGCGAAGCTGACACCAAGCCCGACGATATTGATCCGGAGGCGAAGCTGTGAGTGCGCTGCTCGGACACATAAATCCCGGTTTCATTCTGGTTATTGCAGGCTTCGCCGGATGTTTGGTGCCTGTACGACGGGTTCGTCAGGCGATCATGCTGGCTGCGCCCCTGGTTGCTCTCGTATTGCTCGCTGGCGCAGATCGCGGTGTTGATCTCGCAGTTGCCTCAGCGCTTGGGTTGGAGCTTGTGCTCTACAAGGTCGACAGCCTGTCCTTCATTTTTGCATTAGCGTTCCTGATCGCGGCTTTCCTCAACGCGATTTATGCCTTGCACACCGATGACCGGCTACAGGACGGTATGGCGCTCGCTTATGCTGGAGCAGCTGTGTCTGCATCGTTGGCAGGCGACTTGATGACCCTGTTCATCTTCTGGGAAATCACAGCTGTCAGCTCAGTTTTCCTGATCCTCCGGGCAGGCACAAAGGCAGCCTATCAGGCGGCGATGCGCTATCTCGGGGTCCAGATTCTGTCAGGCGTCTTGCTGCTTGATGGCCTGTCTTATGTCTACAAGTCGACGGGCAGCCTCGACTTGACCGCCTTCACGTCCTTCGATCAACCAGGCGCTGTGTTCATCTTTATTGCGCTGGCAATCAAGGCGGCATTCCCGTTCATGCATAATTGGCTGCAGGACGCCTATCCCAAGGCAACCGTGGTCGGCGCGGTTGTGCTGTCAGCCTTCACCACCAAGCTCGCCGTTTATGCCTTTGCGCGCCTCTTCCCGGGCTTTGAAATCCTGATCTGGATTGGTGCCATCATGACCGTCTTCCCGGTCTTCTTTGCGGTCATCGAAAATGATCTGCGCAAGGTTCTGTCCTATTCCCTCAACAACCAGCTCGGCTTCATGATCTGCGCGATCGGCGTGGCCGACCTGTCTACACAGTATGGCCAGTTAGCCCTGAATGGCGCGTCGGCGCATGCCTTCGCACACATCATCTATAAAGGCCTGCTCTTCATGAGCATGGGCGCGGTTCTGTACCGGACGGGCACTGCCAAGGCGAGCGAGCTTGGCGGGCTGCACAAGTCAATGCCATTCACAACGGTGTTTTGCATTATTGGCGCGATGTCGATCTCGGCCTTCCCGCTATTTTCCGGCTTTGTCGCCAAGTCGATGACAATGAGCGCGGTTGCCCACGAGGGCTATTTGATCGCCTGGTGCATGCTGTTATTTGCCTCTGCTGGCGTTCTGGAACATTCGGGCATCAAGATTCCGTATTTCACCTTCTTCGGCCACGATAGCGGCAAGCGGGTCAAGGAAGCGCCGTTCAACATGTTGCTGGCCATGGCGCTCGCCTCGTTCATATGTATCGCGATTGGTTTGCCAGCCTTCGCGCCTGGCTTCGGCTTCAGCTGGCTCTATGGCTTGCTGCCTTATCCGGACGTGGCAATGGGGTATAGTTCACAGGTCTATAGTCTCAGTCATATCATAACCCAGATGCAGCTGCTGGTGCTGGCTGTGCTCGCCTTCATGTTGCTCAAGCGCTTTGGTCTCTACCCACCCGAGAGACCGGGTACGATCCTCGACAGTGACTGGGTCTGGCGGCGGCCTGGCTATGGCATGGTCAAATGGGCTGGCACCGTATGGGGCAAGGTTGGTCCGGTGATGACCAGCGTGGCCGGCAGCCTGAGCGCGCGAAATTTCCGGCGTCTTGAGGCGGCATTCAGCCCGCGCGGCACACTTGCACGGGGCGGCCTTACCGGCGGTATGGCGATGTGGTCAGCTGTGCTTCTCGGCCTCGTCATGGTGGTTATTCTTCTGGCGAGATAGAGATCAGGGTCAATGAGTTATAGTTTTACGTATCGTGCGCCAGACAAAGAACTGGCCAATCTTTGATTTTATTATAATCAATTCTAAAGGTATGAAGGTGTTTACCTCTGCATACTGAATCTGTAGTTACAAAGCCGAGTGCGGATTGAACTGGATCGTCCAATGGCCCAATTTGATGACAATGAGCAAGGCTCAATGCCTGGGCGCGGACTGGCGCTGGAGCTGACGTCAGACATCGTTGCCTCCTATGTCAGCAAGAACCCGGTTCAAAGCGAACAATTGCCCGCGCTTATTCGTGACGTTCACGCCGTGCTTCTTTCACTGAATGGTGAGCAGGGGCGAGAAACTATGCTGGCCCCCGCTGTGCCGATCAAGAAATCGGTGACGGACGAGTTCATTATCTGTCTGGAGGACGGCAAGAAGTTCAAATCCCTCAAACGACATCTTCGATCAAAGTATGATTTGAGCCCCGAAGCGTATCGTGAAAAGTGGGGACTGCCCTTCGACTATCCCATGGTCGCACCAAGCTATGCGCGCAAGCGTTCAACACTCGCAAAGCAAATGGGGCTTGGCAAGGGTAAAGATTAATGCGAATTCGAAACAATGCTTATGTTTCGAGGTCGAAACCAATATTCCCGAAGTCTTGGTTAATTATTTATTGCATTAAGTCTTGAACTTGGAATCGAAGTCCGCCAAGAGTGATTCGTGCGAATCACCACGGGGGTGGCTGAATGACCGAGTCAAGAAGATTCCATGGCATCACACGTGCCCAATCAGAGCTGTTGGCTTACTGGGACAGGTTACGTGCCGGACGATCCATGCCGACACGCGAAGACATTGATCCCGGCGCGCTGCGCGGCCATCTGGCTCATATATCCATTATCGACTTTCAAGCGCAGGGCTCGATCAGGTTTCGTCTTGCCGGATCGAAGGTTTGCGCATTGCTTGGCCGTGACCTCAAAGGCGCCACGCTGCAACAATTGACGGGCCGGGCGGCGGATATGTGGCAGACGGGTCTCGCCGATGTGATAGAAACCCAGACGCCGATTGGCGGTGTGACGGACCGCGGTGACGATCGCCATGCCTGGCTGCGCATGCCGGTATACGATGCCCATAGTGATCGCTGCCAGATCCTCTGCCACGATATGATATTGACCAAGGTCAAAACAGGCGCGCACAGGGATCAATCCAGCCCTCTGTCCCACACCGGGTCCTGCCTGGCAGCCTGATAAAATAGGGACTTGCGTCCTACATTAGGACTATTATCCTACACCTTGTCCCTGCCTCTATGATCAGGTGGTGGACATATAGGGTGGTGGATATGAGACTGAGCCGACAGGTTTCTGATCGCAATGGCGCACGGCTGGTGGCTGGTCTAGTAGCGTATGCGCTTGGCATAAGGTCCGACGAAGTATTATCGATTGAGCCGGCTCCATAGAGATTGCCAGGGCCCGCCAAATCTCAATGTATCTGGCACATGTTGCCTTGGGCATGAGTCTCGCACGTGTTGCGCAGGCGTTTGAACGTGATCGATCAACCGTGGCGCATGCTTGTCATATCATTGAGGATCGGCGCGAAGAGGCAGAGTTCAATGCCTGGGTCGAGTGCCTCGAGGATGGTCTGAAATCGCTTCAACCCTTGGGGCTTACAGCAGTATGAGTGCCCGCCTGATCCGCGCCCTGCAACGTGGCGGCAGCCTGGCAAGAGCGAAGCCAGAGGGGTGGGGCGTCTGGCGCAGCCGGGATTTGCGTGGTCGTCAGATCGGCAGTCTGCCGGATCAGCTCGTGGCCAATATGCTCGCCGAAGGACAACTCAAACCACTTGGCGGCGAGCATACCGAATGCCTTGTCTGGGCGGGGCCGATGGCATCGATCCCGATGATGCCGGCAGGCGGTGTGACACTGACGCACAAAAAGGACGGGGCGGCGGCTGCGGGTCGCCAGTCCTTGCTGGCGCGCCTGCTCGACACTTGCACCTGCGAAGACCGGCGCATGCGTCTCGCCCGTGCGGTCCGACTGTTTCGCGATGATATGGAGATGGCCCAGGCGCAAGGTCTGACCGGAGGCATGAACTGGCAGGCGCTTGAAGCTGGCCAGCGTATCGACGGTGGGCGCGCTCAAACCGTTCGAGCGGTTGGAGGTTCCACGTCATCAAAGCGCGTCGGCGGCTTGACCAGGTTGCTGCTTATCTCGGGCCTGACGATACGCGCTTGATGCATTTGACAATTCTCGAGCGAGAAACCCGAAATGGTGTACTTACCAAACTCGGTGGACGCGCGCGCCAGATTGACAGGCGCGCCATGAAGGCCCTGCGGCGATTGGCGGATGCCTATGAACTTGCCGTCAAGCGGCTGTAACGCCGCCGCCCGCAGCGCGGTAGATCCTTGCCAGCATCGAGGCAAAGCCATTTGACCGCTGTGCACTCAAGGCACCTGTCACACCAATCCGTTCGAAAAATTCTTTCGCATCAAATCCGGCAATCTCGTCGCGCTGGGCGCCGGAAAACAAACGGATCAAAAGCGCGATCAGTCCGGAAACAATAATGGCGTCGGATTCAGCGCGTATGCCGAGCCCTGAATCTGGCTCTGGGGTGATCACCCTCCACACTTGCGACGCGCAGCCACGGACCTTGGTCTGTTCCGTACGCTCATCGGCATTCAGCGGCGGGTTCTCCTTGCCCAGGTCGATGATATGCGCATAACGCGCTTCCCAGTCATCCAGGAAGGCAAACTCGTCTTCAATCTCTCTGGCGCGCTCTGTAATCGTCATGACCGGCATTTGGGGGCAATCGTGACAAAAGAAAACCCCCGGCGGTGAAGCCGGGGGCAAGAGTTTGAAACTTGGAGACGTGCTTACTGAGCGACCTTGCCGATACACTTGCCGATATCGGACAGAGCATGCTCGCCAATACAGAATGGAATTTCATAGTGCTTGTGAGCTGCGGCAACACATTGCTGCAGGTTCAGTTGAGCCATGTTCACGCAGCCCGCTGTTTCGCGTTCTGACATAGCCTTGCTCATTGGAGCTGAAGTGGTTTCGTCGGCACCGAGAATGCGATAGGCTGCCAAGGTTGCGATATTGTCCGCAATTGGCTCCTTGCCACGGGCGATCTTGGTTGCTGAACCAAAGCGCGCGGATACCGCAGGGACGCGGATCGAGTTTGCAGCGCTGGTGACGCTTTCCCATACTGACGGCGATCCTGCGCTACCGGCATTGGTCAAAACCATGTTGATGTCCGGGGAAGACAGCGCAGCGATCATCGTTGTGCGGGCCGGAATACCAGCCTGTGTCGAGGCCAGAAGGCCATTGGCCTTGGCACTTGAATTGCCGATCTTGCCCTTAGCCCAGCCGGCACCTTGCAGGCTGTAAGCTTGTTCTTTGACATAGGCCGCAGCCCCGGCAAGGCGCTGGCTGTCGGCACTGACAGCGCTCAGCGAGGACGCAACAGCAGAGTTGCCACCATTAAGTGTGCGGGCATAACGAACATCATTCTTCAGGCCGGTCATCAACACGTCACGACCATAATAGCCTTCAATGTCGAGGACCGCAGCGCGAAATTCTGGCGTTTGGGAAGCAACCAGAGCGCTATAGGCCATCCAGCCTTGTGTGAACTGTTTGGAATTGTGCCCACCAAGATTGGTCAGGGCGTTGTCGATATCACGGGCTGAATTGAAGCCCTGGGATTTAACGTCTGTGACGTCACCCTGATAGGTTGCATAAAGTGCTGCGGCGCGCGATAGCGCATCAGGCTCTGCCGCATTTGTCGAAGCCAAAATTGGCTCTGGTGTCTCGGTTTGGGCTGAAACTTGCAGGGCCAATCCAGTGAAGGTCGCAAGAGCAACCGTCAGGGCTTTATTCAACATGGGGTGCTCCCTCAACGCTACTGAACGACACTGGCCTATCTTTTGCCTCACGCAAAGGCTAGCGTCACATGAATTGCGGAATCTAACTGATAATTTAGCCGGTCCGCGAAAACCAAGATGACTAAGAACAATCACCGTACCGTTAATATGTTCGACCAAGCTGGTGACAAGCCTGTAACAATCGCGCGTGTTAGCATTTCGTTTGCCATCGTTTCATTGGTCGCGTTTAGCGTTTTGCTCGCCGGTACGGTTAATTCATCGGCCATAACTATTTTCATTTTGCTGCCTGTTTTGGCCTTTTTGTCGGGCGGTCGGGCCTTATCCGGGCCGACCCTGGTGACCTCTGTGATCGCGCTTGCCGGACTTGGCCTGATGCAGCTCTCAGGCATGTTGCCGCCGGTCAGTCAAAGCATGGTTGCTTTTCTGGGTGTGCTGGCAACGATTTTGGCCGGATTGGTGGCGACCCTGATTGCACTCGCACTGATGGTGAGTGCGCCCCAGAGTGGGACAGATGAGAGTGTCGCAAAACCAGACAATATTGCCGAATTTGTCCCGGCACTGCCCGCAAATGGCCCCGTCCTGATGATTGAGACGACGCCGCTTGGCCGCGTAACCAGTCTGTCGGGACGTGTTTCCTGGGTGCCGGGCCTTGAGGTTGGCAGTGTCATTGACCTTGCCTTGCGCGACCGAGATGGCGAGGCCCTGGAGCCTGGGCAGCACAAATTGCCAAGTGGCGCAGACGTGCGTGTCAAACGCCTTGTTACCGATCATGGCGAACAGTGGTTGTTGCTTGAGGTGGGTGCAGACGTTGGTCATGACGCCGAGAACAACGAGATTGAAGCTGCTCTGAAGGAGCGCACTGAATTTTTCGCCAGCCTGGGGCATGACCTCAAAAGCCCGCTTAATTCGGTCATCGGTTTTGCCGAAATGATGGATGATGAACTCCTCGGCCCGATGCCCGCGCCGTATAAGGATTATCCCGGTCTGATCCGGCAGGGCGGGCGCAGCCTTTTGCGCCTGATTGAGGATATGCTGTCTTATGCTCGTTCCGAGGCAGGGACGTACGAGATTGAACCGGCGCCGATCGATATTGCCGCCAGCGGCGAAGCTGTTATGCGCCAATCGGAAGGCGCGGCAAAACTTGCTGGTGTAACCCTGCAGCTCCAAGCCAAGGGCGAGGTGATGGCCAATGCCGATGCTGGCGCGGTCCAGCGCATCTGGGACAATCTGATTTCCAATGCGATCAAGTATTCCGAAGAGGGCGGTCTGGTCCGTCTGGCTGCGAAACAGCGCGGCACTATGGTCCAGCTCAGCGTGATCGATCATGGCGCAGGCATGGACGCCGATGACCTTGCCCGGATCGCCAAACCTTTTTCCCAGGGCCGTAATGCCAAGGGCCGTGCTGGCACCGGCCTCGGTCTCGCCATGGTCCACAAGCTGGCCGAGATGCATGGCGGGCAGGTCGCGATCCGCACGGCATTGGGTCAGGGCACGCAAGTGACGGTGACGTTGCCAGCACTGGTCGCTCAGGATCAAAGCCGCGCGGCCGAATAGATGTTCAACGAACGCCTGCCAACTCACCTCTGGGTCGATGCCCTGATCCGGCGCGCCGAAGTCGCTGGTGCCAGCGCCTTTGTCATTCAGAAAGGTGACGCCTCACGTGGTGATGTGCTGATCAAGGTCGCTGACCTGAAAGGCGAGGCACGGGTCTATGTGCCGCGCACGTCAATGGAGGGCGAGCGCATCTTCGTTGATCTCGCGGCCCAGGGTGTCGGCCCCGATGAGGCCGGAGCTGATGACTATGTGCGCCGGGCGCGAAGCCGTGACAGCGACCTCTGGGTGATTGAAATCGAAGACCGGGATGCCCGCCATTTCATCACAGAGACTGTCGAAAACCTGTCATAGTTTCAAACAGTAACGCGCTGTTAACCGCAAATCACCGAGATGATTCATGACCACGGGGATTTGGCCATGTTATTTTTGCTGAACACGAAAATTGTTGAGGTTGCGGTGCCGGAAATGCATCTGCGTCAGCGCTGGCGCGCGATGGGCTGCGGCGAACCGCAAACCCTTCGGGCCCAGGACGCGATCGGATTTGTTTCGCAACGATTGAACACCGTAATGCAAGCCGGTCATGAGCTTGACGATGATAGCGCCCGCGACCTCGCTGCGCTGGTGATCGCCAAGACTGGTGCCAACAGTCTGACCCTTAAGCCGACCCCGAGCGGGGATTATGAACCACGCCTGCGCGACCTGCCGCAACTGGTCCTGGAAACTTATCGGCGCGGGGCAGACAATGATCCAGCAGCACCGACGCCAAGCCGGATCGAAGCCTGATCGATCTCCAAAACAAACACAGCTGTTACAGGTCGCCCTGTTGGCGCGGGCAGGCAAATCACATATGCGCTTGTCCTGTTATCATTGAAGATCAAGGCGCATGTCCCTCACATTAAGCGAACAGGCCGCACGGCGGCGCACATTTGCGATCATCTCGCACCCGGATGCCGGCAAGACCACGCTGACGGAGAACCTGCTTCTGGCCGGCGGCGCGATCCGGGCGGCGGGCGAGGTGGCGGCGCGCGGAGAGCGGCGG
Organism: uncultured Hyphomonas sp.; assembly: GCA_964350465.1. Lineage (GTDB taxonomy): Bacteria > Pseudomonadota > Alphaproteobacteria > Caulobacterales > Hyphomonadaceae > Henriciella. The sequence continues at coordinate 27,768 of CAYGKE010000021.1, forward strand.
CGCACGACCTCTGACTGGATGAAGATTGAGCGTGACCGGGGTATCTCGGTCAGCGCCTCGGTGATGACGTTCGAGCATAATGGCAATGTCTACAACCTGCTCGATACGCCGGGCCATGAGGACTTCTCCGAGGATACCTATCGCACGCTGACCGCTGCCGACTGCGCCATCATGGTGCTGGACGCGGCCAAGGGGATTGAGCCGCAGACCCTGAAACTGTTCGAGGTCTGCCGCCTGCGCGACATTCCGATTGTCACCTTCATCAACAAGCTTGACCGCGAGGCGCTCGACCCACTTGAACTGCTCGACCAGATTCAGGACCAGTTGCAACTCGACACCGCGCCGCTCTACTGGCCTGCGGCGTCAGGGCAGCGCTTTGGCGGCATGATTGATCAGCGCACCGGCGAGTTCCTGCACTATTCGAAACGCACGGCCGAGGAGGGGGTCGATCCCGGCATGTCGCCGCGCGTCTCACTTGATGCCGTCAAGGACCAGCTCGATCCAAGCGCGCTTGAAGAGTTGCAAGAGGGCGGCGAGATGGCGCGCGAAATGCTGCCCAAGATCGACAGGCAAGCCTTTCTCGAAGGGCATATGACGCCGGTCGTGTTCGGCACGGCGCTGCGCCATTTCGGTGTCGGGGAATTGCTAGCGACACTGGAAGAGTTTGCCCCTGCGCCGCGCCCGCAAAATGTCCACCGCAAGGGTGAACCGGCGCAGCTGATGCGTGATGACAAGGCGGTGTCCGGCTTTGTGTTCAAGATCCAGGCGAATATGGATCCCAACCACCGCGACCGGGTTGCTTTCCTGCGGCTCTGCTCTGGCGAGTTCAAGCGCGGCATGCGGATGAAAACCGCCGAGGGCAAACAGGTCAACGTCCACAACCCGATGATGTTCCTGGCGCAGGACCGCGAGATTGCCGAGACCGCCTATGCCGGCGACGTCATTGGCGTGCCGAACCATGGCCAGCTGCGCGTTGGCGATAGCTTATCAGAGGCGGGCGACATCAAGTTTGCCGGCATCCCGAATTTTGCCCCTGAAATCCTGCGCCGCGCCCGCACCAAGGACCCAATGAAGGCCAAACACCTTCGAAAGGCCCTGGAGGGCCTCGCCGAAGAGGGCGTGACGCAGTTATTTCGGCCATCGATTGGCTCCGACATGATTGTCGGTGCGGTCGGCGCGCTGCAGATCGAGGTCATGGCTGAGCGCATGGTCAGCGAATATAATCTCGACGTCCTGTTCGAGATCGCGCCGTATAATGTCGCGCGCTGGATTGCCTCCAATGACGAGGCCAAGATCGCAGCCTTCATGGACAAGAATAAAAGCGCCTCAGGCACTGATCTCGATGGTGCGCCGGTCTATCTTGCCAAGAATGCCTGGGATGTTGGCTATGTTCAGGAAAAGAACCCTGACATTCGGTTCACAGCGACCAAGGAACGAAACGCCTAGAGAAATAATCGACTTGTTCGTTTTCCTGCCACAAATGGGCGCTTTATCTTGCCCGTTCTGAAGAGGGGATTCGTGATGGAAAATGAGACACCGGAACCGGTCGTTCTGCCGGACTGGATCAGCAATAATATACCCGAATGGGCGCAGGGCAGTGTCAACAACCTGCTCGAGATCTGGAACCAGGGCGCCTATGGCTTCACCTATGGCCAGATTGTCATAATTGTCTGCATCCTGCTGATATCGCTGATCATTCGCGGCCTGTTCTCGCGCATCATTGTCCGCGGTATCGCCCGCGCCGCGGCCGGTACTGAAACCCAGATCGACGATGCCCTCGTCAAGGCGATTGCAACGCCGCTGAAAATCGTTCCGGTCATCATCGGCGTCTATGTCGCTTTGCAACTGGTCAGCGTCAGCGGCGAAACCAAGATTATCGCTGACAAGGCGATCCAGTCGATCATCACGCTGGCTGTCTTCTGGACCTTGTCGCGGGCGGTCAACGCGTTTGAATTCATGTTTACCGGCCTGCGCGATACGCTGTCTCCCGCGATTGTCGACTGGCTGGTCAAAGTGCTTCAGGTGTTGCTGATTATCCTCGGTTTTGGTGCCGTAGCTCAGCTTTGGGGTATAGCTATTGCGCCACTGATTGCCGGTCTTGGTGTGTTCGGCATTGCGGTTGGTCTCGGTGCGCAGGATCTGTTCAAGAACCTGATTTCCGGCATTCTGATCATGAGCGAAAAACGCTTCAATCCCGGAGAATGGATCCAGGTTGATGGCGTTGTCGAGGGCACGGTTGAGAAGATCAATTTCCGCTCGACGCTTATAAGGCGCTTCGACAAGAGCCCGGTATATGTTCCCAACGGATTGCTCTCCGATAACCCGCTGACAAATTTCTCGCGGATGAGCCATCGCCGCATCAAATGGGTCGTGGGTGTTGAATTTCGCACCACTGTTGATCAGCTCAAATACATTCGCGACGAAATCGAGGCCTGGATCTGGAATGATGGCCGTTTCGCCAAACCGCCAGAGGCCGCCCTGTTCGTTCGGGTCGACAGTTTCAACGATAGTTCCATCGACTACCTGATTTATTGTTTCACCCATTCGACCAATTGGGGCGAGTGGCTAAAGATCAAGGAAGAATTGGCGGTCGCGGTCTATGACATCATTGAGCGGGCTGGCACAGGGTTCGCCTTCCCAAGCCGTACGCTGTATATGCAGCAGCAGGATGCGCCCGAAATCATGGCGCCGCCGATGCGTAGTGACGGGGTTGCGAAAGCACAGATCGAACGCGCACGGGTCGATGAGTCCACAACCCAGATCGATGATGATGATGGCTAGATAAAGCGGTTAGGGTTCAGCGAAGGTTCAGTTGCAACTTCCCCTACTGCGTGCACTGGCCTAGACTGTTTCAGATACGGAGGGATTGCCCATGTTTCGGTTCATTTCGCTTTTGCTGGTTCTGTTCGGTCTCGCTGCCGTCAGCTATGGCGGGTATCGCTATATGGAAGCCCAGAAGCCGGCCAGCGCTGAGGTCAAACTCGATAATTCCATGTCGCCGGGTTTTGGGGCTTCAGATATGAAATCCACGCCGTCTCCAAGGTCCCTGCCGTCCATCGCCGAAGGTTTCGAAGCCGATGAGGATGTATTTGGCACCACCTCTGTCGGCGACGACTTCCTGTCCAGTCTGCAATCAGTTCCAATCGCCCACGAAACGCCTACCAAAGCGACGTTCGGGCGTTCTTTTGAGGTAACTGTTGCAATCGATGCGACCGGGGATGACAGCGCTGCTGATGCACTACCGGGACGCGGCGACATCGTTGAAGGCACTGCCAAAGTCTCAGCCGATGTACAGGCCACGCTGTCAGGCGACCAGTTCAAGGTCGAGGCCGTGACCCCTCTGATACAGACGGTCTCGCCGCTCACCGAAAATGTCTGGCGCTGGAACGTCACGCCTCTGGCGGCGGGCCAACATCCGCTCACGATTGAGCTGTTTGCCCTGAACGGCGACCGCGCCATGCCGGTGCGCACCTTCCAGGACGAGGTTCAGGTCGAGGTCTCGCGCCTCGGCCAGGTTATTGCCACGGCCAACTCGTTCAGCCCGATTGCCGTCGTGATTGGCGGTATCGGGTCGGTTCTGGCCGGCCTGCTTGGCGTGCTACGTCTTTTCCGCCGCAGCTAACGGGCGTGTCTGGTATCTAGGCAAAGCCCGAAATGTCTGAAACATTGCGGCAAATCAATCCAGCCAATCGCTATTGGAGAGCCCGTTCATGCGCCTGAAACCCCTGTTTGTGAGCGCGGCATGCGCCTTTTCCCTTGTTTTGGCGAGTTGTGGCGGCGGTGGCAGCGGTGATGATGTGCCAACCTTGCGGCGCGGTATTTCGGCCAAGGTGGATACGCTCGACCCGCACCGCTCCTCGGCTGCCTGGGAAAACATCATCATTGGCGACATGTTTCTCGGCCTGACACAGCTCGAGCCGGACGGCACCGTGATTCCAGCGGTCGCGGAAAGCTGGGAGGTCAGTGACACTGGCCTTGTTTGGACATTCAAGCTGCGCGATGACGTGGTCTGGTCGGACAGTGTGCCGCTCACCGCGAATGATTTTGTCTATGCGATGCGCCGTATTCAGGACCCGGCGATTGCGTCGCAATATTCTTCACTCCTGTATGTCATCAAGAATGCCGAGGCAGTGAACAATCAGACCCTGCCACCTGAGGAACTTGGCGTTCGCGCGCTGGATGACCACACTCTGGAAATCAGTCTGAAAGAACCGGCGCCGTATCTCACGGGTCTTTTAACCCACTACACGACCTATCCGGTGCCCCAGCATGTGGTTGAGCAGCATGGCGAAGCCTGGATCCAGCCCGAAAACATTGTCGTCAATGGCCCCTACAAGCTGGTCTATTGGGTCACTGGCGACCAGATCGTTGTCGAGAAGAACCCGGTCTTCTGGGAAGCTGACACGCTATGCTTTGAGCGCGTTTCCTATTTCGAGCTGGAAGACCTTTCTGCGGTTGAGCGCCGCATCGAGGCGGGTGAACTGGATATCAACAATGCCTTTGAGGGCGGACGCAAGGCTGAGCTTGATCGCCGCCTGCCGGGCTGGGCGCGCACGACGCCAGGCCTGCTGACGACCTATTGGAGTCTGAACTCCAGCGAGCCGCCATTTGATGATGTCCGGGTGCGCCAGGCGCTGTCCATGGCGCTGGACCGCGAATTCATCGTCAATCAGGTCCTGACACCGGGCTTTATTCCGGCCTATAGTTTCGTGCCACCTGAAATCAGCAATTACGACACGGAGCGCCCCGAACTGAGCTGGGCAAAGCTTGACCGCCGCGAGCGCCTCGCCATGGCGAAAGACCTGCTTGAGCAGGCTGGCTATGGGCCAGACAATGAGCTTCAGTTCGAATTCATCCACCGCTCGACCGACGACAACCCGAAGGCCGCGCCCGTGGCCCAAGCCAACTGGAATGAGATTGCGCCCTGGGTGGATGCACAAATCTTGCGGCAGGACACCAAGGTTCTCTATGCCCGCTTGCGACAGGGCGACTTCGAGGTCGCTGACGGCGCGTGGCTCGCCGACTATGATGACCCGAACAATTTCCTCTATCTGCTCGATAGCAGTACCGGACAGCAGAATTACGGGAATTACTCTAACCCGGAATATGACGCGCTATTGAAGGCGGCAAGCAATGAGCTCTCCATCACGCGCAGGACCGAGATATTCGCGCTGGCCGAGGCGGGCCTGGTCGCA
>CAYGKE010000022.1:0-32814 GCA_964350465.1 uncultured Hyphomonas sp.
CCCCCGCCATCGGGATCGGGTCACCATCGTGATTGCCGCGGGCTGTCAGTGTGATGTCGAGGATAGCGGCGGCGCGTTCGGCATCCTCGAAGAACAGCTCGTAGAAATCACCCATTCGGAAGAACAGCATGGCATTGGGATGGCGCGCCTTTATCTCAAGGTATTGCACCATGAACGGCGTTGGCGCTTTCCCCGTCTTCGAATGTCCAGCGCTGTCAGCCACGATCTTGCGATTCCCTCATTGCCGGTTCCGAATAATGCAAGCCGGACGGGTTGTCCCCCCCCTCGGACAGGCTTAGTGAGTCGGGATATTTTTTACGGGAAACGGCATAGAAAGACGACTTGTATGACAAGCAAACGCCCGAGCTTCACTGATCAGGAAGCGCTAGATTTCCATGCTGAGCCGGTGCACGGCAAGCTTTCCATGTTACCGACCAAGCCGATGGGGACGCAGCGCGATCTGTCACTGGCCTATAGTCCGGGTGTCGCGGTGCCGGTGGAAGCGATCGCCAAGGACGAAGACCTGGCCTACGAGTACACGTCCAAAGGCAACATGGTCGCCGTGATCTCTAACGGTACCGCGATCCTCGGATTGGGCGATCTTGGTCCGATGGCCTCCAAGCCGGTGATGGAGGGCAAGGCCGTCCTGTTCAAACGCTTCGCCGATATCGACAGTTTCGATGTCGAGGTGCAAACCAAGGACGTCGATGAATTCTGCACAGTGGTGCGAAACATTGGTGCGACCTGGGGCGGCATCAATCTGGAAGATATCGCGTCCCCCGAAGCTTTTATCATTGAGCAAAGACTGCGCGAGGAACTGGATATTCCGGTCTTCCATGATGACCAGCATGGTACCGCAATTATTGCAGCGGCAGGGATTATCAATGCCTGCCATATAACCGGTCGCAAACTGGAAGACCTGAAAGTCGCCGTATCTGGCGCGGGGGCGGCTGGCCTCTCGGTCGCCGGCCTGATCAATCATCTTGGTGTGAAGAAGAAGAACATCGTGATCGCCGACAGTTCCGGCGTCGTCTATCAGGGGCGAACGGAAAAGATGGATCAGTTCAAGTCCGCCTTTGCTGTGGACACAAGCAAACGCACACTGGCCGAGGCTATTGATGGCGCAGACTGTCTGCTTGGCCTTTCGGTCAAGGGCGCGGTTGACCAGGACATGATCAAGTCCATGGCCGACAATCCAATCATCTTTGTCATGGCTAACCCGGACCCGGAAATCACCCCGGAAGAAATCAAGCAAGTGCGCGGCGATGCCATCATTGCCACCGGGCGATCCGATTATCCCAATCAGGTCAATAATGTGCTTGGTTTCCCCTACATCTTCCGCGGCGCGCTGGACGTCCGGGCGCGCGGCATCAATGAGGAGATGAAAGTTGCTGCGGCCAAGGCGCTTGCCGAACTGGCGCGCGAGGATGTGCCGGATGAGGTCGCGGCGGCCTATCATGGGGTGCGTCCGACATTTGGGCCAGACTATATTATTCCGACGCCATTTGATCCGCGTCTGATCAGCTTCATACCCCCCTTTGTTGCCCAGGCGGCGATGGATACCGGGGTCGCCCGCAAGCCGATCGAGGACATGGAAGAGTACCGCCATTCCCTTGCACGGCGGCTCGATCCAACGGCGTCCTTCCTGCAGGGCATCCAATCGACTGTGCGACCGTTGAAGAAACGGATCGTGTTTGCCGAGGGCGAAGAGCCGCAGATCGTGCGCGCCGCCTACACGTTCAAGAACCAAGGCCTCGGCGAACCGATCCTGATCGGCCGCGAGGCGCAGGTTGAGCGTACAATGAAACAGATGGGCGTGCCTGAAGGTTCGCTCGAAATCGTCAATGCGCGGCTTTCGGATCGCAATGCCGACTATACCGATTATCTCTATGCCCGGCTGCAACGGCGCGGCTATCTCAAGCGCGATGCGCAGCGGCTGGTCAATCAGGACCGCAATGTCTTCGGCTGCTGTATGCTGGCGCATGGTGATGCCGACGGCATGGTCACTGGCGTGACCCGGAATTATGACGTCTGTCTTGAGGATGTGAAGCTGACCATCGATGCATTGCCAGACCAGCAGGTCATCGGCATGTCGATGGTGATCAATCGTGGACGCACGGTTTTTATCGCCGATACCAGCGTCAACGAGCTACCCGATGGAGAGACACTCGCGGGGATTGCCAAGGAAGCTGCAAAGGGCGTTCAACGGCTCGGTTTCACACCGCGAGTCGCCTTCCTGTCCTATTCCACTTTTGGCAACCCGATGGGCGAACGGGCGGAGAAAGTCCGCGATGCCGTATCGCTTCTGGATGCCTGTGACGATTGTGATTTTGAGTATGAGGGTGATATTTCAGCCGATGTAGCGCTGAACCCCAATCACAAGATGCTGTATCCGTTTTCACGTCTATCAGGTCCTGCCAATGTGCTGATCATGCCGGCAATTCACTCAGCGTCGATTTCGACAAAGCTGCTGGAGAGTATGAGCCGCGCGACGATTATTGGCCCGATGCTGCTTGGGTTCTCCAAGCCCGTGCAGATTTTGCAGCTTGGCGCGACCGTGAATGATATCGTCAATCTTGCAACCATTGCAGCCGTGGATGTCGATCAACTCGATTGGGTCGCGAGTTAGCCGGACGCTTCGGCGACTTCAGGCGCTTCGGCCTGAATGCCTTTGGCTGGATCGGGCCCGTAGCGCATCAGGAAAACGATCAGCGCCATTGGCACAATCGTGTACATCGCTGTGACTGTGAAGAAGCCTGCCCAGCCAATGGCCTCCGAGAGAGGGCCAGAAGTTGTTGTTGCGGCAAGCTTGCAAAAGAACGAATAGGCTGAGCTGAGCAGCGCATACTGCGTTGCCGCAAACTGGCGATCCACCAGTGACGACATATAGGCGATGAAAACGGAGCCGACATAACCGGCCGCGAGATTGTCGGCGACGATAACACCCATGAGAGCCCACGCACTCGGCGTATTTACCTCTGCACCGGGCGGCGGCGCGACGCCCTGTGACACCGCGTTTGCTACCACATCGAGATTAGGTCCCGCCGCTATCGCGAGTGCAGCAAAGGCACCGTTAGTGAGCAGTGTAATCACGCCGCCGACAAGCAGCGCGGGCATGAGGCGGTAGCGAATGGCGACGAAGCCACCAACGAAACCACCAATAATGATTGGCCAGGGCCCGAAAATACCTTGAATCCAACCAACAGTGCTGCCGGAATATCCAAGATCGACATAGAAGGGGCTGGCCATGACCCCCATGGTAAAGTCACTAATCCGGTACAGCGTGACAAGCCCGGCGACAGGGATGATCCAGATGCCAAACTTGCGGACGATCTGCCAGAACGGCTCCACGACCGCGTCGCGCAGCTTGACGATGAAAGGCTTAGCGGCCGAAAGCTCCCGCGCAGTGCTGGTCGGCTCCTTGATGTAGAAGATCACGATTGCACCAATTGCAAGCATGATCAAAGCCATGACGGCATAGGCAAAATGCCAACTTGTGTTATCTGCGATGACCATGCCGAACCCGGCAAACATGATCGCAAATCGGTAACCCAGATTGTAGACAGCCGCCATATTGGCCTGCTCGTCATTGGGCGCCGATTCAATGCGCCATGCATCGACGGAAATATCCAGCGTGGCACCGGAGAAGGCCAGGACAAGGGCGCCGATGACCGTCGGGAGAATAGCGATGGTCGGGTCTGAAGAGCTGATCAGGAACAGGCCGAGCGAGGTGCCACAAATTGCCAGCACCATCCAACTGCGCCGCTGGCCAAGTGCCCGGCGAAGAAATGGCAGGGGTATGCGGTCAACTGCCGGCGCCCATAGAAATTTCAGTGAGTATGCGAACGAGACTGCGTAAAGACCGCCGATTGAAGCCCGGTCTATACCTGCCTCACGCAACCAGAATGACAGTTTGGAGAACACCATCATGAGCGGCAGGCCGCTGGCAAAGCCCAAAACCAGCATCGAAAGCATCGACCATTTCAGGTATGTCTGAAATGACTGCAAAAACGTTTGCGGTCGATTGGGATCAAGGCGTCCCGCCTCACTCATGCGTCTTTATCACCCGTTTTCGTGGTCCATTCCAGCGCGATACGGCGCAGGGTTTCGGCATCTAGCGGCTTGGCGGCGACGCCGTTTGCGCCCGACAGGCGGGCCCGCTTTTCGATGTCGGGATTGATCTCAGCCGAAATCGCGATCACCGGCACCGTTGATCCGCTGTCGCGAAGGCGCTTGGTTGCTTCAAATCCATCCATGACCGGCATCCGCAAATCCATAAAGACCAGACTTGGCTGAACTTGCTCGATAACATCAAGCGCGTCGCGGCCAGTCGCGGCGACTGTCACGGTGAAACCCGCCGATTCCAAGGCACGCTGCGCGATCAGCGCATTGATCTGATTGTCATCCGCGATAACGACCTGGCCTTCACCCCGGGCATCAGGCGCGCCGTCTTGATTGGCGATCCCGCCGCGTAGCGCGATCTCGACCCGCTCGGTGACAGACTTGCGCCGTAGCGGCCGGACCAGCCAGCCTGCAGCCCCCAATGTGCGAAACCGCGGCATCGCCGCGCGGTCTTCTGGCCGCAGGACAATCAGCACGCGCCCGGCATTGCAGAGCGCGCGAAGCGTGTCTTCGGGTAAGTCGGCGCTGGCAAGAATGAGCGAGGCTCCGGCCAGCTGCGAGGTTTTGCCTGGGTCCATCAAAACAGGTGTGGCGCCAGAATTTGCGAGCGTACTGGCCGCGCTCAACGTGGTTGCGTTGGGAAGGCCGACCAGAGCGACGGTGCCTGACAGGTTTGGCTGTAACGCACGGGTTTGTTCATCCGTGCTGGCGACGAGCGGAACCGAGGCTGTAAACACCGAGCCTGCGCCCGGCTGGCTTTTCATGGCAATGGCGCCGCCCATCGCCTGGGCGAGGCGCTGGACAATGGCAAGGCCAAGACCGACGCCGCCATCCTTGTCAGAGTCGCTTAAGTCACTTTGCCGAAAAGCACCGAATATTTCACCCTGTGCGGCTTCTGTGAGGCCGGGCCCGGTATCATAGATGGCGAAGTGCAGGGCGCCATCTTGGGCTGAAATCTGGATCAGGATGGACCCGGCCTCCGTGAATTTGAGCGCATTGCCCACCAGATTGAACAGGATTTGCCGGAGCTTGCTGGCATCGCCAAGCACGGTTGCCGGACAATCTGCGTTGACGGCAACACCGAGATCGAGGCCCTTTGCGTGCGCGCGCGGGGCCAGCAACTCGACAACTTCCCGGGCCAGGCTGCCAGGATCATAGGGCTGGTTGTCCAGCTCGATCTGGCCCGCATCGAGGCGCGCATAATCGAGAATATTGTTGAGCAGATCGAGGAGACGGGATCCAGACTGGCGGATTGCCTCGGCATATTCTCGCTGCGCTGGATCAAGTTCGGTTTCCAGCAATAGCGAAACCGTGCCCAGAATCCCGTTCAGCGGCGTGCGGATTTCATGGCTGGTGGTTGCCAGAAAGGCCTGCTCCGAGGTCAGATCGCGCGTATCGTCGGTCATGGGATCGAACATGCAGGCAAGGGCTGACGATTCGTTTAACGTGTCTATCAAACGTGCAGTGCCAAATATCGGCTTATTGAGCCAGTGCACTGGGTGAAATATCGCTCGTCTGGCCAACCGGGCGCCGCCGGTATGACAGGGCTTCGGCGATATGGACCCGGCGAACGCTATCGGTGCCTTCGAGGTCAGCAATGGTGCGGGCGACCTTGAGGACGCGGTGATAGGCGCGCGCTGACAGGCCGAATTTGATGGCTGCTTCACTGACCAGCGCCTGACCCGCCGCATCTGGCGCAGCAAAACGGTCCAGCATGGAGGCGCTGGCATCAACGTGGAGAGGGCTTTGTGTGGGTGTGCCCGGCTCACCATACCGTTCGGCCTGGATATCACCTGCGATCGCCACGCGCGCGGCGATCGCAGCACTGCCTTCGGCCGGGTCGGGCAGGGTCAGATCAATCGCGGTGACGGGCGGGGTATCAAAATAGAGGTCAATCCGGTCGAGAAATGGACCAGAGAGGCGCGACTGGTATTGCTGTGCGCAGCGCGGCCCGCGCCGACATGCGCCGTCTCCGGGTCCGCCGCCGCAGCGACAGGGATTCATCGCCCCAATGAGTTGAAATCGCGCCGGATATTTAACGTGTCTATTGGCACGCGAGATAACCACTTCGCCGTCCTCCAGGGGTTGGCGCAAACTATCAAGAACTTGCGCCGAAAATTCCGGAACCTCATCGAGAAATAGCACCCCATGATGCGCCAGTGACACTTCACCGGGGCGCGCTTTCATGCCGCCGCCAACCAGCGCAGCCATTGAAGCACTATGATGTGGTGCACGGAACGGGCGCGTGCGGGAAAGCTGGCCGCGTTCCAACAGACCGGCGACCGACTGGATTTGCGAGACTTCAAGCAGTTCGCGCGCCGATAGCGGCGGCAGCAGGCCGGGCAGGCGCTTGGCCAGCATCGACTTGCCGGAGCCGGGCGGTCCACAATAAAGCAGGTTATGGCCACCCGCCGCAGCGATTTCCAGAACCCGTTTGGCCCCGTCCTGGCCTTTGACATCGCGCAGGTCCGGTACGGTTGGTCCATCGGCCAATTCACCCGGCGGCGGACACGAAAGCGGCGCGCGTCCGGAAAAATGGTTGATCAGACTGATCAGGTTCGGCGCTGCCAGACTGCCTTTACCTGCCCATGCCGCCTCTGGTCCGCAAATCAGAGGGCAAATCAGTTTGAGATCCATTTCAAGTGACGTCATTGCGGCGGGCAGAACCCCCAGTGTTTCGCCAAGCCGTCCATCCAGCGAAAGCTCACCAATCGCAGCATGACCATCAAGTGCATCAGGTGGCACCAGCCCCATGGCTGCCATCAGAGCGAGCGCAATGGCGAGGTCAAAGTGGCTGCCCTCCTTGGGCAGATCAGCCGGTGCCAGATTGACCGTGATTTTCTTGGGTGGAAGCGCCAATCCAATCGCGCTGAAGGCGGCGCGGACCCGTTCCCGGCTTTCACCGACAGCCTTGTCGGGCAAGCCGACAATCATGAAGCTTGGATTTCCGCCGCTCGCCAGGTGAACCTGGACGTCGACAGGTTTCGCCTCGATGCCCTCAAAAGCGAATGTCGTGATCCGGCTAACCAAAATGACCTCCCCGTGCGTCCCACGAAGAGGTCTATCAGAATCTCAGGAACAAAGAAAGAACAAAATTAGGGATCGAGGCGAATAATATCGTCTTCTTCTTCGTCCGCTGGTGCTTCTATCGGCAATTCGGTTGTCTCTGGCACTTCAAATACTGGAACGTCATCGACCGGGGCAACCGGAAGATTGAAGCCATCATTGCTTGCCGCTGGTTGGCTCGCGGGCGTGGCAAGGTTGAAACCGTCATCGCTGGCGGGCTGAACCTCGTCACCATAGGTCGGCAAGTTGAAGCCATCATCGCTGGCCGTCGTAATGGTTGGAGTTTCAGTATTTTCTGCGGGCGCCTCCGAACAGGCGGCACCGACGAGTGCCAGCGTTGCAAATCCGGCGAGAGTCAGGGTTTTCATCAACATGCCTCCGAGTTTGGCGGCGAGGTCAGCTCTTTGCAAGCCTCAACTGCACCGCATCCCAGAACATCACCGCTGGATCGCGGCCTGTAAAGTCCCGCACTTGCTGGACGCCCGTCGGGGACGTGTTGTTGACCTCGGTCAGGCGCCCGCCAATCACGTCGATACCGACCAGGACCTGCCCGCGCGCCTTTAGTTCCGGGCCAATCGCGGCGCAGATGGCGAGATCGGCCGCGCTCAACTCCGATGGCTCGGCGGTGCCGCCAACGGCAAGGTTTGAGCGTGCATGACCCTTGATCGGGATGCGATTGAAGCCGCCAACGACCTCGCCATCGATCAAAATGATTCGTTTGTCGCCGTCGGCCACGGCCGGAAGGAAGGCCTGTACGATGAGCGGTTCTCTGGTGCGACCGAGGAACAGATCGATCAGTGGGCCGAAATTGCTGTCGCCCGGCTTGACGTGGAAAACGTCGCCGCCGCCAAATCCGTAAAGCGGTTTGACGATCACGTCCTTGTGCTGGTCGCGGAACTCAGCGATCGATTGCTGATCGCGTGAGATCAGCGTCGGCGGCATAAAGTCAGGGTGCAGCAGCGGCCAGAGTTTTTCAGGGCCGGACCGGACATGTTCAGGATCATTCAGCACCAGTGTGTCTGGCTTGAGCAGCTCAAGGATGTGGCAGGCTGTGATATAGGCCATGTCAAAGGGCGGGTCCTGGCGCATCAGCACGACATCGACATCCGTGCGCAGATCCAGCACTTCCGGGTTGGCAAAGCTCGTCGGCTTGTTCGGGTTGCGTTGAACCTCAACCGGACGCGCGCGCGCCGTGATCCGTCCCTCGGCATAGGTCAGGTCCTGCGGCTGATAATGATACAGTTTGTGCCCGCGTTTGGCCGCAGCTTCGGCCAGTGCGAAGGTCGTATTGGTGTCTACATTGACCCGGTCAAACGGGTCCATTTGCAAGGCAACGCGCAGGCTCATATCAGCTCCCAACTCTCAGCAGCTGCCTATATGTGTCTGCTCGCGCCGAAATGAAAGCGTGGTGCGTGATTACCTAATAACTGCTGGGACCGCCGATCAGGCCGCCCTCATCATCAACCGGGGCCGAAGTCGCAGGCTCGAACGGAACGATCTGGCCGCGATCGTCGCGCAGCCGGATATAAGACACGACCTGGCGAACGCCGCCAGCATAGCTGGCTTCCTCGGCGGCTTTGCGCAGCTCTTCTTCATTGCGCGCGATGCCCATCAGGTAGACGACGCCGCCATAAGTCTCGACATTGAAATTACGCGCCTGAACCGCGCTTGAGCCGAGCAGGCGGGCGCGAACGCGGGCCGAGATGATTTCGTCCGAAGCATTGGCAAAGAAACCGCCCGGAGGTTCAATCCTGATCTCGTTGGCAATATCATCAGCGCGCGATGACGACCATGCAATGCTTTCGGCGCGCACGCGCTTTTCCGGGGTCATGACACGCCCGGACAACAGGACGAGACCGCCCGCGACCTCAACGTCGACTTCCCCCATGCCGCCTTCGGAAATCAGCTTCGCCTTGATCTCATTCGAGGCTGTTGCGTCGTCAAACGCTTCCCCGGCAGTGCGCTCCTGCGCAGCGGTCATGCCGACCGCGCCAGCGGCGCCGACCGCAGCGGTGACGCAGGCCGAGGTTAAGGGAAGCAGGGCCAAGCAGCCAAGGGCAAGGGGAAGACGGGTCATTTCTACTCTCTCGTATCAGGCGAGTTGCGGGCACTCTCTAGGCGGCACTTTGGGCAAGATTAGGGCCGCCAATAATCACGTTTGTGCACTGGCCAGCGACCCGGCGCAATGGCAATCAGATCATAACGCCATTGTAATGATATGTTCTGCTTTTGACGCGCTGACCAGGCCTCTGCGGCGCGGGAAATTCGCTGCCAGTTGCGTTCTGGAACCGCTTCGAGTGCACGCGTCAGGTTGGCCCTCTGTTTGACTTCAACAAAAGCCAGGATGTCACCGCGCCGGGCAATCAGGTCAATCTCGCCAACCGGTGTTTTGACGCGGTAGCCAAGAATTCGGTAGCCCTTGAGCTGCAAGGCCAGCGCCGCAAAATACTCGGCGCGGCGACCCCGGCTTTCGGCCTGTTTGCGCCGTCTGGACCTGCCGTTCGTCAAGGGGTCTCATCTTTGAGCTGCAAGGCGCGCTGGTAGACCGTACGCCGGGCCAGATCCAGGGCGTCGGCAACCTCGCCCGCCGCCTGTTTGACCGAGCCTGCCTGAAGCGCTTTGCGCAAGGCCGCGTCAAGCACCTCTTCGGTGACCTCCCGGTGTTGAGGTGGCCCCACCAGGATGACAATCTCACCCTTCGGATGGCCGTTTTCCAGATAGTGCTGAGCCAACTCCTCAAGTATTCCGCGCCTTGTTTCTTCGAACAATTTTGTTAGTTCGCGCGCGACAGCGGCTTGCCGCGTCTGGCCCAGAATTTCAGCCAGCTCACTCAGGCAGGCGGTGAGACGTGGTCCTGACTCATAGAAAATCAGCGTACCCGGAACCGTCTCCAATCGCTGCAACTCGGCTTTCCGCGCCGCTGACTTGGGCGGCAGGAACCCGCAAAACATGAAACGGTCACTCGGCAGGCCGGATGCGACCAGCCCGGCCAGCATCGCTGACGCGCCGGGTACCGGGAAAATCCGGTGACCGGCCTCAAGCACGGCATGCGCCAGCTTCCAACCCGGGTCAGAGACCAGCGGCGTACCAGCATCACTGATCAAGGCCAGGGCGGCACCGGCTTCTAATTTCTGTAATATTTCTGGCCTTCGCCGCGCCCCATTATGGTCATGGTAGGGTGTCACAGCTGCTTTCAGACCATAGGCATCAAGCAGGCGCCGCGCCATTCTGGTGTCTTCGGCAAGCACTTCATCGGCGCTTGCCAGAACATCTAGGGCGCGAAGCGTGATATCGCGAAGATTGCCAATCGGTGTGGCGACGACATAAAGCCCCGGTGCCAGCGGTTGCGCCGCCCCGGGTCCAGAATTAGGGTCGCCTGAGGCGCGAATCGTTCCGCTCATTGGGCGGGTTGAGGAAGAGGAACTATCTGATGACATCACGGCCAGCATCGCGCTTTGTAGCGCCCCTGCCAATCCTGTTTTTGGCAGGCTTTTTGACGCTCGCAGGATGCGCGACCCAAACACCCAAGCCCGTCGGGCCGATCTCCAGCGGAAATCCGCGCGTCGATCCGGCCGCTGACACCGGCCAGGAAGGCGAGGTCGACCTTGAAGAGGCTGGCGATGAAGAGCTCGATATGGAGCAGGAAGACATGGCACAGCGCGGCCCATATACGCCGCCGCATATGGCCGGACGTGATATGATCCGTGCCGGGGTGATGCTGCCCTTCTCGCATCCCCGCGAAAGCGTTCGCCGCGAGGCCGAAGGTATGTTGGCGGCCATCGAGCTTGCCCTGTTTGATCAGGCTGGCGACAATTATGTCATCCTGCCAAAAGACACGCGCGGTGCGACCGGAACAGCAGCAGAGATGGCTGGCACGCTTAAGAACCAGGGCGCTGACCTGGTGCTTGGCCCGCTATTTGGTGCCAATGTCACCGCCGCGAAGGAGGTTTTGTCGCCTGATGCGTTCCTGGGTCTGCAACTCGAGGATAAAATCCCGATGGTTGCTTTCTCGAATGACCAGACGGTGGCAGGCGGTGGGGCGTGGCTGGCGTCAATGATGCCAGAAGAAGAGGTCGCCTCGATCATTTCCTATGCGGCCTTGCGCGGCTATGATTCATTTGCCTTCTTCGGACCGCAATCGACGCTCGGTATGCGGGTCGAACGGGCCATGCAGAACGAGGTCTACCGCAATGGCGGACAGGTTCTCACCTCCACCTTCTACCCCTCATCGACGGCCAGCCCTGCTGCCGAAGCGCGCAGTTTTGCCGGCACCGTCTCGGCCGCCGTCGGGCGCGGTGAACGTGTCGCGGTACTTGTACCAGAGCGTGGAAACAATTTACGCCGGATTGCGCCGCTGCTGGCCTATCACGGCGTCGATACACGCCGGGTCAAAATGCTGGGGCTGGCGAACTGGAACGATCCGGCGATCTGGCGTGAGCCAAGCCTCAATGCGGCCTGGTTTCCGGCACCGCCAATCGCTGAGGTTCAGGCCTTCGATACACGCTATGAGCGTCAATATGGCCGCGCACCAAGTTCACTTGCGGCGATCGCTTATGATGCAGCGGGTCTGTCGATTGCCCTGTCACAGGACGGCGACCTGACAGACGAAGAATTGTTGCAACCGGACGGCTTTCTCGGCGTCAACGGCTTGTTCCGGTTTCGCGAAGACGGGACGGCGCAACGCTCGCTTTCGATCATGGAAATCGCGCCAGCCAGCGAGCTCGGCGTGACAGAAATCCAGCCGGTTGCCCAGAGCTTCCTGCCGGATATCGGCTAGGTCAGCGCCGACACCAAGCCCCAGGCGATCAGCGCCTGGCCGCCATAATACAGCGTCCAGACGAACCTTGCCGTCATCCGGCGCGCGGGCGCATCTGGCGGCAGGCGAAACAGCTCAAAAGACAGAATTAGATCTGACAGGGTGAAAGCGGCCGCGCCTAGTGTGACCAGCCAGAGATCGGGCGAAAGACGCAATGCGGCGTTCAACATGACCAGGATGATAATGCTGTAAGCCAGCACCGGCAGTCGCATCGAACGATCAAGATACGGCATCAGCGACCTGATGAAGAGTGCCCCGCCCAATGTGGCGACGATCTGGACAATCAGAACCGCGAGCGGGCGCGTGTCGGCGCTGAACTGCCAGAACAGGGCGATATAGGCGACATGCGCGAGGAAGAATGCCGCCATGCCGGGCCGCAACCATTCCTGCTCATCGGCAGCCAGGAAGGCGTCGCCAACCGCGCTGAATATAAGTGCACCAACCAGCAGGATCGGCCCGCCTGCCAGAAATGCCCAAAGCGCCAGAAGGGCGGTAGCAGCTGTTTTGAGCGCGAGCCGCGTCAGCCCGGGCGAGGCATTGCTGAACAGCAGGCCATATAAGACTGAGGCTGCCAGTGATCCGGCCAGAACCAGTGTCACGTGGCGGCGCTGGCAGGATCTGCAATACCAAACAGGCGGCGCGCCGCGCGCCTGTGAGGTTCCTGAATATGCGCGCCGACAAGCGCAATCGCGCCTGCAAGAACGGTCGCATCGTCAGAAAATCCAAGACCGGTCAAAACGTCAGGGACGGCGTCGACGGGCATGACAAAATAGCCGAGCGCAGCAAACAGGACGAGCTTCACCTTGGCCGGTGTCTTGCTGTCAATCGCACAATAATAGGCGGCTGCAGCATCATCAGCGAACGGGATCCTGCCGGCAACGCGCATCAGCTTGGGCAATAACCGGCGCCGCGTCCGGCGCGCCTGTTTCTCGGTCGCCAGCGGCAACAGCGTCGGAATATTGTCGCCGTTCTCAATGATGATGTCGTTGGGGTCTGTCATTTGCCCGTCTTCACACTGCTTTCTCAGTATCTGAATGTCCTATCCTGAAGGATAGTTGCATTCTAGGCAAAGAAAAAGGCGGGTCCGTGGCAGATCAGGCCGCAGGGCGCTGAATCCTGTTTGATAGGTTCATCAGCACTTCGTCGGCGTTGAAATAGGCTGGATCATCAGGCTTTTCGCCCTTGCCCATGAAGATTTCCGAGAACGCTTCATAGCGGACAATCTCGCGATAATCGAAATCATTATCCCAGAACGGATCATAATACCTGAATGATGAGCGGTAGAAGCCGCGTGGATAGCCTCTCAGGCGACCATGACGGCCATAGAAGTGATACCGGGTGAAGAAATGTGAGTAATACGGATCATAACCAAATCCTGTCGACACGATCCGCCGGTCGGCATCGGTTTCACGCTGAACCACTTTGAAATAGTCAAAGCCCTTCTGATCGGTCAGTTCCGCTGCGCGATAGAGAAGATAGGTTTCGACGGTCTGCCGGTCGGTCAGGCTGTTACCGGCAAATCCGACCTGCCAGCGATTGTCTTCAACCTGCTGGTCGAAATAGCCTCGCTTCTGGCCATCGACTGCGGCCTGATATGGCGTTGCCGTTGCGCAGGCACCGAGCGCGACGAGCGCAGTCATTGCAGCCAGAAACCGAATTCGGGACATGGTCAAACCTCATTAGAACGCGTTGTTATACTACTATCACATGCAATCTGAACGCCAGACAACTTTTGTTGAACCGAAAATCTCGCCTGTAACGTGATTTTTGTCACAGAACGCCGTCCCACAACTTGCTAACAAAGCTGGTCGGTGGGGCGACGCTGCGGAGTTTACTCCCAGAACTATCTCGCAGGACTGGACGGTTGGTCGAGCTTTTTCGATCAGCCGTCCTTTTTTGATTCCTAAGAATCGGTAACTCCTATCTGCGGCCGGGCCGTGTAGAACTGGCGCGAGCCATGGAGGGTGAGCGATGCGTATCTGGAGTTTCTGCGCCGGCATATTGGTTGCGGGCGGTCTTGCTGCCTGCAGTGGCGGTGGCGGCGGAAGCAGTGTTGCCGCCAACCTGATCCCGCAATTTACCTCGTCCGCCTCGGTTAGTATTGCCGAAAACACGGGCGGCATTGTCTATACAGCAAGCGCCAGCGATGCGGACGGCGATCCGATTACGCTGTCGATCGCGTCGGGCGGTGATGCCGCAGCTTTTACATTCAATGCCGCAACCGGCGCACTGACATTTGTCGGCGCTCCAGACTTTGAGCGACCGGGTGATGCAGATGGCAATAATGACTATGAAGTGACCTTGCAGGCGCGGGATCCGTCTGGCGCGACCGCGACACTGAACCTGACCATCACTGTCACTGACATCACACAGGGCGTTCAGATCCGCAGGGTCGCAACCGGCTTTAGCCAGCCGCTATTTGTAACGGCTTTGCCAGATGGCTCGGGACGTGTGCTTGTCGTCGAAAAAGGCGGCCGCATCCGTCTGCTTGATCCTGTCAGTGGCACGATCGATAGCGTCGATTTCCTTGATGTCTCCGGATCGATTTCAATAAATGGCGAGCGCGGCCTGCTGGGTCTGGCCCTGGCGCCTGACTTTGCCACCTCCGGTGAAATCGTCGTCAATGTCACCAATGCATCAGGCGATACCGAAATTCGTCGCTTCACGACCTTTTCTGGCAGCCTGGTGCAGGTCGACCCGGCAACCGGGGACGTCGTCCTGACAATTGGCCAGCTCGGCGACAATCACAATGCAGGCTGGATCGGATTTGACGGTAATGGGTTGCTGGTCATCCCCACTGGCGATGGCGGCGGCTCAGGCGATCCGTCAAACGTGGCACAGGACCCGCAATCTCTGCTCGGCAAAGTCCTGCGGATTGACCTGTCCAGCGATGATTTTCCCAGCGATCCGGACCGCGACTATGCCATCCCCACGGGAAATACGTTTGCCAGCGCCGCAGCTGGCTTGCCGGAAATCTACGCGATTGGTCTGCGCAATCCGTTCCAGTCGAGCTTTGATCCGATCAGCGGAGATCTTTTGATTGGCGATGTCGGGCAGGGTGCAATTGAGGAGATTGATCGCCTGCCGATGGACGATAGCAGTTTCAATTTCGGCTGGAGCGTGCGTGAAGGCACCGCCGCCTTCAAGGGCGCGGACAGGGCAACGTTCACCGCCCCGGTCGCTGAATATGGACATGGCTCAGGCGACCGCCAGGGCAATTCCGTGACCGGCGGTCTGGTCTATCAGGGGCCGGTCGAGGCCTTGCAGGACCACTATATCTTCGGCGATTTCATCTCGGGCAATGTCTGGGCCGTGCCGGTTGCGGACCTTGTCAATGGTCAGACGGTGCCGTCCAGCCAGTTCCAGGTTCTCACCAGCGATTTCGCGCCAGATGCTGGCAGCCTGAGCAATATCTCCGGCTTCGGCACCGATGCGAGCGGCAATCTCTACATCCTGTCGCTTGGCGGCGAAGTCTTCCGAATGGGCGCGGAAACCTAGGCGCCCGCGCCGATCACCGCCTTGACTTCAAGGAATTCCTCGAACCCGTGCTCACCCCATTCGCGGCCATTGCCAGACTGTTTGTAGCCGCCAAACGGGGCCTGGAAATCCGGGCCTGAACTGTTGATGTTCACCTGCCCAGCGCGGATGCGCGAGGCGACCTCAAGCGCCTCTTCCTTTGGGCCCTGAACATAGCCGGCAAGGCCGTACTCAGTATCATTGGCCATTTCGACAGCTTCATCGACGCTGTCATAAGGGATCATGACCATCACCGGCCCGAAGATTTCCTCGCGCGCAATCGTCATGTCATTGCTGACATTGCCGAACACGGTTGGGCGGGCAAAATAGCCGCGGTTCAGGCCTTCAGGGCGACCGGGTCCACCAGCCAGCAGGGTTGCCCCCTCGTCAATGCCCTTCTGGATCAGGTCCTGAACCTTCTGGTACTGATTGCCATTGGAGATCGGGCCAATCGCGCCGCGCTCCGCTTCGGCAGGCATCTGGACCTTGATCGACTCCGCTGTCGCCTTGGCCACCGCCATCGCCGCCTCGTTCTGGTCGCGTTGCACGAACATGCGGCTTGGCGCGTTACAGGACTGGCCGGAATTGGTCATCATATGCATGACGCCGCCACCGACAGCCTTTTGCAGGTCGGCGCCTGGCAAGACGATGTTTGGCGACTTGCCGCCGAGTTCCTGCGCGACGCGCTTGACCGTCGGCGCTGCGGCCTGCGCCACAAGGACACCGGCGCGCGTGGAGCCGGTAAAGCTGACCATGTCGACATCCGGGTGCGATGATAGCGGCGCACCGACACCCGGCCCATCGCCATTGACCAGATTGAAGACCCCGGCTGGGACGCCTGCTTCGTGCAGGATTTCAGCGAAGATCAGCGCATTGAGCGGCGATATTTCAGATGGCTTGAGCACCATCGTGCAGCCAGCAGCGATCGCCGGCGCGACCTTGCAGGCAATCTGGTTAAGCGGCCAGTTCCAAGGCGTGATGAAGCCGCAAACGCCAATCGCTTCCTTGCGCAGCAGCGTCGTCCCGCGCATTTCCTCGAACGCATAATTGCGCAGGATATTTGCCGTGGTTGCGAAATGCCCCATGCCGGACGGCACCTGCGCCGCATTGGACAGCCACATCGGTGCGCCCATTTCGCTTGAGATGGCTTCTGCCATGTCGCCCATGCGTGCACCGATCCCCGCAGTTATCTTGTCGAGCAGTTCGGCCCGGTATTCGACAGAGGTCTGCGAGAAGGACGGGAAGGCCGCCTTGGCAGCTGCGACCGCCTTGTCGACATCCGCCGCAGACCCAATGGAGATACGCGCGAACGGTTCTTCCGTGGCCGGGTTTTCGACGTCGAGCACCTGCGGCGTAACCGGATCGACCCATTCCCCGTTGATATAGAATTGCAGATACTCTTTCATGACGCGCTCCCGTGCATAAGTGTTCTTTGATCTAACTATAGGGACGAACCGGCAAGTTGCGAGCCTTGACGTGGGGGGAGCAGGCCTTGCTTGTCAGGGATATCTCTTGACCGGCATTGCCAGACTGCCGGATTCTCTATTGTCCAACGTTGTCAGACGTAGTTACATCACCGCGCCTGCATTGCCGGAGGGAAACGCGTGATTCACAAAACACTTTCGATACTCGGACTTTCAACGCTCGCTTTGATCTTGGCGTCCTGCCAATCCATCGACCCGCCCGAAACGGAAACCATTGGATTTGATGCCAGCATCGTCGATACCGCCCTGTCTGAGCTTGTGACCGGGGGCTCGGTCATCGGTGTCTCGGCGCTGATCTATAAAGGCGGTCAGGAAATCTATTATGGCGATTTTGGCATGGCGGACCGTGAAGCAGACCGGCCATGGCAGCGCGATACACTCGCGACGCTCTACTCAATGACCAAGCCCATCACTGGCGTGACCTTGATGTCGCTCCATGAGGAGGGATTGTTTGAGCTCGAAGACCCTCTGTCGGACTATCTGCCGGAATATTCGGACATGCAGGTCGTCACCGGACTGGACAATGCCGGAGTACCAATACTCGAACCGGCCCACCGCCCCATCAAGGTGATTGATATCTTCCGCCAAACAGCATGTTTTGGCTATGGCTGGGAGGACCACCCCGCCGCCGCGATCATGAACGAGGCAGAAGTGCTCGATCCGGCAAAGCCGCTGTCGCAATTCAGCGCCGAACTGGCTGAGCTGCCGCTTTACTGCCATCCGGGAACGCAGTGGAAATACGGTGTGGCTGTCGATGTGCAGGCGCGGCTGGCTGAGGTCGTGACGGGCCGACCTTATGAAAAATTGGTCCATCAGCGCGTGCTGGACCCGCTTGGCATGACCGATACCGGCTATTTCGTACCTGCCGACCAAAAGCCCCGTCTCGCTGCGGTCTATTCAACCCATAATGACACGCCGCTGAGCCGGGACCCGGACGAAAGTGTTTACGGGTTTCGAAACACAAAACCGGTGCAGATCAATGGCGGCCATGGCCTCATCTCTACCATTGACGACTATATGCGCTTCGCCCTGATGCTGCAGAATGACGGATCACTTGATGGCGTTCAAATCCTGAGACCTGAGACAGTCGCTCTGATGTCCCGCGATCATTTACCAAGTGGCATTACCGAGAAAGACTTCCTGCCGACCAAGGGCCAGATGGGCTTCGGACTGGACTTTGCTGTCCGCATCGCCCCGCCCGTGGACGAGGTGGAATCCTTCGGGATTGTCGGCGAGTTCTTCTGGGATGGCGCGGCCAGCCCTCTGTTCTGGGTCGATCCGGAGAATGACATCACGGTCGTGTTCCTGACCCAGGTTCTGCCATTCGACATGGACGCTCAGAAGGGATTTCGCCGCGCCGTCTATGAAGCCTTTGACCTGGTTGAACAGCGCTAGCGTTTCGCCAGCCTGACCAGCGCCTCGTCCAGCGCCGAGAGAAAGCGCGAGCGGTCCTTGTTGCTGAACGGCGCGGGGCCGCCAATATTCTGCTGCGTCGCCCCGGCGCGCAGATCAGCCATGATCGCGCGGGTTGCAATCGCGCCGCCAATCGAGTTCTCGGTAAACGGTTTACCGGTTGGGCCGAGTGTGATCGCCCCGGCTTTCACGGTGCGCTCGGCCAGCAATATGTCAGCCGTGATGACAACTGACGCCTTGCCCGCGCGTTCGGCGATCCAGTCATCGGCGGCGTCAAAGCCATCGCTGACCGTGACATGTTGGATCAGCGGATGTGGCGGGACACGCAAAAAGGAATTGCTGACCAGCGTCACCGGCACCTGTTTGCGCAGCGCGACCTTGTAGATCTCGTCCTTGACCGGGCAGGCGTCGGCATCAACCAGGATGTGCGGCGCGCTGGGGTCTGGCGCTTGGCTCAACGGCGGCGACCACCCAGAATGCCGCGCAGGACATAATCGGTGACCCGGCGCGCGATGGTCGTCGAGGCCGTGTTGATGGCGCGTTCGGTTGGCGTCATTCGGGTCGAGCGGCGCCTTGTCGTCTTGGACTTGGCCTTCTTCTTCTCAAGCTCGGCTTCGGCTTTCGCTTCTTCCTTGGCGAGTTTCTCCGCAATCTTCGCGGCTTCTTCCTCGCGCTTGAGCAGGATTTCATAGGCGCTCTCACGGTCGACCACGTCTTCATACTGGCCGAGCACGGGACTGTCCTTGATCACCTCCTTGCGCTCGGCCTCGGTGGCCGGGCCAAGCCGCGAGCTAGGCGGGCGGATCAGGGTCCGCTGCACCACAAGCGGCGCGCCCTTGCGGTCGAGTGTCGAGACCAGCGCTTCGCCGGTGCCGAGATCGGTGATCACTTCCTCGGTGTCAAAGGCCTCATTTGGCCGGAAGCTTTCAGCTGCCGCGCGCACGCCCTTGCGCTCGGACGGCGTATAGGCGCGCAGGGCATGCTGGATGCGATTGCCGAGCTGGGCCAGCACACTATCGGGCAGGTCACGCGGGTTCTGCGTCACGAAGAACACGCCAACGCCCTTGGAGCGGATCAGGCGCACCACCTGTTCGATTTTCTCAAGCAGCGCGCGCGGCGCGTCCTTGAATAACAGGTGCGCCTCGTCAAAGAAGAAGACCAGTTTCGGTTTGTCCGGATCGCCAACCTCTGGCAGGCGCTCGAACAGCTCGGCCAGCAGCCAGAGCAGGAAAGTCGAATACAGCCGCTGCGAGTTGATCAGCTTGGTCGAGTCGAGAATATTGACGATACCGCGTCCGTCGCGGGTCGTGCGCATCAGGTCCATCAGGTCGAGCGCCGGTTCACCAAAGAACAGGTCCGCGCCTTCGCGCTCCAGCATCAACAGCCCGCGCTGAACCGCGCCGAGGCTGGAGGTTGCGACATTGCCATATTGGCGGGTGATCTCGGCCTGGACTTCCTTGTCGCTCATATGCACCAGCAATTTGCGCAAATCCTTCAGGTCGAGCAGCAGCATTCCCTCATCATCGGCATATTCAAATGCAATGTTGAGCACGCCTTCCTGCGTATCGGTCAGGTTCATCAGGCGCGACAGTAGAAGCGGCCCCATTTCGCTGATCGTGGCGCGGACCGGGTGGCCCTTCTCGCCATAGACGTCCCAGAACACGGTCGGGATCGCGTAATAGTCATAGTCCTCGAAACCTATCTTTTCCGAGCGCGAAATCAGCTTGTCGTGCAATTTATGCTCATGGCTGCCACTGACGCTGAGGCCGGACAGGTCGCCCTTCACATCAGCGCAAAAGACCGGGACGCCTTCATTGGAAAAGCTCTCGGCGAGGATTTGCAGCGTCACCGTCTTGCCGGTGCCGGTCGCGCCAGCGATCAGGCCATGCCGGTTGGCGCGGTTGAGCAGCAGGCTCTGTGCCGAGTTTGGCTGGCCGCTACCGTCTTCGTCTGCGCCGCCGAGGAAAATGCTCTCGCCCATGTGTCAGTCCCTTTATTCGCTGGCGGCAGGCATAAGGAAAGCCACGGATTCGGGCAAGCAGGCAGGGCAGGTGGGGTTACGGGGGCGAAGGGCGGGTTTGTTCGCTTACACCACCCCATCCGTCGCAATCCGCTTGAGGGACCAACCTCGCCCTATCCACGCTCGCTAGCCCGGCGCTGGTGGGCCACGCTGCCAATCGATCCGACCCATCGTCCATCTGTGTCAGCCTTTCGGGCATGCCGCTCGCGCTTGATCCTCGTTACTATGCCCATGTCCCGGTCTATCTCTGGCCGGTCCTGTTCCTGCGCCTGTGGGCGCTGCATGACTGGTGCGCCGGGGCTGGGCGCAAAATCCTGTTCACAGTGACCTCAAGCGGCGCGGTGATTGTCCGCGCGGTCGAGGATGACCCGCAGGATCTTGCCGCCTGGTGCGCCCGGCAGAGACACGAGGGGCGGCGCCATCTCGCCTGTCTTGCGAACGCTGACGGGACGCTTGGGGTTCATCCGATTGTCACTCTGGCCGGCCAGGTGCTGGCGCGGTTTGGCTGCGATCTGCGCCATATCTGCGCGCAGCCTGCGCTGCGGCGGGCGCCGGATATTTGCGATACTTCCTAGCGTGTGACGCCCGTTCCCTGACAGTCACGCCGACCCGGACACGCCCCCCGCGTGCACCGGATAAAGGCGCTGGGCCTGACTTGATCCGGGGCAACTGTCTCCTGGACTGATGATTTCCCACCACGCCGCATTGCGCGGGCGGTCGCATTCGTGAACACTGGACCCCACCAATAGGAGTGGGTTCATGGTCATCGCAGCGGGTGCCGCAGATGCGGGTTTGGCGGTCAAGGAAGCGCTCGTCTTCCTGTTCGCGGCTGGCATTATTGTGCCGCTTGCGCGCCGCTTCAAAGTGCCATCCGTGGTCAGTTTTCTGCTTGCGGGCATTGCGCTTGGGCCATTCGGGCTCGGCCGTTTTACAGACGCCTGGGCGCCGCTCGAATTTCTCACCATGTCCGATCCGGCCGGGGCCGCGCCGTTTGCTGAATTGGGGGTCTTGTTTCTGCTCTTCCTGTTGGGGCTGGAACTTTCGATAGAAAGATTGTGGGCGCTGCGCCGGGCGGTTTTCATGGCGGGCAGTTTGCAGGCCGGGGTCAGTGCCATCGCGGTTGGCGGGGTGGCTTATGCTTTCGGGTTTGATCCGATCCCGGCTGCGGCTTTGGGGCTTGCGTTTGCCTTGTCTTCCACCGCCATTGTCATGCAGGTCCTGATCGAACAAAAGCGCGCCGCGACTACAGTTGGACGGACGGCGCTTGGCGTCTTGCTGTTTCAGGATCTTCTGGTCGCGCCGATCCTGATCTTTGTCGGCTTTGCAGGCGCCGATGCCAGCGGTACGGCCTTGTTACCTGCGATTGGCAAGGCACTGGTTCAAGGCGTTGCGGCGGTCGCGATCATTGTGCTGATCGGGCGGTTCCTGCTGGCGCGGGTGTTTCATCTCGCCGCCAGTACAGGCGGGCGCGATTTCCTGATGGCGATTACGCTGTTCACGATTGTCGGTGCGGCGGCGCTGACCTTCAGTGCCGGGCTTTCGCTGGCGCTTGGGGCTTTCATGGCCGGATTGCTTCTCGGGGAGACAGAGTTTCGCCACCAGACAGAGATCGACCTTGAGCCATTCAAGGGCCTGTTGCTCGGCCTGTTTTTCATGACCGTCGGGATGGGGATCGATCTCGTCATTGTCGCAAGCATCTGGGAACAGATCCTGGTCTGGGTGAGTGTACTACTCATTCTCAAAGTCATCATCGCTTATGCCGCCGCGCGTCTTTCCGGGGCCGCGTCAAAGGACGCGCTGGAAGCGGCCTTCCTGCTGGCACCAGCGGGCGAGTTCGCGTTCGTGGTGATGGCGGCGGCGGTCACGGCAGGCCTCTTTGTGCCGGAGCAGACCGTGCTACTTTCAGCCGTGGCCGGTCTTTCGATGATCCTGATCCCGATCATGGGTCATCTCGGCGGCCATCTCGCTGGGCGGTTCGCTGATAAGCAGGGAGAGCCGGTCGTCCCGGCTGTCGCTGACCTTGCCGAGATCGCCGACCACGTCATCATCGCTGGTTTCGGGCGGGTTGGTCATGTCATCGCCGATATCTTGCGCGCTGAGAAAGCAACCGTCATTGCGCTTGAACGCAGTGCGCCGCGCGTCGCCCTTGGGCGCAAGGAGGGCTGGCCGATCTATTTCGGCGATGCCGCCAATACCGACATGTTGAAGCGGGTCGGGGCCGAGCGTGCATCGCTGTTCATGATCACAGTCGATGATCCTGACGCGGCAATGAGTATGGTCAAGGCGGTTCGGGCACTGCGTCCGGCGGCTCCGGTCTTCGTGCGGGCCAAGGATAGTGAGCATGCAAGGCAGCTCAAAGAAGCTGGCGCAAGCTTCGTTATTCCCGATGCGATTGAGGCCGGACTTCAAATGGCTGGCCGCGCTCTGGATGAGTTTGGCTATGACGGCGAAACGATACGCGACCGACTGGCAGCCGAGCGCGATACCGAGTATCGCAGAGCTTAGGTGCAGGAGGCAGGAATGACAGTTCGGTCAAGCATTTCGGGCGTATGGGTGATCGCCACTGGTGTGATCATCGCGTTGCTGTATTTCGGACGCGATATTCTTGCGCCGTTCGCGCTGGCTGTTTTCCTGTTTCTGGTGATCGAGGGGTTTGGCCGGGCGATTGAACGACGCTTCAAGCCATTGAAACGCGGATCATCAACCGCAATTGCGATCCTTGTGGTGCTTGGCGGCTTTGTTGCTTTTCTTGTGATGCTGGCGCGCGGGGTGGCGCAATTTGGTGAGCAGGCCAGCAATTACGAACGCAAGATCAACCAGCTGATCGGTGATATTTATGCCCTGGTCAGTCTGGAAAACGCGCCGACACTGACCGAGCTTATCTTCAATGAGTCCGGCCAGCGGTTTTTCGGAACGATTGCCAATGCGACGAGTTCCCTGACCGGCGATCTCGTCCTGATCCTGATCTATATTGCCTTCCTGTTTCTGGCGCAGTCGGCCTGGCCGCAGAAACTCGACCGGGTTTTCATCGATACTGAGCAGCGCGCCCAAGTCCGGCAAGTTGGCGATGCTGCCAGGGAAGGGATCGAGACTTATTTGTGGACGCAGACGGTGATCAGCGCACTGATCACGGCGCTCACTTATCTCACGCTTGTTTTGTTGGGAGTTGAAAACGCGCTGTTTCTTTCGGCACTGATATTTGTTCTGAATTACATCCCGACCATTGGATCGATCGTCGCCGCAATCGTGCCGCCACTGTTTGCTCTGGTCCAACCGGAAATCGCGGAATGGGTTCCAGGCGGCCAGCCCAATGATTCCTACATCTTTGCCTTGATGGTATTTGCCGGTGTCAGTTTCTGGCAATTCACGATCGGCAACTTCGTCCAGCCGCGTATTATGAGCGATACGCTTAACCTCTCCGCATTGGTGGTTCTGCTCGGCCTGGCGATCTGGGGAGCGATCTGGGGTATTCCCGGCATGTTCCTGTCTGCGCCGCTTACCGTGTTGCTGATGATCCTGTTTGCGCAATCTCAATCGACGCGATGGATCGCGATTCTGTTATCGGCGAATGGTGATCCCATGGGGGTTAATCCACAGATTGTTTCGGAAGAGAAGACAGCATCCAATCCGCTGAAATCGCAGCAAGAATTACACAACGAGTAGAGGCAACTGCACAGATTTGTGTTTTTTTACTTGGCTTTGAGATCGGATCGATACATATATCCTTCCAAGTGGGCTTCACTGTCACATATATGTAATCTGGCCTCCGCGTGCGTCCCCCCACCCAGCCTGCGGAGGAGTCCAGTAGGACCCGCCGAACACGTCCCCGTTCGGCGGGTCTGCATTTTCTGGGTAACAATATCAGGCTTGGTAGGCGCCACTCGCGGCGCGCATGAACTCGCGCACGGCGTCACCGGCCAGGGCAAATTGAGCGAATGTCGCGTTGGCGGTCGTCAACAAGTCAATATTGTCGGTCAGGTCCCGGCAGATATCATCCTGTGTTGATAGCCACTTTTGTGGGCCACCATTCTGCAAGGCGAGTCTTGTTGCCTCGGCTTGCTGCTGGACCATATCCTGAACCAGTTTTCGGGTCGCCAAACGATCCCAGTAGGGCATGTTTGGTAAGCTATCTTTTGCCGAAGCTTTCAGCCGGTCGATGGCCAGACCTTCGCCAATCACTTGATAGGCTGTGAACACTTTTCCGGCGCTTGACTTTTTAGGTTCGATCAGAGTCTCAAGCAGTGGTAGCTGAGGCAGCAATTCTGCAACCGCGATGCGGTGTGCCAATGTTTCCGGAACATCGAAACACATGAGCAATTCCACACGCTCGTCGAAGCGTGCGCGTTCGAACGGCATGAGTGCATCCGGCACGGCCTTGGCCATCGCTTTGAAATGAGGCTTGAATTTCTCAATTCGAGCACCAATCGGCAAATCTCGATGCGTGTTGACAAGCGACAGCGCCAACTCGCCAATTGCATCCGCCAGCGCCGATTGCAGGATCATCTGTTGATCCGCAGAAACCTTGTTGTCGAGGGCGTTGATCTCGGCCTGAACCTGGTCCGCCTCGATAAGATGATGCGCCGTTTCGATAGCCGTCACCAATTGCGACGAGCGGGCTTCACTCTGCTCTCGCAGGCGAAGAAAATGCACGGGTCCAGCCAGATCGACCACCCGGTTAGCGATTACAGTGGCGATAATTTCTCGCTTCAATCGGTGCTCGCCCATTGCCTCGTCGAACTTGTGCAAGGCCTTGGGGAAATAGTCGCGCAGCGTGCTTGCAAAATGCGGATCATCCGGCAGCGGCGAGGCAATCAGATCATCGAACAGGACAATCTTGGTCCATGCCATCAGGATCGCCAGTTCCGGCCGCGTCAGTGTTTTCTTGGCCTGACGGCGTTCAGCCATTTCATTGGTGTCTGGAAGGCCTTCGACCACGCGGTCGAGGACGCCGCGTTTTTCCAATCTTACCATAAGCCGTTCGAGGGCATCATGGTCTCGCGCCGCGCTCGCCTCAGCCAGGCTCAGCGCGCCGGTTTGCGCATAATTGTGTCGCAAGACATTATGCGCGACATCATCCGTCATCGATGCCAGCAGCGTGTTTCTTTCACCACTTGGCAAAGTACCCGCGCGCATTGCCGCTGTGCAGAGGATCTTGATGTTGACCTCATGGTCAGAACTATCAACGCCAGCGGAATTATCGATCGCGTCGGTGTTAATGCAGCCGCCATGTTGCGCGAACTCGATTCGCCCGGCCTGGGTCAGTCCGAGGTTCGCGCCTTCGCCGATGACTTTTGCGCCAACTTCGGAGGCATTGACCC
Source organism: uncultured Hyphomonas sp. (assembly GCA_964350465.1). GTDB lineage: Bacteria > Pseudomonadota > Alphaproteobacteria > Caulobacterales > Hyphomonadaceae > Henriciella. The sequence continues at coordinate 25,756 of CAYGKE010000022.1, forward strand.
GAACGGCGTTATTGCCGTGGTCACCGGCATCGGCGTGGGTTTCATGGGTGGCTTTGATATAGGTGCCGATGCCGCCAAACCAGAGAAGTTCACAGGGTGATTTCAGCAGGGCATGAATGAGTTCGTCCGGCGTGACTTCCTTCTCGGTAAGTCCGGTCAGTTTTTGAATTTGCGGTGTCAGTTCAATCGATTTTGCACTGCGCTCAAACAGGCCGCCGCCTTTCGAAATCAGGCTCTCATCATAATCGCCCCAGGAGGAGCGCGGCAGATCAAAGATGCGCTTGCGCTCCTGCCACAGGCGCTCCGGGTCCTGCGGATCGGGATCGATAAAAATGTGCAAGTGATTGAAGGCGGCCTGTAGCCGTATTTGTTTTGACAGCAACATGCCATTGCCGAAGACATCGCCGCTCATGTCGCCGCAACCGATAACGGTGAACGGTTCGGTCTGGATGTCTTTGCCCATTTCGCGGAAGTGTCGCTTGACCGCTTCCCAGCCGCCGCGGGCTGTGATGCCCATTTTCTTGTGGTCATAGCCAGCTGAACCGCCAGAGGCGAAAGCATCGCCGAGCCAGAAGCCCTGCTCGATACTGATCTGGTTGGCGATATCCGAAAATGTTGCCGTCCCCTTGTCAGCAGCGACAACCAGATAAGGGTCTTCGCCATCCCAGATGACAGTGTTCTCGGGGGGCTGAACCGCACCGTCGATCAGGTTGTCGGTCAGGTTGAGCAGGGCCGAGATGAATGTTTTGTAGGCCGAAATACCGGCCTCGCGGAACGCGTCTCGGTCGCTGCTGACGGGCAGTTGTTTTGGGTAGAAACCGCCTTTGGAGCCGACCGGGACGATCACGGCATTCTTGACTTGCTGAGCCTTGACGAGGCCCAGGACTTCGGTGCGGAAATCGTCTCGTCGGTCGGACCAGCGCAGGCCGCCGCGGGCAACGGCGCCGAAACGGCAGTGAACGCCTTCGACTTCCGGCCCCGACATGAAGATCTCGCGATACGGTTTGGGGGCAGGCAGTTCGGTCAATTCGCGGCTGGCAATCTTGAGCGCGATGTAGGGATAGGGGGCTTTGGTTCGGCGATCGATCTGATAGTAGTTGGTGCGCTTGGTGGCCTGGATCAGGCGTAGAAGGCGGCGCAGGACGCGGTCATGGTCGAGTGATGAGACGGCTTTGAGTGCATCGACAATGCCTTTGGTTTTGGCATCGGCTGCGACAGTGCGGGCGCTGAGATCACTGAACAGTTCAGGATCAAACCGAACCGCAAAAAGTTCCGTCAGCGCACATGCGATATCCGGATGGGCATTCAGCGCCTCGATCTGGGTCGCGCGGGCGGGATCGAGCCCGGTCTGGTGGCGGTATGCACATAATGTCCGGCAAAGTGCGGCTTCACGCCATGTCAGGCCGGCATTGAAAACAAGCGCATTGAAGCCATCATTCTCTGACTTCTCGCTCCATACTGCGACAAAGGCCTGTTCGAACACCGAGCCAATCTCTTCAAGGTTGAGACTGCGACCGTCCGCGTGATGCATCGACAGTGAATGCACCCAGTATGTCGATGGTGCGTCGGCCACCGGGCGCTCGCTTGGCCGAACCGGATATCCGGTCTCGAACTCCACAAACATGCCCATGCGCTCGAATATCGGGACACAATCGGACAGAGCGATGGACCCCGCCCTTGAATATATCTTGGCCCGGACAATTGTGTCCGCGTCGTCTGCCAATCTGTAAGCTCTGAGGCGAACAGGATTTTCAGCATTGATCGCGGACATCGCCGAGACATCCGTCATTGCCTCAACAGGGGTAAAGGCTTCGCGGTAGGCTGCATTGAATGCGCCGGCAAAACGCGCCGCAATGGCACAGGTTTGCTTGTCGAGATCTGCGCTCAGAACCGCAGCGCGGAAACGATCGTCCCAGGACCGGGCAATTTCGACAATATTGGCTTCCAATGCCTCGATGTCGGGCGTGGGTGCGTCATGCGGCAGGGCGATTTCAAACATAACCCGTACCATACTGGTGGCATCAAACCGGGGCTGGAATTGGACCAGCCGTCCTTGATAAGCGTCTTCCAGCAATTCGGTGATGCGCTGGCGAAGCTCTGTGTCATAGGCTTCGCGCGGTACAAAAACGATGGCGACCACGAACCGTTTGAAACGATCTGGGCGCACGAATAATTTTACCCGCGGTCGCCCGACAAGGCTCAAGACACCTTTCATGATCGGGATCAGTTCTTCCGACTGGGTCTGGAACAGCTCATCACGCGGCCAGCTCTCAAGAATGTTGGAGAGCGTCTTTTCATTATAGGTGCCTTTCAGCGCACCTGACGAAAACATGACCCGATTGGCGCGCTTTCGAATGAGCGGAATGTTGCGCACTGAATCGTCATAGGCCTCGGCGGTATAAAGACCGAGAAACCGCGTCTCACCGATAACCCGGCCTTCATCGTCAAAGTGTTTGACCCCGATATAGTCGCAGACAACGCGGCGATGGACACGGCTCACAAGGGTGGCTTTGGCCAGGATCAGGGGCTCTGGCTCGGACAGGAAGGCGCCGATTTCCGGGCTGAGAACAAGCGGCTCGGCACCGCGGTTAAGGACGTTCCTGTTCTCGTCGCGCAGCAGGCCGAGATTGGACCCTTCCACCATGTCCGGCTCTTCTGGAAGAACGGTGCCATCCTCGGACGTATGAAAGCGGTAATCGCGCACGCCAAGAAAGACGAAGCGGTCATGCTCGAGCCAATCGAGAAAGGCGATCGCTTCTGCCTTCTGGTCGAACTCAATGTGCGGGCTGGCCTGAACACGTGTCAGCGCGGCGCTCATGCGTTGCTTCATCCCGTCATAGTCGGATGTGGCCATAATCACATCGCGAACGGTCGCTTCCGCTTCGCGGGCAAGGTTTTCCTGCTCGATGTCGGTGAGCGGAGGGAGTACGATCTGAATGAAAGACCGGCGCGTGGCTTTGTCATGACCGACAATCGGGTGAAACAGAGCGAGCACCTGGATGCCGAATTCACTGCATGTGTTCAGCAACGAGTCGACAAGAAATGGGCGATCCGGCCCGATCGCTTCCAGAACAAAACCCTTGCCTTCCGCCCGCAGGCGGATCTTGGCCTCGTTCGGGTCAATTTTACCGGCCCAGTCCCACAGGGCTTTGGCGCGTTTGGTGACATCCTTGTCGCTCTGTGAAACCCCATGTTCCTCTTTTGCAGCAACTAAGAGCTGGGCGCAGAGGTCCTTGAAGCCTTGCTCTTCGGTGGCGGACGACGTGGTTGAATGTGACATCTGAAACCTGACCCAGAAAGGTGTCGAAAAGAGCTCGGCTATTAGTTGCTTCTGCAACTATTGACAACACACAGGTGCGATCAATCCAAAAAACACTAGCGGTCTTTCTCGGCTGTGACCAGTTCAATGCACGGTCTGGCTTGTTAGATAAAACGGGCCAAGCGCATGGAAGATAAGGAATTCGTCAGCATTTGGAGGTCTTATGGGAACATGTTGAGCCGCATCACTCATCGCAGCATGATCCTTGCCACACGTGGGGGCCGTTTGTTTTTGCGTGTGCCGCAAACAAAGCCGGGGCGAACCACATGAAACGGCTGTGGCACTGGCCCATCGACCCCCTTGCGCGAACCGTCCGTCTTCTTCTCGGCGAAAAGGAATGGACGTTCGAGCCTATCGTGATCAAGCCCTGGGTGTCTGATCTGGAACTTGCAGCGCTTGCGCCCGGAGCCTCCGCGCCTGCATTGCTGGACACAGATGCCGAGGTCAAATGTTCACCTGTCGGGACGCTGGCGATCTGCGAATATGTTGAGGAAGCTCAAACCAGTCCACGCCTGGTACCATTTACACCAGCCGAACGCGCCGAAGCGCGGCGCCTCTGGCAATGGTCGGAAGAGAGCTTTGCCGGGATCAACAATACGCTCCTGGCTGAACGCGTGACGCAGTGGGTACGGCGTGACAAGGCACCGGACAGTCTTGCCCTTCGACAGGGTGCGCATGCGCTCAAAAACCGTATGACGTTTCTGGACGCCCTGGCGGGCGAGCGATCCTACATTGCGGGCCGGAATTTGAGTATCGCCGACCTGTCGGTCGCTGCGCATTTGTCGTCTTATGACTATTTCGGCGATGTGCCCTGGGATGTAACGCCTGACCTCAAGGCGTGGTATGCCAAGATCAAGTCGCGGCCAAGCTTCCGGCCTTTGCTTGCCGACCGGGTAGAGGGTGTAAAACCGGCCAAGCACTATACAGATCTGGATTTTTGAGGGTCAGCACAGGCCCGCCTGGTTCGACTTCACTGATCATGCGGACTAACTAGCTCCAATGACAGCCACACTCGCAAAATCCACCGCAGAGGCGCTCGGTTTCGATACATGCCGTATCTGCCGCGCGGATGAGCCGTGGCCGGCGAGTGAGCGGCTGGAGGCGTTTGTTGAGGCTGGTCATCACGGTCAGATGCAATGGATGGAGACAACGCTTGAACGGCGCAAGGCCCCGACGTCGATGTGGCCGGAAGCAAAGTCGGCGGTGATTGTCGGGCTCAATTATGGACCGGATCATGACCCTATGTTGAACCTTGAGCGGACCGGCGAAGGCAACATTTCGGTCTATGCGCGCGGCAAGGACTATCATGATGTTTTGAAGAAGCGTCTGAAACAGCTCGCGCGTGCATTTGTTGAGAAGACGGGCGCGGAGGTCAAAGTCTTCGTGGATACGGCGCCGCTTATGGAGAAACCGCTCGCGGAGAAAGCCGGTGTCGGCTGGCAGGGCAAGCATACAAACCTGGTCTCACGCGAGCTTGGGTCCTGGTTGTTTCTGGGCGTCATGTTGACCGACGCTGAACTGGAGCTGGATGCGGCTGAGATTGACCATTGTGGCTCGTGCCGCGCCTGTCTTGATATCTGTCCGACAGATGCGTTTCCAGCGCCTTATCAATTAGATGCGCGGCGCTGCATCTCATATCTGACAATTGAGCATAAAGGGCCGATCCCGCATGAGTTTCGCAAAGCCATGGGGAACCGTATCTATGGCTGCGATGATTGTCTGGCAGTCTGTCCCTGGAACAAGTTTGCTGCCGTTTCTCAAGAGAGTGCGTTCTGGGCGAGGGCCGAGCTGAAAGGGCCAAGTCTGGATCAGCTCGCGGCGTTGGACGACGCAGCGTTTCGAGAGGTATTTTCTGGCTCACCCATCAAGCGGATCGGGCGGACCCGGTTCATCCGCAATGTGCTCATCGCCGTCGGTAATAGTGGCGACGCGAGCCTGGTTGATGAGAGTGTTCTGCCGCATCTGAACGATGAGGCACCCAGCATCAGGGGGGCGGCGATATGGGCATTGTCTCGTCTTGATTTCGCCCGGTTTGAAGCTGAAAAGGCGCGCCGGTTGGGTGCTGAAAGTGATGAGGGCGTGATAGCGGAATGGCAGGGCGAAAGCATCTAAGCGCGAGCGGCTTGCGCTGCTGGGTCATTCGAGCGTTCAAGCTGCTCGGCTTGGCTTTTGTGTCCGTGCATCTCTACGCATTGGCGTTGGTCTTCGTACAAGTGCCGACAACAGTAAACATGGCGATCCGCATGTTCGAGGGCGAAGAACTGGCGCGGCGCTGGGTGCCGCTTGAAGAGATATCGCCGCATCTTGTGCGGGCGGTGATTGCCGCAGAGGATAGCCGGTTCTGCCTGCATAGCGGGGTGGATCTTGAGGCGCTTGGTGATGCCCTGGACGAGCGCGAAAAAACCGGCCGTGTGCGCGGCGCGTCGACCTTGACCCAGCAGACGGCCAAGAACGTGTTTTTCTGGAATGGCGGCGGCTATGCGCGCAAGGGTGGTGAAGCCTGGATGGCGACCTTCATTGATGGCATCTGGGGCAAGCGCCGGGTCATGGAGGTCTATCTCAATGTTGCCGAATGGGGCGACGGGATATTCGGAGCCGAAGGGGCCGCGCGTCTGCGCTTTGGCAAACATGCCAAGGATCTGACCGAGCGCGAGGCGGCTTTGCTGGCGGCGGTTCTGCCAAGCCCGAACAAGTGGCGGGTCGATCCGCCCGGACCTTATGTCCAACAACGCGCCGGGACATTGCAGGCGCGGATGCGGGTTGTGCGAAGTGAGGGCTTGGATAGCTGCGTTCTGAACTAATTGAACGCCCAGACAGCCATTGCGCCAAGGCCGAGGATCAGGCCGAACCAGCCCCACCAGGGGGCGAAGTTTTTTGGTTCTGGTTCAGCAGGTTGAGCATCGAGGCTGGCTTCAAATCGGTCCATCACTTCAGGCAGGCGTTTCAGGCGGTCGGTGACCTCACGCAGGTTCTGTGTCACCAGTTTCGCCGCGCCGCCAGGGCCGAGATTGGCGGAAATCCATTCTTTCACGATCGGCTCGGCGGCTTTCCAGATATCGTGATTAGGATCGATGCCTCGTGCGACACCTTCGACCTGAACCATGGTCTTCTGGAGCAGGACAAGCTCAGGGCGCAGGTGCATCCCGAAAGTGTGGGTGAAGTCGAGGAGTTGCAGCAAGAGCCGCCCCATCGAGACTTCAGAGGCATCCTTGCCATGGATCGGCTCGCCGACTGATCTGAGCGCTTGAGCGAAGTCGCCGACAGACTGATTGGCAGGAATGTAGCCGGCTTCGAAATGCACTTCGGCCACACGCTGATAGTCACGGCGGATAAAGCCCCAGAGGATTTCAGCCAGGAAGCGACGCTCATTAAAGCCAATACGCCCGATCAGTCCGAAATCAACCAGAGCCAGTTTGCCATCCGGCGTGATGATCATATTGCCTTCATGCATGTCGGCATGAAACACGCCGTGGCCAATGGCGGTGTTGAGAAAGCCTCTGGTCACCCGGTTGGCGAGATCAGCCTTGTCGATACCCGTCACATCAAGCGCATCGGGCGCGGTCAGCGGGGTGCCTTCAACCCAATCAGTGGTCAGGACGCGCTGACTGGTGCGCTCCCAATCGACCGCCGGTATGTTGAAATAGGCGTGCTTTTCGGAGAGCTGGCGCAGCTCATCTGCGCCGCCGGCCTCCAGGCGAAGCTCAAGCTCGCGCATCATCGCGGTCGCGACCGGGTGTGTG
>CAYGKE010000023.1:0-31425 GCA_964350465.1 uncultured Hyphomonas sp.
GTTGAGTTATTCTACGCGCGCGGCGTGATTACAGGACCGCAGCATCTGTTTCAGCTGCCGGCCCGGATTGAACAGGTTGGCTTGCCGCCGCTGGCCGAGTGGGAAGGGTTTGGTGAAGCATCGGTGCAAAAGCTGCAGGCGGCGATTGATCGCGCCCGACAAGTACCGTTTGCGCGCTTCCTCAATGGGCTTGGCATTCGCCATGTCGGGCAAACGACATCCGATCTGTTTTCGCGCCACCTTGTCAGCTGGCCGGCGTTCTGGTCCGCAGTCGAGGCAGTCCGCTCGCAGCCGGGCGGAGAAGGTGAAGCGGCTCTGTTATCGATTGATGGCATTGGCGCAGCGGCGGTTAACAGCCTCACCGCCTTTGCCGCTGAGCCGCACAATCAGGAAATGCTGGCAGAACTGCTGAAGGAAGTCACCGTTCTGGATGGTGAGCCTGTGTCATCAGACAGTCCGGTATCCGGCAAGATTGTGGTCTTTACCGGTGCATTGGAAGCGATGACACGTGATGAAGCCAAAGCCCGCGCGACCGCGCTTGGTGCAAAAGTCTCCGGCTCTGTCTCGGCGAAAACCGACATTCTGGTTGCAGGACCGGGGGCGGGCTCCAAGCTCAAGAAGGCTGAGACCCTGGGCGTCACAACCATGACCGAAGCAGAATGGCTGGCCCTTATTGCGAGCACCTAAAGCGGCGCACAGGCGGTCTCCAGCCATTTCAATGTCTCGCCATCAAGCTGCGAACCGATTTCTGCAAGCACACGCTGGTGGTAGTCATCGACCCAATTGCGCTCACTCTCATTGAGCAGGTCGAGCTTGATCAGGCCGCGCGCCAGCGGTGCAAAAGTCAGGCACTCAAATCCCAGCATGGGGCGATCGCCGCCCTCAATGGGTTCGGCGGGCGTCACATATTGCAAGTTCTCGATACGGATACCGTAAGCACCTTCTTTGTAGACGCCGGGTTCATTCGAGACGATCATACCAGGCTGTAGCGGAACCGCGCTCCAGCCCTTGGCGATGCGTTGTGGGCCTTCATGCACGCCAAGATAGACGCCGACGCCATGGCCGGTGCCATGGTCATAATCCATGCCCGCTTGCCAAAGGGCGTGACGCGCCAATGTATCGAGATGTGTCCCGGTCGTGCCAGCTGGAAAGCGAACCTGATCCAGAGCGATATGACCTTTCAGCACCAGAGTGTAGTCGCGTACCATTTCGGTGCTCGGCGTCCCAATCGGCACAGTTCTGGTGACGTCGGTGGTTCCGTCTGGATACTGTCCGCCGCTATCGACAAGATACAGCGATCCACGTTCCAGTAGCCGATTGCTGGCGGACGAAACGCGGTAATGCGGCAGGGCGCCGTTCGGTCCGGCGCCTGAAATTGTCTCAAATGAGAGATCCTTCAAACCGCGAACATCGTCGCGCAAAGTTTCCAGTTTGATAGCCGCGTCAATCTCGGTGATCTTGCCAGATTGCGCTTCTGTGTCGAGCCAGTACAGGAACCGCGTTAAGGCGGCGCCATCACGCCTGTGTGCCGCTGCTGTGCCCCGCAATTCGGTCTCGTTCTTGCGTGCTTTTGGCAGCAGAACGGGGTCTGGTTGGCGCAGGATGGTTGCACCGGCCTCGTCCAGTGTCTGAAAGAACCAGGCAGATGCCAGAGCCGGATCGAGGCTGATCGTCTTGTCACGCAGAGCAGCCAATGCCTCTGCCAGATTGTCCAAAGGCTTCAAGCTAACCGCATTGCCAAGATGTTCGCGGAGGTCCTCGGATTCCTTGCGCGGGTCGAGGAACAGGTCAGCTTTGCCATCTGCATACAATATTGCCCTCCCGAGGGGGAGCGGGCTGCAGGCGACGTCGCCGCCGCGAATATTAAACAGCCAGGCGATACTGGCTGGCGCGGTGATGACAGCCGCGTCCGCGCCGTCAGATTTGAGCGTCGCGGCGATTGCGGCGCGCTTATCTTCTGACGCAAGCCCGGCATGTTCAAGCGGGTGTGGATAAACCGGCGCAGCAGGTTGTTCCGGGCGATCGCGCCACGCTGCATCCACAGGATTATCGGCGACAGGGACCAGCACAGCCCTAGCCTTTTCAGCCGCTTTGGTTAGGGCCGCAACATCATTCGGTGTCATCAGCGCAGCGTCATAGCCGATCTTCTGGCCAGTCATGTCCTGTTTTGCGAGCCAGCCAAATGGACCGGGGTCCGGCACTGCGACGCATTCGATCAGATTTGGGTCCGTCTGATCCGCAGCCTGGATCGTATATCGACCGTCAGCGAACAGAACTGCTTGATCCACAAGTACAAAGGCTGATCCGAACGAGCCAGTAAAACCGGTGGCCCAGGCCAAGCGCTGATTCGCGTCAGGCAAATACTCGTTCTGATACTCATCCTCATGCGGGATATAGACCCCATCAAGGCCTTGCCGCGCGAGTTCCGCGTGCAGGAGCGGCAGGTTCTTGCGGCCAATTTCGGGGCCGCCTCTCACTTCGAAATTCTGTCTCATTGGGTACAGATAGCGCCGATTGATAGCGGGCGCAAAGGTGGGACTAAGCTATGCGAATTTGCATGTATATGCCTTGGTTTGGTCATTGTTTTGCAAGGCTTAGCTTCTATATGCAGTGCAACATAACTAGAAAATACCAATATCCTCCCAGGAGAAAAAAACATGAAACGTATCCTCCCAATGTCCGGTAACACATCGGCTCATTTTCAGACTTCCGCTGGTGAGAACCTGATGGAAGGTGCACCGTCGACAACACCTTTGTTCAAGCTGAACAAGCTGACTGTCAGCGACCGCCCACACATCCTGTCACAGCGGGCCGCTCGCCGGAACCGCCGCGCCTCGCACTAACGCGGTTTGCGGAAGACCAGGCTTGACCAACCATCCTTGCGGATGCGTTTGGTCAGGCTAAGGCCGCGTCCTGTATAGGCCGCTCGAATCAGGGGTTCCTGGTGATTGAGCAGGCCTGACAGGATGACGTGCCCGCCGGATGTCATCAGGCTTGCCAACTCGGGAGCCAATCCGATCAACGGCCGGGCCAGAATATTTGCAAAGACAAGGTCGTATGGGGCCGAGGCCCGAACCCGCGCCATGCGGGTCCCTTTGCCATGAAGTCCCGTAAATTTTCGGCCGACATTATTTTTGGCTGCATTCTCATCTGCGACAATGACGCTTTGCAAATCAATATCGGTCCCGATCGCCATTTGGCTGCCGATTTTGAGCGCTGCCAGAGACAAGACACCTGATCCCGTGCCGACATCCAGTACCTTGGCCGGAACGCTGTGCTTCAGGACATGTTCAAACCCAAGCAGGCAGCCAAGCGTCGTACCATGATGACCGGTGCCAAAGGCTGGCCCGGCCTCGATCAGAATCGGCGTCTTGCCGGGTGCCTTGGCGGCCATCGCATGACTTCCGGCGACCATAAAGCGCCCGGCATTGACCGGTGGCAGCCCTTCGAGAGATAGCGTCACCCAATCGCGGTTCGGCAGGGCGGCGATCACCGGGTTGAGCTCTGGCGCGACTTCCAGGATCATCGACAGGCAGGCACGCGCATCCACTTCAGTGTCAGCATAGGCGTCGAGCCGCCATTGAACGCGGCTGTCTTCCTTGCCATCGACTGCGCTGGCAGGGGATGGATCGCTCCATGCCAGATGATCCCAGGCGGATTCTATGGCGCTGCGCGTACCCTTGGCGGTGATCTGAAACATGGGCGGGCTTTATCACCCAATCCAAGTGCCTCACAAGCCTGTAAAACCGGTACTCGCCAAGTGGCGTGACCGGGCTATAAGGCAGATATGACAAACACTCTGAATATTTCGATTGCCGGCATTGCTGGCCGTATGGGCCGCCAGATTGGCACCGCTGGTATTGCGGCCGGGCACCAGATTGTTGGCGGCAGCGAAGCGTCCGGCTCGGCTCATATCGGCGCGGACCTGATGGCGATGGTCAGCGGTGCATCGACGCTGAAGACGGTGAGCGATAATCCAGAGATGGCGGCGACAGGGGCGGATGTCTGGATCGATTTCACCGTCCCGGCGGCGACGCTGTCGGCGCTGTCGGTTTTGCCGGGGCAAGGTGTGCGGGCCGCAATTATTGGAACGACAGGATTTTCGGCCGAACAGGACAGCCATATTGCGGCTGCGGCAAAGTCATTGGCGATTGTCAAAGCGGGCAATTTCTCGCTCGGTGTGAATCTGCTTCAGTCTTTGGTCAGACAGGCTGCCGCGAGGCTCGGCCCGGAATGGGATATTGAAATCCTGGAAACCCATCATCGCCGCAAAGTGGATGCCCCGTCCGGCACGGCGCTTATGCTTGGCGAGGCGGCGGCCACGGGACGCGGTGCAGACCTGCAATCGCTTAAAGCTGCGCCTTATGATGGCCCTGACGCCAAACGCGAGAGCGGCCAGATCGGTTTCGCGTCCCGGCGGAGCGGCGGGGTAATCGGCGAGCACGAAGTCAGTTTTGGCTCGGATCAGGAAGTTGTCAGCCTGTCGCATACTGCGCTGGATCGCTCCGTGTTCGCGCATGGTGCCATCAAGGCAGCAGAGTGGGCGGTCAATCAACCGCCTGGGCTCTATGATATCAGCGACGTTCTGGGCGTCTGACGCGGCGATACTGATTGCCTAGTTCGTGCGCGTGCTCCAAGTATGCCTCAAGAAAAAACTGGGAGGCCAAGATGGCAAGCGACCGCGAATTTGATGTAATTGTATATGGCGCAACCGGCTATACCGGCCGGCTCGTCGCGGACTATATCGCACGCACCTATGGCCTTGGCGGAGAGGTCAAATGGGCGATGGCAGGGCGCAGCGCCGATAAGCTTGCTGCGGTTCGAGATGAGATTGGTGCGCCGGGTGAAACGCCTCTGGTCGTGGCCGATGCCAGCGACGCGGCGAGCCTCAAAGCCATGGTCGAGCGAGCCGGATGTATCATTACGACGGTTGGACCCTATCAGCTTTATGGTGAGCCACTGGTCGCCGCCTGCGCCGAGGCCGGAACGGACTATGTCGATCTCTGCGGGGAGCCTGGCTGGATGTACCAGATGATCGACAAGTATGAGGATGCTGCCAAGGCTAGCGGTGCACGTATCGTATTCTCATGCGGTTTCGATTCGATCCCGTTTGATATGGGGGTCTGGTTCCTGCAGCGGGCGGCAAAGGAGAAGTTCGGCGCACCTGTACCGCGCATCAAAGGCCGCGTGCGCAAGATGCAGGGAACGTTTTCTGGCGGCACGGCGGCGAGTCTGAAAGCGACACTGGCATCTGTAAAGAAGGATCCAAGCCTGCTTTCGGTCCTGCAAAATCCGCTGAGCCTGACGATGGGCTTTGAAGGGCCGGAGCAGCCGCATGGCATGGCGCCAATTGAGGACAAGGATATTGGCAGCTGGTCGGCGCCGTTCATCATGGCGGCGATCAACACCAAGAACGTGCACCGCTCCAACGCACTGCTTGGGCACGCCTATGGTAAGGATTTCGTCTATGACGAGATGATGCTGACGGGTCCGGGAGAGCAGGGCAAGGCCGCCGCCGAGGCCGTCGCCAAGATGGACATGATGGGCGGTGATGGCGGCCCTAAACCCGGCGAAGGTCCGAGCGCCGAAGAGCGCGAAGCTGGCTTTTATGATGTTCTGTTCTTTGGAACGTCCACCGATGGCCAGGTGATCAAGGCGGGGGTCACAGGCGACAAAGACCCAGGCTATGGTTCAACCTCAAAGATGTTGGCCGAAGCGGGTCTGTGTCTGGTCAAGGATGATACTGGAACCGCGGGCGGGATATGGACGCCGGCGCCAGCGATGGGCGAGCACCTGCTCAAGCGCCTGACCGAAAAGGCGGGGCTGACGTTCGAGATCGAGGCCTGACCCCAAAATATTGCTTGAAATTCAATCTATCGTCTGAACCATAAACTCACACCTCTGTGCCATTACGGTGCGTAGCGAAATGAACCATGTCGTAATGCATGGTCGAACCTGAGGTGATGAATATGGCCAAGACTGTTTTGGTGATTGATGATGATCCGACCCAGCGCCGGTTGCTGACTGCAGCCGTTGAAAAAGCTGGCTTTGCCTGCCGTACGGCCCCCGATGGTGAGACCGGCGTTGCGATTGCGACCGATGCCAATGCGGGCGCTGATGTTGTCCTGCTCGATCTGACCATGCCCGGCCTTTCGGGTATGGAGACGCTTGAAATGCTGGCCGAGCGCCGTCCAGACTTGCCAGTGGTCATGCTAACGGCGACCAGCGGTATTGATACGATCGTTCAAGCCATGCGGTCCGGTGCTGTCGATTTCATCGTTAAGCCTGCCAATCCCGAACGTGTTGTCGTGTCCATCCGCAATGCCTTGAAACTGTCATCGCTGAGCGGTGAGGTTAAACGCCTGACCCGCAAGGCCGAAGGCGGCATGAGCTTTGATGACATGATTGCCAGTGCGCCAGCTATGCGCCAGGTGATGCGCCTTGGTCAGCGCGCTGCCGCATCTGATATTCCAGTCCTGATCCTCGGAGAAAGCGGTGTTGGCAAGGAAGTCATCGCACGTTGCATCCAGGGCGCATCAGACCGCTCCGGCAAGCCGTTCATCTCGGTCAATTGCGGCGCTATCCCTGAAAACCTTGTCGAGAGCATACTGTTCGGCCACGAAAAAGGTGCCTTCACAGGCGCTGTTGCGCGCTCTGCCGGTAAATTTGTCGAAGCCGATGGTGGGACATTGTTCCTTGATGAGGTCGGCGAATTGCCGCTCGATATGCAGGTCAAACTGCTCCGCGCTCTGCAGGAAGGCGAGGTTGACCCCGTCGGGGCCCGCCGGCCGGTCAAGGTCGACGTACGCATCATCTCAGCGACCAATCGCGACCTCGCGAGCCGGGTCAAGGAAGGTGCCTTCCGCGAAGACCTGTTCTACCGTCTGAATGTGTTTCCAGTTGAGATGCCAGCCTTGCGTGAGCGTCTTGAGGATGTGCCGGCACTGGTCGAACATTTCATCGCGCGCTTCAATGCATCTGAGGGCACGAAGATCTCCGGCGCCTCAAAGGACACACTGAAAATGCTCTGTGGGTTTGAGTGGCCAGGCAATGTCCGCCAGCTTGAAAATGCCGTTTTCCGCTCCGTCGTTCTGTGCGAAGGCGATGTTTTACAGCCGCATGATTTCCCGCAAATATCTGGCCTGATCCCGGAGATTGCCAATCTACCGGAAGTGCCAAGCCGCAAGGCTGCTGCCAATGATGATACGCCTGTATCTGGTAAAGCTGTCTCTGGCCCTGTCCCGGTGATGGAGGGTGAAGATATACGCAGTCTTGCCGATGTGGAGCGCGATCTCATAGCCTATGCCATCGAACATTATGCTGGCCATATGAGTGAAATCAGCCGTCGTCTCGGCATTGGTCGCTCGACCTTGTATCGCAAGGTCCGCGAGTATGGTCTCGAAGACGCTGCGCAGCGCGAAGCGAGCTAGTTTCAGACGACCGCCACCATAGAGCAAGAATCGGGTGGCGCGCTTGTCCTGAGCTTGGCACAACAGGGTCATGACTGTGACCTTGATGCCGCTCGATCAACGCTCAACCGCCTATCAGCGGATGGCGCGCGCCCTCGAACATCTTGGCGAGACTTGGCGTGAATGGCCTGATCTTGGCGCTTGCGCCCACGCGATGGGTCTTTCGCCGTCGCACTTCCAGCGTGAATTCACCCGTTGGGCAGGGATCAGTCCGAAACAGTTCCAGGCGGCGCTGGCCCATGCCGAGGCCGGTGATCTGCTGCGTCAGGGGGCCAGCGTCCTGGACGCGACTTTCGAGACCGGCCTGTCGTCGCCGTCGCGCCTGCATGATCTGTTCATCGCGCATGAAGGGCTCTCTCCTGGCGAAGCAAAGGGCGGGGGATCAGGGGCTCGGCTCAAGATCGGCAAGGCCGCGACCCCATTTGGATCAGGCGTGTTTTTGATCTCGCCTCGCGGCCTGTGCGGGCTCGGCTTTGCCGATGATGGGGTAGAGGCGAAAACCGGGTTTGTTCATCCGGGTTATGCTGAAGAGCAGGTCTTTTCTGACCTGTCTGCCAGATATCCCAATGCTGATATTAGGCGGGATGATCACGAGGCATTGCAATGGGCGCGGCGTATTTTCGGGGATGGCGGAGAAGTGCCTCTGGCGATCTATGGCACGCCGTTCCGTCGTCAGGTCTGGCGTGCATTGCTGGATATTCCTGCCGGTGCAACTTGGACATATGGGCAGGTCGCGGCCAAGGCGGGCAATGCCAAAGCCTCAAGGGCTGCGGGTACGGCGATTGGTGCCAATACAATTGCCTGGCTCATTCCCTGCCATCGCGCGCTTGCATCTGATGGAAGGTTACATAATTACCATTGGGGCACGGCTCGCAAACGGGCTATGCTTACTTATGAGAAGGTGCATGTGTCCTGACAGGCCGGCATCGCCCCAATAGGGAGCCCGCAGGCATGTTTATCAACTGGATCACATTTTTCTATTTTGCGATGTTTGTCCCGGTCTTGATCTGGGCAGGTCTGCTGGCGTGGCGATGGCGCACGCTGCCTGAATTTGCCGGTGAAGTTTATGACTCCAATGTGGAGAAAGGCCTTTTGAACGGCAAGATCGACCGTGAGGCCTACATACGCAGCTTTGTGAAAAGCGAAGGACCACGCTCAGGGATCTATCGCTGCGCCACCGCGCTTGCAGCTTTGCTTGCCTTGCCTGCGCTGGTGTCACTGTTCAACACGATATGGGATACGCTCTGGCGCTTTTTCGGTGCTGTCGAGGGCCCGTATGAGCGGGGCTATATGTTGCATACATTCCTGACATTCTTGTTCGTCATGGCCGTCCTGGTGGGTGTGCTCTACCTTGTCACGGCTTATTATTATCGGACAGCGCCGCCGACGCTCACCTCTGAGATAAAGCGGCTTGAAGGGGACCAGACATGAGCGCCGAATTTCTCCACTCGATGATAAGAATATCCGATATTGACGCATCGCTGAAATTTTTTTGCGAAGGGTTGGGATTGGTTGAAGTGCAGCGCCAGGAAAGCGAATCCGGGCGCTTTACGAATGTGTTCCTCGCCAGTCCTGAAGACTTGGCGCGGCATGGCGGCATTCCCGATGGAAAGCGCGCCACGCAGACGAATATCCCAATGATCGAAATGACTTATAACTGGGACGTTGAGGATTATGGTGGCGCTCGGAATTTCGGTCATCTCGCCTACCGCGTCGACGATATTTACGCGGCGTGCGAGCGGTTCCAGAGCCTGGGTGTGACAATCAACCGACCCCCTCGCGATGGCTATATGGCGTTCGTGCGCTCACCGGATGGCATTTCGGTTGAGCTGCTGCAAAAAGGCGGTCCGCTGCCGGCGGCAGAGCCCTGGGCCAGCATGGAGAATACCGGCAGCTGGTAATCAGCAGCGTTTAGAATGCATGTTCAAAACATCTGAAATATAACAGATTGCGTAAACCTGTTATTAGCTATTTCGGAGCGCGGACATGAGCATTGCAATGCCGGCAGATTGCCAGCGGCCAAGCCTCTTTTCCAATATCAGGGAATTTGGAACGCCGATTGAGTGGCTTAAACTGCCGCTCTCGACAAAATCCCTATTTCGCGTCCCGCGCGGTGACGGGCGACGGGTCTTGCTGCTTCCTGGATATCAATCACCGGAATGGGCGATGGAGCCATTGGCGGCCTACCTGCGGGCGATTGGCTACAGTGCCTCGACCTGGGGATTGGGTGTGAATGGCGGCAATGTCGATGGTCTGACCGAGGCTTTCGGCGCTCGCGTGGATGCCATGTCCGAGACGCTTTCGGAGCCCATTACCCTGATTGGTTGGAGCCTCGGCGGTGTCATCGCACGCGAAACGGCTCGCCTGAATAGCACCAGCGTGCGCGAGGTCGTCACGATGGGAACGCCTCTCATTGGCGGACCTAAATACACCGCTGTTGGGGATATTTTCGCCCGTCAGAATGGTCTCAACCTCGACGAATTCGAGCGAGAGGTTCACACCCGCAACTCAGTCGGCCTCAAGCAACCACTGACGGTTATCTACAGTAAGTCTGACGGTATTGTTGGCTGGAAGGCCGCGATTGATGTCTACAATCCTCAAGCGCGTAACATTCAGGTTCGCAGCACCCATTTTGGGTTGGGATTAAATTCCAAAGTCTGGAAGATTGTCGCCGAAGCGCTTGGTACAGCGCCCTAATACAGTGTCGCAAGCGCCTTGGCGTCGTAGTCGCCAAGCTCATCCATGCGGCCCTGCTTGATCTTTTCGGCCCAGAAGGGATCCTGCAACAGGGCGCGGCCTACGGCGATCATGTCGAACTCGCCTTTGTCGAGGCGCTCAATCGCATCGTGAATCGGGCGTGTTTTGGAGTCCTGACCGGCAAAGGCGCCGATAAAGTCCGATGACAGCCCAACTGACCCAACTGTGATGCTCGGCAGACCCGTCAGCTTCTTGCACCAGCCGGCCAGATTCAGGCCATTCTCACCATCGATATCGGGGAATTCAGCGTCCCACCAGCGGCGTTGCGAGGCGTGTAAAACGTCTACACCCGCATCGGCAAAGACATTCAGGAACGCTTCCAATTCCTGCGGTGTCTCGGCCAGGCGCGCCGTATATTCCTGCTGTTTCCACTGGGACCAGCGCAGGATAATCGGCATATCCTCGCCAAGTTTCTTGCGGCATTCACGGATGATGTCGCCAGCAAATTGCGCGCGGTCGACCAATGTACCGCCATAACGATCCGCGCGGGTATTCATCACATCCCAGAAGAATTCATCAATCAGATAGCCATGCGCGCCATGAATTTCGATTGCGTCAAACCCGAGCTTCGCCGCTTCGGCTGCGGCATCGGCATACGCCGCGATCATATCGGCTATTTCGCTATCGGTAGGTTCGGGCTGAACCTGCTTTCCGGTATGCGTGCGCCCCGATGGGCCGTCCGAGATTGCCTCCGGATCGGGGCCGGTGCCTGGCTTTCGCATCATGCCAACATGCCAGAGCTGCGGTGCAATCTTGCCGCCCACATTGTGCACCTGATTGACGACATTGCTCCAGCCTTTGAGGGCTGCCTCGGCATGAAAGTTGGGAACGCGCGGGTCATTGGACGCGCCGCCGCGCCCAATCGTGGTGCCTTCTGTAATGATGAGGCCAACTTCAGCCTCTGCCCGCCGGGTGTAATAATCGGCAACATCTTGCCCGGGAATCCCGTCTGGCGAGAAAGAGCGCGTCATTGGTGCCATGACAATCCGGTTGGGAATGGTCAGCCCGCGAATGCTGAGCGGGTCGAATAGGGTTCCGAGATCTGACATATGCCCTCCTGCAGGTTCACCCCAAATTGTGTCAGATTGGGCCGGCTGCAAGTCTGCCGCAGCGTCACCCTGATGCCATCGAACCAACATACTGTATTCAGAGAGTATTCACGCGAATAGTGAGAGCCTGCTTACTGGAGGATGGATCAATGGCAAATTCCAGACTTATCGGCGCTACGACGCTCGCTCTCATCGGACTTGGTGCCTGCGCGACGCCGGGCATCGACTATGAGGCGCGCCTGATGGCGAACAGCCCGGAGGCAGCGGCAACCCGCGATGTCGCTGTCGATTATTTCGCCGGTCCCCTTGGTGGTTGGTACACGGCGCGGTTTGAGGCGATGCTGGCTAATGCTGTATTCGATGGCCAGCCCTGGTTCCGGTTTGCCGACTATGCCGCCGAGCCACAGGGCGAGCGGGTTGGTCTCTATACCGGCGAGACCTATGTCGATGACTATTCCTGGAGTGAATACACCCGCACGGTCAGCAAATGTGTCGAGTGGGATGGCTTGTTTGATTGCGAAACCCGGATCGATGTCGAGGAGTTATGCTTCGAGGAAGAGGTTCGTGTCAGTGTTACGCCGCGTCTGATTGACCAGGAAACTGGCGAGGTCATCTTCTCGAAAACCTATTATGGCGGCGCCGACAGCGAAGTTTGCGACGAGCATGGCCACTATGACCGCCCACGCAGTCGCGGCCTGTTCGGCTTTGACTATGTTGCGCCGCCAGGATTGGTGCAGTCGGCCCTGTCCCAGACACTGAACCCGATCCGGGTTGATATTGCGCCGCGCAATGCCGTCGTGCGCGCCGAGTTCGTAACCGAGGCACTTGATCCGGTTGCGCGCGCTGACCCGATGTTTCAGCAGGCCGTCGATATCGTCAAAAGTGATCCCTACGCGTCATGTTCAATGTGGCAGATGATGAGCGAGACGCATCCAAATGCGCCGGCCGTCATCCACAATATGGGTGCCTGCGCCGAAGCTTCCAGCGACTTCGTCACCGCTCAGGCCCACTATGCCCGTGCCTCGGAGCTCTCGACGAATATGGGCGTTACAGGAGATGCCTTGCGGCCATTTTTCAGAAGTCTTGAACAGCTCTCAGACCAACGCTTTGGTCTGGAACTGATTGAAGAAGCGCGCGGTGAAGATGGTTTGCCCGTCTGGGAGCCGAAACCTGACGCTGACGAGCCCGCCAGTTAGTCTTCGCGTTTGGCGTTATCGACGGTCTTGTCAGAACGTGCCTTCGCTAGCGTGTCGCGGTTTTTTTCGGCTTTGGTGCGGCCAAACTTGACCCGGTTTTCAGAGGCACGCCTTTCTTTTGCCGCCCGCGTTTTGGCTTTGCGTGCCTTATTGAGATTGATCGGTTCGGCCAAAGCCTAGTCCTTATGCGTGTTTCGCCACTGTTCCATGGCCAGCGAGATCGCAAAGGTCTCGCGATACTTTGGGCTGGAGGCTGGCCGCGGCGCCTTGGCCGCTGTCAGCGCCATGATCTCAGCTAGCTTGTTGTGCGCTGCTCCGGACTGCCCCGCGCCAATATAGGCGTGGAGCTCAACCAGCGCACTTGAGAGCGGGTCGTGCGCGCGAATGACAAAATAGGGCTCATCTTCGCCGAGACGATCCAGAACATCGAATTCGGACGGGTTGGCTTTTGAGCCGATGGGGGCGTTGGTCATATTGGAGGTCTTTCGATCTAGCCGAGTGATTCTTTGACCTCATAACGGGTTTTGCTCACGCCGTCAGTTGCCAAAAAAGAGACGCGAAAGGGCGCATGAGATTTCATATTCATGGTCTGTCAGGTTTCCGACTTCTGGACCGACATAATCCCGCGGAAACGTCGAAAGTTGCTGAACAGCCAAGATATAGCCTTCTCCATCAATCTCTATGTCAACGGTTACGGGTGGCATCGGTGATAACTCACCTTTTGGGAAGAGAGGGGCGACAAGGATCGAGGGTCCGGTATCGAGTCCGGGATACTGGAGGATGACAACAAGCCTGTTTTGATCGTCGCTAATTCGATGAACAGCCAGGCGCTTGAACGCTACCACAAGCGATACCTGTCATTCCAAAGCCCGTTCTTTCGGTAGTGCTCATTCCAGCTCTCAATGGCCTCGCGATTCTCTTCGTTCCACGCCTCGATCCGTTTGCGCTTCACAGCGTCCTCGACAGCTTTGGCAGCAATGGCGTCCGGGTCGAGTCCAAGGGCTTTGGCTTCAGCTTTGAGGTCGTGATCGAAGGGAGCGGGGTCTTCGCGTACGCCCTTCGCAGGCTTATCTAGCCCAAGGAGTTCAGCTGCCGTGACCTCGCCATTGGTGGCAACTTCGATGCGTTTGGCTAGTTCGGGGCGAGGTCGTCGGGCTCCATTTTCGTAGGCCGTGATTGTAGAAACACCAACCCCAAGTTTGGTGGCCAGTTCTTGCGCTGAAAAGCCATTCTGTTGTCGCCAATCTCGCAGTTTCATACACTATGTATGCTACATTTTGTATTGGCGATCAACATCAATCAACCCGGGCCGATCATCTTGCTTGGGTCGACAATGGCGTCGAAATCCTCTGCGGGAATGCCATCCGCAATTGCTTCCTCGCGCAAAGTCGTGCCGTTCTTGTGCGCGGTCTTGGCGATCTTGGCGGCGCGGTCATAGCCATATTTCTCTTTCAGTGGCGTCACCAGCATCAGCGAGTTCTCCAGACCTTTCTTGATATTGTCGAGGCGCGGCTCGATGCCGACAACGCAATTTTCGGTAAAGGAAACAGCAGCATCGGCCAGCAATCTGGTTGATTGCAACAGGTTGTAGCTCATCATCGGATTGAACACGTTGAGCTCGAAATGGCCCTGTGATCCGGCGAAGGTCATGGCGGCATTGTTGCCATGAATATGCGCGCAAACCTGGGTCAGCGCCTCGCACTGGGTTGGGTTGACCTTGCCCGGCATGATCGAGCTGCCGGGTTCGTTTTCCGGCAGGGCGAGTTCGCCAAGGCCAGACCGTGGCCCGGAGCCAAGGAAACGAATATCATTGGCAATCTTGAAGCACGACATGGCTGCTGTCGTGATCGCGCCATGTGCAAACACCATGGCATCATGTGCGGCGAGGGCTTCGAACTTGTTCGGCGCGGTGACAAAATTCAGGCCTGTGATCTGGGCGATCTTGGCGGCGACGCCTTCGGCAAATCCGACTGGGGTTGAGAGGCCCGTCCCAACCGCCGTGCCGCCTTGCGCCAGTTCCAGAAGCGCGGGCAGGGCGCTTTCAATTCGGCGAATACCGCCCTGAACCTGCGCTGTGTAACCGGAAAATTCCTGGCCGAGCGTGACCGGTGTTGCGTCCTGCGTATGGGTGCGACCGATCTTGATAATGTCTTTCCATTCCTGCGCCTTGTCATTCAGCGCATTGTGCAGCTGCTGCAGGGCCGGGATTAGGCGATGCGTGATTTCTTCGGCGGCGGCGATGTGCATAGCGGTCGGGAATGTGTCGTTCGAGCTCTGGCTCATATTGACATGATCATTCGGGTGAACCGGGGTCTTGCTGCCGATATCTCCGCCGAGGATTTCGATGGCCCGATTGGCGATGACTTCATTGGCATTCATGTTGGACTGAGTGCCTGATCCTGTTTGCCAGACAACCAGCGGGAAATGGTCACCCAGCTTGCCTTCGATCACTTCGTTGGCGGCTTCAATGACAGCTTTGCCAAGCTTCTCGTCGAGCTTGCCCAGTGACATATTGGTTTCAGCTGCGGCCCGCTTGACGATGCCCAGCGCGCGGACAATCGGTTCGGGCTGTTTCTCCCAGCCGATCTTGAAATTGCCAAGCGAGCGCTGGGCCTGCGCGCCCCAATACTTGTCTCCGGGAACCTCAACCGGCCCCATCGTATCGGTTTCGGTACGCGGCTTTGCGTCCTTATTGCCAAATATGCCCATCGGAGGCTCCCTGAAACTTCAAATATAGTAAGCTGAGCGGGCTTTAGCACGGGGGCTTGAAGCGGCAAATGGTGACAAAGACGCAGGCGCCGCATTTGATTTTGCGTGAACTAGGCTAGATAGCGTGGCATGCCCGATACGATGACACCTAATGCGCCCTCGACGCCCGCCGGACAACTCGGCCCGCTGCCTCAAGGCCACCCGCAGGTGAGGCAAGGCAAAGTCGGTGTGCTGCTGGTCAATCTCGGCACACCGGACGGCACGGATTACTGGTCGATGCGGCGCTATTTGTCGGAATTCCTGTCTGACCCTCGCGTCATTGAAGTGCCTATGCCGCTATGGCAACTGATCCTGCAAGGGCCGATCCTGACCTTCAGGCCGTCAAAGTCTGGCCGCGCCTATAAGAAGATCTGGACGGAAGAGGGGTCGCCGCTCTTGCTCTATACTCGTGCGCAGGCAGAAAAATTGAATGCCCGCATTGGCGGCGACAATCTGATCGTCGATTTTGCCATGAATTATGGCAACCCGAGCATCGCCTCCAAGATTGAGCGCCTTAAAGATGAAGGCTGCGACCGCATCTGCGTCGTGCCGCTCTACCCACAATACTCGGCGACCACGACCGCCAGTGTGTGCGACAGAACCTTTGAGGTTCTCAAGAAAATGCGCTGGCAACCCGCCCTGCGCACAGCCGCAAGTTTCCACGACCAGCCGGTCTATATCGACGCCCTGGCGAAGAGTATCGAAACCCATCTGGCATCGCTCGATTTCAGACCAGACAAAGTTTTGATGTCCTATCATGGCATACCGAAAGCCTATTTCGACAAGGGCGATCCCTATCACTGCCATTGCCACAAGACGACCCGGCTGGTCGCAGAGCGTCTTGGCTGGGACAAAGGTTTCGCGATGACGACGTTCCAGAGCCGGTTTGGCCCGACCGAGTGGCTGCAACCCTATACCGACAAGACGCTTGAAGCTCTGCCAGAAGAGGGCGTCAAGAACCTGGTCGTCGTTTCACCGGCTTTCATCTCCGATTGCTTGGAAACCTTGGAAGAGATCGCCATGGAGGGGCGCGACAGCTTTATGGAGGCTGGCGGCGAGAACTATTCCGTCGTGCCCTGCCTCAACGATAGCGACGCTGCAATCGACGTCATCGAAGATGTCGTGAAGCGTGAAACGGCTGGCTGGATCTAGGTTTGGATGGCTGGATAAAGAACGGTAAAGTACGCGGCCGGATCACCGATGACGGCGCACTGGAAATTCGCTGCTCCGGCCTGACGACCCAGGCCAAGTACTACAAGACTCTGCTGCGCGAGTTCTTCCGCAAGGACTTTACACCGCTGCGCCCGGGCCATGGCGACTATGATGTCCATATCGTCATGGAATATACAGGCGAAGCGCCATGGATGGACCTTGATAATTTGGCAAAAGCTCTGCTCGACAGCGTCACCGGCAACGCTTTTGTCGATGACCATCAGGTTGCGCGTTTGCTGGTCGAGAGACGGGTTGGCGAGCGTGAAGGCATTTACATGCGGGTCGAGGCGATGGAGTAAGCACGCTCTTGATTGGAGCCTGTCATGCTTACTGCCTTTCTGACGATTTTTACCACGGTTTTTCTTGCCGAACTTGGCGACAAGACCCAGCTCGCAACCGTACTTTTCGCATCAGATGAGCAGCGCTCGCCCTGGCTGGTATTCGCTGCCGCCAGTCTTGCGCTTGTGCTGTCATCTGCATTGGCCGTTCTGTTAGGAGCGGTTGCCGAACGCTGGCTCAGTGCAGCGCCCTTAAAGCTGATCGCTGGTTTGGGGTTTATCGTGATCGGAGCGGTCATGCTGGTTGAGCATTTCAGAGCTTAAGCGCTATCCTTGCCCCAATTGCGCATGGCATCGATGATCGGGCGCATTTTCACACCCTTTTCGGTCAGATGATATTCTGATCGCGGCGGATGACTGTCATAGATTCTCCGCTCAACAACGCCATGGTCTTCCAGCATTTTCAGACGGTTTGACAGCGTATTGGGTGCAATACCCGCGAGCGTGGTCTCAAAATCAGAAAAGCGTCGTGCTCCCTTATCGACCAGTTCTCGGATAATTTCCGAGGTCCAGCGCGAGCCAATGATGAAAGCCGTGCGCGAAACGGGGCATAGGGGAAGATTCTTCTTGGCCATGTTCACAATCTAAAGGAATGACTTGACGAAATCCACTAACTATAAAAAACATAGTTGCTACATAAAAGGAGGACTCCCAGATGACTTTTGAACTTCAAGCCGTTTTATGGACCACAATGCTCTTGTTTCTTTTACTGATGTTCCAGGGCGGCCTTGTGCCGGCTGTGCAGGGGCTTGGCTGGGGCCTGGGCAGCCGCGATGAGCCGCGCGATAAATCAGCCATGCAGGGCCGCGCTGCGCGTACCATCGCCAATCATATTGAGAGTATGCTGCTGTTTGTGCCGTTGATCCTTGTGGCGCACCTTATTGGCCTCTCCACGGCACTCACAATTTGGGGGGCTGGTCTCTACCTCATCGGCCGCGCAGCGTTTGCCATGCTCTATCTGTTTGGTGTTCCGGTATTGCGGTCCGGGGCCTGGGCCGTTTCCGTACTCGGCATCATGCTGGTTGGTTTTGAAGTGGTCAGGGCGGCCTTGCTCTAGCTGAGCCGTTTGAATGCCATTGGGATAGCCGTGGCCGTTGCCTTGGCGACCAGTTTGCCATCGGCGTCAAAGCACTCGGCCTCCATGAAGGCGGCAGACTTGCCGAATTTTAGGATCGTTGCATCAACGTGGGCTTGACCCGGCATGAGCCGCCGCAGATACGAGATCTTCATTTCCAGTGTCGGCGCAGTCATCGTGACATTGGAAGCGATGATGCAGCACGTGCTCATCGCTTCATCCATCATCGCCGCGATGAAACCGCCCTGAACTGCGCCTGTCGGATTTGCAAAGCTCGGCGAAACATCAAAATCCATACGGATGGTCTTGGCGGCCTGATTGACTGCGGCAAGCCGCATTCCAAGCGTGTCAGAACAAGGCGGGCGCTTTTTCGAATTCTGGAACCGCGCCAACATTTCGGCATCGCTCAATACCGGGCGATCATCCTCAGCGGGGGTAGACACTTGCGACTATTTCCGCCGGAAGGCGTCGAGGCTGACAACCGTATTGGAGTTGTCGCTCGTCATCTCTTCGCTGCCGGCGACGTCAGTTGCGGTTGCCGGGGCGACGACATCGCCATCATCTGCCGCGTCAGAGCGTTCGAAACTGACGCCAAAGTTGACAGCCGGGTCGACAAATCGCGTCATTGCTGCGAATGGGATGGAGAGATGCTGCGGGACACCGCTAAACTTCAAGACGATCTCAAAATGCCCTTCCTGAACGTCGAGGTCCCAGAACTGATGCTGCACGACGATCGTCATCTCGTCTGGAAAACGTTCGATAAGATGATCAGCCATTTTCACACCCGGCGCTTTTGAGCGGAAGGTGATGTAGAAATGATGCTCGCCGGGCGGCATGCCATTCTTGGCGGTATGTCGGAGCGCTTCGCGAACAACGCCGCGCATAGCGGCCTGGCTCAGCGCCTCATATCCAATATAATCTGTCATGCCCGCCTCCAACATTCACTCGATAACTAGCTCGACATCGCGCTCACCACAACGCTCTTCCTTCATAAGGCGAGCGGTAAAACCAGAGTTCGTGTGCAGCGACTAAATTAACCCAAAAATGCCCTCTTGGCCAAAATCGACGAGAAACAAGGCCGATTTACGGCATAGAGAACAGAATTCGGGCGTTTGGCACACCTGGTTGCCCGCATCTCGATGTTTGAGGAAAAGTAGAGGCTTCTGTTGCCAGGCGCCTCCGGGCCCCGCCTAAGGCGCTGAAGCCCTAGGAGTTAAATGCGGTTATTACGCACTGCGTTACGCAGCGAGTAGGTCACCTTCAGCAAAGTTGTCATTAGCAACTATTGTTGATTGAGCTTCTAACGCAGCTCAAGCGGGTGAAGGCCTCGTCTTTACACGTCCGTCGATCCTATTTCGTCCCCAAACCACCCGCTAATGACGGGGATATTGGTGGAGACGCCGGGTACCGCCCCCGGGTCCGAACCGCTTATTACACGCGCGTTTATCACCATAGCTCCCGAAGGAACAAAGCTAATATAGTTCTGCTTCGCCGCAGATGAAAGGGGTTTTGCGTTAGCGTGAAATCCGCAGGTCGGCGATTGACGTCGCAATCTGCTGATAGGCGTCGGACAGTTCGGCCGCGCTTTCGGGTTCGAACGCAAATTCCGGGCTTGTCGCGCAATAGTTCAAGATAGCTTTACCTGCCGTCGGCGCCTGGAAGGCGACCGTGTAGACGAACAGATTGTCATCTTCGCGGATCTGATCACAGACGGCCTGCGCCTGTGTAACAGAGTTTCCAAGATCGCTATTGAACTCTTGCATATTGAACGAACCGTCGGTCATCAGGATGATGGCCTTGGTTGAGTCCGGCTCATCATATGGCAGCGGTGCGTTGTCACCTGTAAACACGGTTTCCCAAGGCTCGGCCACCATATACCAGGCCCAAGCGATACCTTGCTGACCGGCTGTGTAGCCATTCGTCGTCAGGCTGGTGATATAGTTGGACAGGGTCGTGCGATTGTCCGTCAGTGGCACCGGTTCATGCTGGTTACAGGTTGTACCATAAACGTCCCAGTCTCCGCCATCGTCTTCGTCCTCATCAGAGTTAAAGATCGCGTATCCTGCCGCCAGATATCCATTCACATTGGTTGCATCGTTTACCGCGCTGTCGCCAGACTGCGTACCAGCCATGCCCTTGTGATAGATGACGGTATCGGTTGCGCCATAAATCTGCGCCAGCGGTGTGCCCTGAATTGGGGCCGTGTCGAGAAAGGCGTGATTTCCAGGACGCTCATACACGCAGGTATTGGTGATGGTCTTTGAGGTCTCTGCGACGCGTGTGCCGGTCAAAGTTACGGTCTCCATGCATGGCTGGTCTTCCCAGCGCGTCTCTGTAACCGTGTACTCATATTCTTCGCACACCCATTCCTGATAGTATTTCCGGCATTGGCCATTTTTCTTGTAGCGCTTGCAGCGGTCAGAATCCTGCTTGGTGCAGCGCTCGTCAGTATAGGTAACGTCTTCCTCAACCTCGACAGTACAGGTCGATTCAATTTCTTCCTCATACTCATATTCTTCCATATATTCGGCATAGTAAGTCCGTGTCTCGTTGAGACCGGTCACTTCAGAGAAATAATCGCCAGCATTGAACGAGGTGTCATAAGAGATCATCGCAATGCGAACATCTTCGGTTGCTGGACCACCATTCTCTGGAAGCAGGATATCAACCGCATCCTGCGCAGCCTCTTTGAGGTTGGTCATACGGCTGTTGCTGGACATCGATCCCGACACGTCAAACATGAAGGCCACGTCGAGCTTGCCGATGCCCCAGGTCGAGGAGGAATCGACCTTGAACGGCATGTATTCCGAGCCGACCAGGTTCATTAGCGTGGTTGACTGCTGGCAGGTGACCTCTGAGTCGATCTCTTCACCGGTTTGGGAAAATTCAACACTGATCGTACCGCAGGTCAGGCCATTGCCAGCCATATTGATCTGCGCGGTCATATAGTTGCGGACATATTCCCGCACTTCTTCTTCGGTCGCCCCGGTCTGCATTTGCTTGGCACCGGCCAGCACAGCCGAGTCCATCACGACCTGTACCTTGTTCTTGCGCATCACGGTCATCTGGAAATCAATCGCAAAGCCGGCCACCGCGAGCAGCGGAATCAGCGACAAGGCGAAAATCATCGCAACGCCGCCAGAGCGGTCGCTATGGAACGAATTCAGTACTGACTTCAGCTTGTTCAAGCGTGTCATGAAGGCCCTCCGGGGACTCACAAGTCCCAGCCATTAGATTCTATTACGCCGTCTATTAGCGCATCGCGGTTGAGGGCCGGTTAGACCGAAGACGCCGATTGCACCGATGCCATTCAATCTTCATTAACCTGCAGGCGCGCGCCACATGTGCGTTTTCACTGGACAGGCAGGGGCGAGTCAGAGATTGCAGAGCCATGCAAACCTATCTCGACCTGCTTCAGGATATTCTCGACAATGGCGCCGAGCGCGGCGATCGAACTGGCACCGGCACGCTCGGTGTTTTTGGCCGCCAGATGCGCTTCGACCTTGGCGAGGGATTTCCGCTCCTGACCACCAAGAAGCTGCATTTGAAATCGATTATCGTGGAGCTGCTCTGGTTCCTTCGCGGCGACACCAATGTGAAGTGGCTGCAAGAGCGCGGGGTTTCGATCTGGGATGAATGGGCTGACGCTGACGGTGATCTTGGCCCTGTCTATGGCAAGCAGTGGCGCAGTTGGGCAGCGCCAGGGGGCCAGACCATTGATCAGATCGAGTGGGTTCTGAACGAGATCAAGACCAACCCGAACTCGCGCCGAATGGTCGTCTCCGCCTGGAATCCGGTCGATGTCCCGGATATGGCCCTGCCGCCTTGTCACTGTCTGTTTCAGTTCAATGTCATCAACGGCCGCCTGAACTGCCAGCTTTACCAGCGCTCAGCCGATGTATTCCTCGGCGTGCCCTTCAATATTGCGTCCTACGCGATCCTGACGCTGATGATGGCGCGGACGACGGGGCTTCAGCCTGGTGTCTTCGTGCATACACTTGGCGATGCGCATCTTTACTCGAACCATATCGAACAGGCGCGCTTGCAACTAACGCGTCAGCCTTATCCAATGCCACAAATGATACTCAATCCTGACAAGACCGATCTATTCGGTTGGGAATATGAGGATTTTTCGTTGCAGAACTATCAGTTCCATCCGCACATCAAAGCACCGGTTGCAGTTTAAGCCCGGACAGGTCATCATTCGGCCTATTCCGCCCTATGGTCTCGCCATCAGGGCCCTGTTAAAGCGTGTTCCCAGAAGGGGATTAGTCATATGAATGAAGCGTATTTTCAGAATTTCATGACTGGCGGCCTGTTCGTTCTTGTCGGAGTTGCCGCCTCCATGGCCTGGTGCATGTGGCGCATTGTTGACCGCCAGCGCGATATGGAAGCTCTCGGCCTTGAGGGGGTTGGCCATGAGTTGCGCGCCAACCTCTACAGAATGTTGCGCGAAATATCCGACGTCGCGCGCGGCAACCTCAAGAGTGCCAGTGACTTGCTGCCACTGTCGCATCCACAGCTGGACGCGGTGCTGGCCGGTCCGCTCGAAAAAGACCGGCAATCGCTGACCGTGATCCGGGCGACCTATGGTGAGCTTGTGCACCGCAAGGCCGATCTGAGAACAGCGCTCACCAACGGCAGCGATACGAGCGCCGAAGTCGATGCCGCCGTAAATTCTGTGATTGACGGTATTGCACAGCTTTACTTGTGGACTGAGCATGACGGCAAGATGCCAGAGGCGGCGCCATCGACCCGCAGCTGGTGGGTGCGTGACTGGATGAAAGCTGGACCATTCGCGGCCGACATGTTTCCGGGTTTGCACCTGCGGGATCAGGTCGTGGAACGCTTGCGCCAGTCTGGCATGGTCCTGACGCCGAAGCCGCTGACCCATACCGCGCATGAGTTTTTCTCGATGCAGTATGACCGCAAGGCGGATCCAAATGCGCCGTTCTGGAAGCGTAAGTTGAAGCAGCCCGAGGAGGCTGTGGCGGCTGTCGCTGCTTCGGCAGCCGTTGCAGACGCAGTAGAGGACATGGCGGCGCCCGAACCAGAGATCGCTGAAGCTGAGGCGCCTATGGCAGAGCTGGCACCTGATCTGCCTGAACCCGAAGAGGCAGAGGCTGCAATGCCGGTTGAAGATCCCCCGGAGCAGGAACCAGCGGCATCAGAGCTTCCCGAAACCGCTGATCCTGCGCCAGCGCCAGAATCCGAGGAAATGGATATTGCCCTTGCCGTAACGCAGGAACTGGAGCAGGAAATGGCATTGGAATCGCCTGATCCCGAAACATCGGATCAGCCAGACCCTGCGCCTCCGCCCAAGGAAACGGTATTTTGACCCAGCCTGCAAAGGCCTGATCCCTCGAAAGGTTTTTCGACATGACCCGCACATTGACCCTTTATGGCACTGCCATTCTCGCTCTCGGCTTGTCTGCCTGTAGTCCGAGCGGTGAGCCCGTTGACAAGCCGACCCCCGAAACGACTGAAGTTCAGGACAGCGGACGCGCAGATATCGCGGTCTACCAGGCTCTGGCGTCCGAGCAATTTGTTGATTCGCGCGGGCAGGAGGCTGATCTCACAGGGCTTGTGGCGGCCTTGCCTGCCTTTGTCAGTCTGTCTTGGGATGAACAGAGTTTCGATGCGGACTCTGGCGCAACCGTGTTCACAGGCCTCGATCTGCAAGTCACTGGCGACAATCCGTTCGGACTTAAGATCGACCAGGCCGCGTTTTGGGGGCTTGAGACCGAGCTTCTGGCAGCGCGCCTCGGTGGCGAGCGTTTGGACGATAGTGGCGCTCTCTTCACCCGGCTCGAAGCCGATGGTCTCAATTATTATGGTCTGGCCGAGGCCATAACAGGCTTCTTTACGGGCATTATTGCCCAGATGCCTGATACCGAAGAATTCGCAGATGGTCTGTTCGTGGTTGATCAGCTGGATATCACGGCGGACCGGATGGTGATGACCGGTGCAAGCTTGCGTCCTTGGGAATATACCGCTGTTCCAGAGACTCTCTTGGATGAGTTGGATGATGAGGAGGCCGAAGCCTTCCTGCTACCCGCCTTGCACTTTGGCCAGCAGGCCATCGCGTTCAATCGAGCGATTGCCTATGATCAGGCGGTTGCACAGAATGTCACCTCGGTTTTCGCCATGAAACAGCCAGGTTCTGAAGCAGCCGGCACGTCGCGCGTCGAGCTTTATGGCCTTCGCGGCGCCAATGGGTTCGATCTGGAGCACACAGTTTCCGTCAATATGACGACAGAGCAGTCGACGCTCTATACCGAAATCGCGATGGACTCGGGTAATTTCGAAGAAGCGATGATGCAAAACCCTTTTGCAGGCACATCCTTCACCCAGACGGGCAAGCTCGACTATTCGGTAGGGACCGATTTGCGTCTCGATAAGGTGATGGGCTTCCTGGCCAGGGGTGAATTGCCCAGCATGGGCGAAAAAGACCTCATGAGTCTCGGCACATGGGCGATGGAGGGGTACTCAGTCGCCCTTGATGACCAGCAGATATTCTCGGCTGCCAAAGCCGATCTCGACATGTCCGGCTGGACGTGGCTGATCCCGACAGACATCAATTATTCGCTTGATGACGCGACCATCGGTTTGTCCAATTTCGGGCGCTTCGGCATGGGACTCGTGCCCAGCGAAGTCGCAGAGTCAGATGAAGAGGCCGCCCTCGTTCTGGAGGGCATTGACCGCGCCATCGAGCTCCTGCCTGATTACGATCTCGACGAAATCACCTTCGATGCGACCGGCGATATGACCTGGTCGGATGCAACAGGTGACACCGCTGCGTCGTTCAGAGTCTTTTCTGAGGGCAATGGCGAAGGCCTGTTCAGTCTGGCGATCGACTTGCCGGTCTATGATGCCATTGTGACCGCGGCGCGCGCCGACGATGACGACAAAGAAGCGGCTTTTGAGGAAGCCTTCACCTCGGCCTTTGCTTTCAAGTCCCTCGTCGCAAGCGAGGAAGACCTTGGCGGTTATGACCGTCTGCTCGGCTTTGCCCAGGCCATTGGCAAGGAATACCCGAACGAGGGTTGGGGGGCGATGATCGGCAATATGGAACCGGCGCAGATGCGCTCCTACCTCGCGACAATCATCCGGATGGCCAAGCCGGAAATCGAGCGCGAGGTCCCGCAGGCCGGCGAATGGGTCGAAGCCATGGCGCTGTTTTATGAGACAGGCGGAAAAATCGAATTCAGGGTTCAACCCGACCAGCCACTCACCATCGAGATGTTGGAAAGCTTCGATGCTGAGGACGATCCGCAGGTCGTGCTTGACCTGATGAACGCCTCGGTGACGCATACACCGAAATAGGCACAGGCGGGTGCTTGACCCAGACAGCGTTGCACATCACATCTGAGCGCAGACGATTCTGGAGACTTCATGATACGCCTAGACGATGAACCCGAAAGCGCGCCAATAGGTGAGCCGAACGCCTTTCTGGAAGAGGCACTGTTCAAGGCCCGCACGATCATGCTGACCGGCGGTGTGGATGATAAACTGGCCCGGCGTGTATGCGAACGCCTGCTGGCGCTTTCTGCGGAGAGTTCCGATCCGATCCTGCTGGTGATTTCATCACCGGGCGGCCATGTCGAATCCGGCGATATGATCCATGACATGATCAAATTCGTTGGCGCGCCGGTCAAAGTGCTCGGTTCAGGCTGGGTCGCCAGTGCGGGTGCGCTGATCTATGCGGCGGCCAAGAAGGAAAATCGTTTCTCGCTGCCGAATACGCGCTTCTTGCTGCATGAACCACGCGGCGGCGTTGGCGGGCAGGCGTCCGACGTTGAAATCCAGGTGCGAGAGATTGTGCGCATGCGCGAGCGCCTGAACAAGATTTTTGCTGAAGCGACGGGCCAGAAGCTCGACAAGATCAAGGCAGATACGGATCGTGATCACTGGATGAGCGCCGAAGAAGCGGTCAAATATGGCCTCGTCAGCAAGATTGTTCGTCATCAAAGCGAAATCAGCTAGGTATTTTTCTTGCCCTTGGTTTGCCAAGTGTAAAGGAATTGCGGTGATTTAGTCATACTTGAATTAGTGTGAGTTGAATCAATGGCGAAATGTCTGGGCGATATTGCCGTCCCCGTGCGGATCATTTCCGCGCGCGCGCGTGTGACGCGCATTGTCTCGGCTTTTTTTGACGACGATGCCTGCCGCGCCTTTGTAATCGCTGAACAGGGCAAGCCGGTAGGCCTTGTCCGCCGCGCCGCGATTATGGAAATGGCCGCAGGGGCCGGACCGGACAGTCTGGAGGGACTTCGCGCTGAAGATCTGGCTCGCCGGAAACTGCACTTTGCAGACGCCGATATGTCGATCAATCGCCTAGCCAAGATGCACGAGACGATGGGAGCGGACGGTTTCGATCCCGATATTGTCGTCGTCAAGGGCGGACGTGTCGCCGGTTTCGTCTGTATCGAGCGTCTTGCCATCGCGCTCGCCGATCAGAATGCAGGCCGCGCCAGGCAGGTGTCGGCCCTGCAGCAGCAACTCGCCGATCGTCCTGAACCAGTGATTTCAGCGCCGGTGACACCCGAAAAACCTGACCTGCCATCCAATCATGACATGCTCGCCGTGCTGGCGCATGAAATTCGCACACCCCTGACCGGCATTATGGGCCTCGCCGACATGCTCGCCGCGCGCAAGCTGGATGGTGAGACCCGTGTGCTGGCAGAAACAATTGTTCGTTCGGGCAAGACGCTCGACCGGATTGTCACTGACACGCTCGACTATGCCCGCTTGGGCGCCGGGCGCCTCGTCAAGACGGCAGAACAACACGACCTTGCTGACCTTGTTCAGGAACTGCGTGCGCTGTGGGCGCCGCAGGCCGACAGGCGCTCTCTGTCGCTTTCGGTTCGGCATATGCCGGACATGCCAAGCCTGATCAAAGTCGACATTGGCCGGGTCCGGCAGATCGTCAACAACCTGATCAGCAACGCCCTGAAGTTCACCAGCAAAGGCGGAGTGACCGCGACCATCGGCGCGCATACAATGGGCGAACAGCTGATCTTGTCGATTGAGGTCGCTGATACCGGCCCTGGAATATCGGATGTCGACAAGGCTCGCCTGTTCGAGCCATTCGAGACCCAGAATGACCAGGATACACCCGTGCGAGGCTGGGGACTGGGCCTGACAATATCCAATGCCATGGCCAATCATCTAGGCGGCAGCTTGAGCGTGGCAGACAATCCCGGCGGCGGCACAGCTTTCAACCTGCTTGTTCCGGTCGAGCGTGTGCGCCCGACCCTAGTCAAGACAGTACCTGCGCCGCGCTCGGGCAAGTTCACACTTGGCGCTGCCTTGATCGTCGAGGATCACGAGCCCTGTGCCTATATGATTACGGAAGCGCTGGAGAATGCCGGTTGGACGATCGAGCGCGTTAAAACGGTCGCTGAAGCCATTGCGCGCGTGGCGCGCCAGCGGTTTCAGGTCATTTTGAGTGACCTACACTTGCCAGATGGTCACGCCAGTGAATTGACAACCATGCTGCGCGAGCGTCCCAATCTCAACATTTGCACACCGCTGATTGCCGTCACCGCAGATGTCGCGTCGACCAATGAGCAGATCCGTATGATCTATGGCTTTGACCGGGTTGTACGAAAGCCTGCCCAGGGTCCCGCATTGGTCGCCAGTGTCGCGGATGTCCTGATGGCCGATGCGGCCGGGACGCTGCGTGAACCACCGTTCCTGCGTGGTCGTCTGGCAGGTTAGCGGCCGAGCTCCTTCATCGCATCGTCAAGGCCCTGCAAGGTCATTTCGAACATCCGGTCTGGACCAATCAGTTCGCGGATCAGCTGAATTGATCCGGTATAGTCCCAGGCCCCTGATTTGACCGGGTTCAGCCAGGCCAGATTTGGATATTGTTCAACAAAACGCTGCAGCCATATGCCGCCGGGTTCTTCGTTCCAATGCTCGACCGAGCCGCCCGGATAGGTAATCTCGTAAGGGCTCATCGTTGCATCGCCGACAATGATGACTTTGTATTCGGGCGGGAATTTGTGCAGCACATCCCAGGTCGGGATCACATCGGTGCGGCGCCTGCGATTATCCTTCCACAAGCCTTCATACGGGCAGTTGTGGAAATAATAGTATTCCAGATTCTTGATTTCGGCGCGCGCCGCCGAGAACAACTCTTCGACCACTTTTACAAACGGATCCATTGAACCACCTGCATCCAGCAGAAGCAGGACTGACACGGTGTTTCTTCGCTCCGGCCGCATTTCGATATCGAGATAGCCCTGTTTGGCTGTATTGCGGATCGTCTGGTCGAGATCGAGCTCCTCAGCGGAGCCATCACGGGCCCATTTGCGCAGGCGTTTCAGCGCCATTTTGATATTGCGTGTGCCAAGCTGCACGCTGTCATCGTAATTTTTGAACTCGCGCTTGTCCCAGACTTTGGTGGCGCGGCGATGGCGGGACTTGTTCTGGCCGATGCGGACGCCTTCAGGATTGTAGCCGTTGGCCCCAAATGGCGAGGTGCCGCCGGTGCCGATCCACTTATTACCGCCCTCATGTCGTTTCTTCTGTTCTTCCAGCCGCTGTTTAAGCGTCTCCATCAGTTTCTCGAACCCGCCCAGCGCTTCAATCTCGGCCATTTCTTCCGGCGACAGGAATTTCTCTGTCATCTTGCGCAGCCATTCCTCCGGAATGTCCTGTACGTCCACCGCGTCTGCAAAGCTGTCCAGGCCCTTGAAAACATGACCGAAGACCTTGTCGAACTTGTCGATATTACGTTCGTCTTTGACCAGCGCCGTGCGCGCCAGATAGTAGAAATCCTCAACGTCGCGGCCAATCACCTGCTTGTCCATCGCTTCCATCAAGGAGAGGTATTCCTTGAGCGTGACAGGCACTTTGGCGGCGCGAAGTTCACTGAAGAAGTTGAGGAACATGGGCCCGGATCTCCGTTCTTGGGCGCAATGTAGAGTGTTTACGGGTTCGAACCAAGCATGTCGCTGCGCCATGCCCGCGATCACGCGGCGCTGACCAGACTGTGATAGGGCTTGTCTGGCACGCGTAGCTGCTATTCGATTACAGCAGACCGATAGCTGGGGAGAGCTGATGCTGACTGTATCTACATTGCTGATCGTTTTGGCCGCAATTGCTGCTTATGCGCTCGTGTCGAGACGTTTGGAAGCATCGATCCTGTCTCTGCCAATGCTATTCACCGGGCTCGGCCTTTTGCTTGGTGGGCTTGGCCTCGATCTTGTGCCCATGGGGCACGAGCATGAGATCGTGCACCTCATTGCAGAAATTACGCTCATACTGGTTCTGTTTTCGGACGCCTCTTCGGTGAAGCTGAAAACGCTTCGAGGCAATTTCGCAATCCCGTCGCGGATGTTGCTGATCGGCATGCCGCTGACAATTTTTCTCGGAACGCTCGTTGCCAAGTCAGTTTCGCCAGACCAGCCCTGGGCGCTTGCGATCCTGGTTGCCGCGATCCTGACGCCAACTGACGCCGCGCTGGGACAAAGCGTTGTGTCCAGCCCGAATGTACCTGCTCGTCTGCGCCAGAGCATTAATGTCGAGAGTGGCCTGAATGATGGCCTGGCACTACCTGTCGTTCTGGTTGCAGCGATCATGGCGGCGCAAAGCGCCGGTATTCACGGTGAAGGCGCGCCAGAGAATCTCGCCCTGTTCACGCTGTTACAGGTAACGCTCGGGCCGCTGGTTGGCATCGCACTCGGATATGGCGCGGCAAAGCTCTTGGACCTCGCTGTCGAGAAGAAAGCGGCGACGACGGTCGCACAGGGGCTGTACTTTCTCTCTATTGCCTTCCTTTGTTATTTCGGGGCTGAGGCGATTGGCGGCAATGGCTTCATCGCCGCTTTTGTCGGCGGGCTGGTCTTCGGCAACGCCTTGAAAGCCCCCTCGATGTTCATCCATGAATTCATGGAAGGAGAGGGCCAGCTACTGACGCTTGCAACATTTCTCGTCTTTGGAGCTGTCCTCGCCCCGATCGGGATTGAGCACGCCACCCCGCTGACAGTGACACTCGCCGTCTTGTTCCTGACCGTGGTTCGCATCATCCCGATCTTTCTGTCAGTCAGTGGATTGGGGCTCAGCACATATGAGAAATTCTTCCTCGGCTGGTTCGGACCGCGCGGGCTGGCTTCGATCCTGTTTGCCTTGCTTGTGCTTGAGCGGTTCCCGGTGCCGGGCGCAGAAGAGCTGACAGCGTGTGTTGTGCTGACTGTCCTGTTCAGCATTGTCCTGCATGGGATTACGGCTGTGCCATTCTCCAACCGTTTCAAGAAGGCTTGAGCAGGCTTCTCGGCCAGACACAGGATAGATAGAAAGCGGATTAAGGGGGCGGCGCAGATATTGGTACTTGTCCTTATTTTCACATGACACCTCCAGCTTAGGCTTGGCAGTATCCAAAGCGCAGGAGGACACCCGAATGACTCGCATACCTGTTCCGCTGATATTGCTCGGCCTTGCTGCAGCTTGCAGCCAGCCTGAGTCTGTTGGCCCTAATGCCGCAGCCGATGAAACGCTCGCCATGACCGGACGTGAAATCGCTGTCACGCATTGTTCCGGTTGCCATGCGATTGGCCGCGACGATACCAGCCCTCACGCTGATGCACCGCCATTCCGCGAATTGTCCAGGAACTATCCTGTTCGCGCGCTCGAAGAGCCACTGGCAGAGGGCATCGTGGTTGGTCACCCCGACATGCCGGTCTTCGTGTTTCAGCCAGCAGAGATCAATGCGCTGCTGAATTATCTCGAAGCGATTCAGGATCCTCAAGGCACCTGACCACGGCGCTGACAACGCCGCTCTCGAAAAAGTGTTCGTGCTTCAGCGTCCGGCACCCTACATGGGCTAGCAATGCTGATGAGAACGGAGCCGCATCGATGACTGACAAGACAGAGTATGTCCCGCCAAAAGTCTGGACCTGGGATAAGGCAAGCGGCGGACGCTTCGCCAATATCAATCGCCCGGTCGCTGGCCCGACGCATGACAAGGAGCTGCCGATCGGCAAGCATCCCTTGCAGCTCTATTCGCTTGGCACCCCGAATGGTGTGAAGGTCACCGTCATGCTGGAAGAGCTGCTTGCGGCTGGCCATGGCGGTGCGGAGTATGATGCCTGGTTGATCAATATTGGCGAGGGCGACCAGTTTGGCAGCGGCTTTGTCGATGTGAATCCGAACTCGAAAATCCCGGCTTTGATGGATCACTCGACGAATCCACCTCAGCGCGTCTTCGAATCCGGATCGATCCTGATTTACCTTGCGGAGAAGTTCGGCGCTTTTCTCCCGTCTGAAGGCCCGGGGCGTACAGAAACCCTGAGCTGGCTGATGTGGCAGATGGGCAGCGCGCCGATGCTGGGTGGCGGCTTTGGTCATTTCTATGCCTATGCGCCGGAGAAATATGAGTACCCGATCAATCGTTATGCGATGGAAGTGAAACGCCAGCTGGATGTGCTGGATCGCAATCTGGCGGACCGCGAATTTATGGCCGGCGATGAGCTTTCGATTGCCGATATGGCGATCTGGCCCTGGTATGGCGCGCTGGCGCTCGGCCTGGTCTATGATGCCGGCGAGTTCCTGCAAACGCATACTTATGAGAAC
>CAYGKE010000024.1:0-30878 GCA_964350465.1 uncultured Hyphomonas sp.
CCCCAACACTACTGGACCCAGCGCCCGTGTCCCTCACGGCATAAGCAAAATGCTCAGCTTGCAGAAGTGGCTCGTCAACGACGCGGGCACAGCCGCCTGCCTCGAGCAGCCACCAGCCTCGACTTTCCCAACCTTCGCCGCGACGCCGCGCCATTGCACTCCAGATTCTCTTGTCGGTGCGGTTGCAGAAGGTCAGGCCAACATTGCGTGCGCGCTCGATCGCTGTCTGTTCCAGAATGTCCATCAGATCGGCATCTGATGTCGTTTCGTCCAGTCCCTTAGATTTCAGAAAATCGCCAATCGAAGCTCGTGTCTTGCGCCCGAGATAGCCATCAATGCGGCCCGAGTAGATGCCGGCATTGTCGAGCAGGCGCTGCACGCCTGCGGCGGCGGCCTCGTCGAGGTCACGCGACTCGGTTTCAGTGAATTGGGTGCGCCAGCGCCGCTTGTTCTCGACCAGAACCGGGCGGAAGTTACGGGCCTCCAGGCCCATAAGTGAGCACTCGGGTAGAGTCTCAACAGAGAAACTTCCTGTCGGGTCGATACATAGAGACGAGTCACCGCCCCAATAGCGACGCCCGCCTCGGTGCGCCGAAGAGGAACGGCCAAACAGATAGTGAATGCCGGGTTCCAGTGGCCCCTCAAGCACAACGTCGCATGCGCCAGGCCTGAGCCGCTTCCAGCCCTCGACCACAATGCCTTGATCTTCAAAGCGCCCTGTCGCGGCCTCGACAATGAAGCTGGTATTGTTGCACACCGACCAACCGTCAGGCTGGCGCTGAGCCTCCACTGGTCCGGGTATCAGAACTGCGGCTACCAGGCCCAGCAGGATAGCAATAATCTTAAAGGACAAACGTACCTGCGCCATGTTCGGTGAAGAGCTCCATAAGAAGGGCGTGGCGTGCACGGCCATCCAGTATTACTGCCCCGCCGACGCCATTCTTGACGGCATTGGCTGCGGTTTCAAGCTTGGGAATCATACCGCCCGACACAGTGCCGTCCGAAACCAGGTCCGGGATAGTGGCGCGCGGGATTTCGCGAACCAGCTTCTTCGATTTGTCCAGCACGCCTGCAATATCCGTCAGCAGCAATAGTCGTTCCGCCTTCACGGCGATCGCGATAGCGCCCGCTGCCGTATCAGCATTGACATTGTAGCGCCGACCATCAGCGCCAACACCAACCGGCGCGATGACCGGAATGAGCCCTGAACCGTTCGAAGCGAGGGCATCAAGCACGCTGGTATCAACGGTGTCGGGCTCGCCGACAAATCCCAGATCGACGACCTGTTCGACGTGACTGTCTGGATCTTTCGATGTCTTCTTTGCGGGGCGCACTCGCATCAGGTCGGCATCAGAACCTGACAGGCCGACGGCTTTACCGCCCGCAGTATTGATCGCGCGAACGATGGATTTATTGATCGGGCCTGAAAGTACCATTTCGACGACTTCCATCGTCGCATCATCTGTGACGCGCAAACCATCCTTAAACTCTGATTTGATGCCCAGACGGTCCAGCAAGCTGGCAATCTGTGGCCCGCCGCCATGCACAATCACAGGCCTTATGCCGAGATGTTGCAGCAAGACGACATCCCGCGCAAACGCTGCCGAGAGATCCGGGTCCACCATGGCATGACCGCCATATTTGATGACGACAGTTTTCTTGTCATAACGCTGGATATAAGGCAGCGCTTCAGACAAGGTTGCAGCGGTCAATTGGGCTGGGTGAAGAGGCATGTCGGTCATGGCGCTGCCCTTTAACGCGGTTCGGTGGGTTAAGGAAAGCACTTACAGGCGAAGGGTCATAAAAACGCTGTTAGGATCCTCGGAGTATTCGCCGAATGGCGCACAATACTCAAAGCCATAAGCTTCATACAGCCTGCGGGCAGGCAAGAAAGCGTCCATGCTGCCGGTTTCGAGGCTGAGGCGTTGATAGCGACGCTGTCGCGCCGTTTCGAGTACATGCTCCAGCATATTGCGACCCAATCCAATGCGCCGCACCCTTGCGATCGTATGCATGGATTTTATTTCGCCATGCGCTGGAGAGAGTTGCTTCAGGGCACCGCATCCCACCAGGACCTGGTCTTTCCTGATCTCCCATACCGTAATCTCTGGCGATTTCAGCCCGTCGACCAGTAATGCGTGAGAACTTTCAGGCGGTGAATGATCCAGCATCAAGGCTTTGTGAGCCTCAATCAGTGCGATGAAGTCAGGATCGGCGAGGTTTGCAATCTGAATGAGGATGGACATCTAGCTTTCTGTCAGCAGCCCAATCTCAGCCCGTAATTCCGGTAGGCCGTAGCCTTTTTCTGACGAAGTGACACGAACGACGGGGTGAGCGGCGCCATGCTTTTTCAAGACTGTTTCGGTTTCGCTTCGCACCTTTTCAAGCTCGCTTGCTTTTATCTTGTCGGCCTTGGTCAGAACGACCTGGTAAGTGACAGCCGCACCGTCCAGCATGGTCATGGTATCCATATCAGGGGCCATCAGCCCTCGGCGGCTATCAATCAGAAGGAACACCCTGCGAAGATTGGCGCGCCCCTGCAGGTATTTGCGGGTCAGCCGCATCCACTTCTCGGCCTGCGTCCTTGAAACCTTGGCATAGCCAAACCCTGGCAGGTCAACGAGCCAGAGTTTGCCCTCACCGAGGTCGAAATAGTTTAGCTCCCGTGTTCGGCCGGGCTCCGCAGAGGCGCGTGCCAGGCCTTTGCGGTTGAGAAGCGCATTGATCAGTGAGGATTTGCCGACATTTGACCGGCCAGCAAATGCGATTTCTGCACGGTCGCCCTCAGGAAGTTGAACAAGGTCGGCCGCACCGAGCACGAAACTGACAGGTCCTGCGCAGAGGATACGGCCAGTCTCAAGCTGATCAGCGGAGAATTCCGGTGCGTCCATGGCTTACTCAGCCGGCTTTTTGGAGCCGCCTAAAAATCGTTTCACCAGTTTGTCGAGTTCGGTCTCCACCCCGTTTCGTCGCATGATGAAATATTGCTGGAATAGCGAGAGCAGGTTGGACCAGACCCAGTAGAGAACCAGACCGGCGGCGAACCCACCGAACACGAACATGAAGACCAGTGGCAGCATCATCATAATGGTGCGCTGGGTTGGGTCTGGCGGCGGCGGCGAGAGCGCCTGGATACCAGCCATGGTGACACCATAAAGGATTGGCAGGATGCCGACACCGATGATGAAGCCAAGAATCGGAATGGCTTTCACGTCAGAGGCAGCCCAGGGCAGAAGACCGAACAGGTTGCCGATCGCCGTTGGGTCTGGTGCCGACAGGTCTTGCAAGAACAGGAACGGTGTGTGGCGCATTTCGAGTGTCACGTAGAGCGTCTTGTAGAGGGCGAAGAAGACCGGGATTGTGAACAGGATTGGGATACAACCGGCGACCGGATTGGCTTTCTCGCGCTGGTAAAGCTTCATTACTTCCTGCTGACGGCGCTGTGGGTCGCCCTTGAAGCGTTCCTGAATTTCTTTCATTGGCTCGGCGAGCTTCTTCATCTTCGCCATTGATTTGTAGCTCTGATTATAGAGCGGGATCAGAGGCAGTCGAACCAGTACCGTGAGCGCGAGAATTGCGAGGCCAAACGAGCCAATCTTGCCCTGCAGCCAGTTCAGCACCGCAAAGAATGGGCGCGTGATATAATAGAGAATATTGCCCCAATCGATGCTGTCATCGAAACGGGGGATGCCAGCTTGCTGGTAGGCTTTGACGACATTGTATTCTTTGGCGCCAGCAAAGATCTGGTTGGTTGCAGTGTGCGTCTGGCCCGGGGCAATGGTAATGTCTGATCCGCTGGCCGAGATTTGCAATGTGTCCTTGTTCACACCGATCTGGTTGACGCGGCTTGTGAACGTCAGGTCTTGCTGCGGTACAAGCGCTGCCATCCAGTACATGTCGGTGAAGCCAAGCCAGCCGCCATCCGTTGACACAAGTGTGCCGTCATCTTCGGCGCCCTTGAGGCCTTTGCCCTTGGCAAGGTTTTTGTAACTCCGCATTTTCAGCTTGCCATCCACTACGCCAATCAAACCCTGGTGCGCGAGGCCCATTTTTCTGGATGACCCGGGGTCGGTGGCTTCAAGGAACCCTTTCCATGCGCCATGACGGCGGATCGAGCCGTAGGGGCTCAATGTGCGCGGCGTGGAACCGGTATTGGTAATCGTGTCGGTGAACGTGAACATGTAGTTCTCGTCCACGCTGATCTGGCGATCAAAACGGAGACCGTTCTTTTCAAGGCTGAGCGCTGCAGGCCTACTGGACGTGAGGCTGGCGTTTCCGCTGGTGCTCCATTGATCTGTCTGTCCGACCAGGGCGCGGCCGCCTTCAAGCCAGAACCATGAGCCATAATAGCCATGCTCTGCTGATGAAGGGCGAAGCAGGCGCAATTCTTCATCGCTGTCGATCGTTTTCTTGTGACGTTTGAGATTAAGGTCATCAATCAGAGCGCCGGTGAGCCGGATTGAGCCATCGACACTCATTGCATCAAAAGGCAGGCGCTCAGACTG
This sequence comes from uncultured Hyphomonas sp., assembly GCA_964350465.1. Lineage (GTDB taxonomy): Bacteria > Pseudomonadota > Alphaproteobacteria > Caulobacterales > Hyphomonadaceae > Henriciella. The sequence goes on from CAYGKE010000024.1 coordinate 4,506, forward strand.
GACCAGTGCCTCCTCCACAGTGGCAGCAACTATTGGGGCGGTTTCGGCCAGCGGGGCTTCAGGTGTAGCGGTTTCAGCCTCAACCTTCGCGGCAGCTTCAGCGGCGCGGCGGGCATTCTGTTCCGGATTGATGACAACGGTCTGGTATAGGAAAACAAAAGCGACCATCAGCACCATGGCGATGATAAAGTTGCGCTGGTCCTGCGGGTCCATGCCGTTCTGGTTCATCATGGGAGATCTTGCCTTAATATATAAAACGGGGTCAGGCCGGGCCTGTCCCCGCTGTAAACTTTTGCCGGAGGCTTATCAGCGCGCTTTCCATATCGTCAAGCAGGCGCTGCCAGACAATGGTCGCGGTGTCTTTTCGTGCGATAAATACATAGTCGACACCGGGGGTGCCGTGATTTGGCAGCAATTGGCGTGAGGCTTCTCGCAGACGCCTTTTGGCTGTGTTGCGGATAACGGCATTACCGATCTTCTTGGTGGCGGTGAAGCCGGCGCCGATATGGCCTGACTCATCGCCGCGAGGGCGGGCCTGTATTACAAGGCTTTTGCGCCGTTCGGAGATGCCAGAGCGCACAAAAACAAATTGGGGCCGTTTGCGTAACCGCTCGACCCCAGCTTTGGAAGATTTGGCAATATTGGCCATGGGGCGTTCCCCGGCGCAGCCAGCGTCTATGCAGACAGCTCTTTGCGGCCTTTGGCGCGGCGGCGTGCCAGCACTTTGCGGCCATTTTTAGTGGCCATGCGCGAGCGGAAGCCATGACGGCGGGCGCGTTTCAAGCGGCTTGGCTGGAATGTACGTTTCATCGGGCTGTCGCCTCTTGTCGGTCGTGTCTGTAAAAGCGGGGCTAATACGTGCCGGGACAGGCTAGGTCAAGCAGGTTTGGGCATCATTCTGACCCGGCCTACACCTCACGAACAGGTGAAGGCCTGACAGCGGGTCGTGATACGACCTCAGCGGCGCGCGGATATATATGCAGGTCAAGTCGAATGACGAGGACCCCATATCCATGATACGCCAGATAATTACCGGATTTACCGCCGCTATTTTGACCATAGGAGCTGCCATGGCTGACGATGCCGAACGCCATAAGGACTGGGACGATCTGCTTGGAGCCTATGTGGTCGAGGCCGAGAATGGTGTGAATCGCTTTGACTATAAGGGCCTCAAGGAAAACTCTGCCGACACCGCCAAGCTTGATGCTTATCTGAAGAGTTTCGAGAGTCTGGACTTCGATACACTCAGCGATAATGAGCAGTTTGCCGCCTGGTCCAACATCTATAACGCGCTGACGGTAAAGCACATTATTGGGCGCTACCCGATTAAGTCGATCCGGTCGGGCTATGTTGTCGGCCCCTGGAAAAAAGTGAAAACTGTCGTCGATGGCGAAGCGATCTCGCTGAATGATATTGAACATGAAGTGCTGAGAGAGGACTTTGACGATCCACGCGTTCATTATGCCGTCAATTGCGCGTCTTATGGTTGTCCGAACTTGCGACCGGATGCCTGGGTCGCTGAGACGCTTGATGAAAATCTAAGTGATGCCGCGCGCCAATACATCAATCACCCCCGGGGTGTCAGCATTCGGTCTCTAGGGGGCCTCCAAGTCTCCGAGATATACAAGTGGTTCAAAGAAGACTTTGGCGGTGATGAGGCCGGCATTATTGAGCATCTGCTTGAATATGCCGAACCAGCCTTGGCCAAGCAGATCAAGGACAATGCCGACATCAAGAAGTACCAATACGATTGGTCGCTCAATGATATTGAGCCGGCGCAGCGCTAGGAGATTACGCATTGGCTGAAGTGAATGAACCCCCATCCGGATCGATCTGGATCAAACTATGGCCGGTCTATCTGATCGGGGCCGGACTTCTGGCGGCCTGGCAGTTCGGTCTGTTTGATTATCTCTCGCTGGAGACATTGAGAGAGCAACGCGAAACGTTGCAGGCCTTCGTCGCCAACAATCTTGTCCTGGCGATTGCAATCTATATTGCGATCTATGCGACCGCGACGCTGTTCATGATGCCCGGCGCCTTGTGGATCACGATCAGCGGCGGGTTCCTGTTCGGGCTCATCGGCGGGTCGGTCCTGACGGTTATCGGCGCAACGACTGGCGCAAGCTTGTTGTTCTTTGCCGCAAAGAGCTCGCTTGGCACCGCCTTGCGCAAGCTCGCTGGGTCATATGCCGAGCGGATTGAGGACGAATTCCACTCCAGCCCGCTGAGCTATATGTTTGCGATGCGATTTGTGCCGGCCATGCCATTTCCAGTGGCCAATATCGTTCCGGCGCTGCTCGGGGCAAAGTACCGCGATTACGCCCTGACGACGGCGCTGGGGATCATTCCCGGTGTGCTTGCCTATACATCCATTGGCTCAGGCCTTAGCGCGACCTTTGCAAACGGCGAAGATCCCGACCTTGCCAGCGTGTTCTGGAATTTTCTGCCCGCTGGCATCTTGCTGCTAATCGTCTCGCTTATACCGGTTGTGTACAAGAAATTGACGAACAAAAAGGCTGACCCAGTGGAGGCCGCATAATGGTCCCTTCAACCACCACATCTCGCGTTTCGGAGACTGAAAAGATGACCACAAACACATCCGAGACCATGCCTGCTGCGGGATCCCGGCGCAAATTGAAAGCGGACCTGATCGTCATCGGCGGCGGCTCTGGTGGCCTGTCTGCGGCGGCTGGTGCGGCCATGCTTGGCTTGCGTGTCGTGCTCTATGAAAAAGCCGAGATGGGCGGCGATTGCCTCAATTATGGCTGCGTGCCGTCGAAGGCTCTACTGTCGGCCGCCAAGTATGCCGCGTGTGCACGTGATGGCGCAGCTTATGGTGTCGAGACAGGCACGCCCGTGGTGGACTGGAACGCCGTCAAAGCTCATGTTCAGAAGGCCATCGACACAATTGCCCCGGTTGACAGCGTTGAAAGATTTGAAGGGCTTGGCGTCACAGTGATCCAGGAACATGCGAAATTCGCCGATCCAAAAACCATTGTGTCGGCGACGACCGAAGCGACAGCTCGCCGGATCATTATTTCGACCGGATCAACCGCTTTTGTGCCGCCCATTCCGGGTTTAGATGAAACACCTTTCATCACGAATGAATCGATTTTCTCGCTGCCGCAGCAACCGGAGCATCTGGTCATTCTGGGGGGCGGGCCGATCGGTATGGAGATGGCGCAGGCTTTCAGACGACTTGGGTCTGATGTGACCGTGGTTGAAATGGGCCGCGCGCTGGGCCAGTCGGACCCGGATCATGCCGCGATTGCCGTCGGCGCTCTGCGCGATGAAGGTGTCGCTATTCTTGAAGGCCACAAGGCTGTGAAAGTGTCTGGAGCAGCAGGCGCTGTCTCGGTGGATACCGAAAGCGAGGATGGCCTGAGGACCGTGACAGGCACACACCTCCTTGTTGCTGTTGGGCGACGCGCTGTCATGGATGGTCTCGATCTTGAGATGGGTAGCGTCGACTTTGATCGGCGCGGCGTGCAAGTCAGCGACAAACTGCGCTCCATATCCAACCCGCGCGTCTGGGCGCTTGGTGATGTTGCGGGAAAGGGCCAGTTCACGCATCTTGCCGGGTGGCATGCCAGTGTCTTCACGCGCCGGGCATTCTTCAAGCAGGGCAGTCAGGCCAGTGACTTGCCGCTGCCGGCGGTGACATATACGGCGCCGGAAGTGGCGCAAGTTGGCCTGAGCGAGGCACAAGCGCGCGAGCAATATGGTGACAAGATATCTGTGTCCTCCTTCCCTTTCCATGAAAACGACAGGGCCATTTCTGAGGGCAAAACCAAAGGTGAAGCCAAGCTGATTATCCGCAAAGGCAAGATCCTTGGGGCCTCAATTGTCGGCGAGGGAGCTGGTGAGATTATCCAGCTTGTCGGCTATGCGATGTCCAACAAGCAGGGTGTGCAGTCGCTCACCAATTTTATCTCACCTTATCCAACGCGGACCGAAGTGGTGAAGCGCGCCGCAAGCGCGCATTTCACACCGACTGTGTTCGGTAAGGCCTCAAAGCGGCTTGTCGGCTTGCTGCAACGCATCCCCTAGGCTAGGCGATGAGGGATGACAGAAGGTGATATCAGCGGGGCCGCAAAGCCAGACCTGAAGTGGCGAAATAGCCTATCCTTCAGGCTGTTCGCTTTGACCATCGTCTCGGTTCTTGTTGTGGAAGCGCTGATTTTTATTCCAAGTGCCACGCGATTCCGAAATGACTGGATTGGCGATCAGGTTGATGCATCGCGGCTTGCCATATTGGCGCTTGATGCTGCCCCAAGCCGGATGGTGTCTGACAGTCTCGAAGAGGAGTTACTTGAAAGCGCGATGGTTCATTCTGTCGGGGCGATACTCCCCCTTGAGGACCGGCGCGAGAGCATTTTAAGTCCAGATGAGCCGATCTGCTGCATCGCAAAGCCTATCAGTTTCACCGAGGATCCGGGCTTCAAGGAAATTGGCGATACATTGGGTACGTTTTTTGCGCCGCCGGATCGCTTCCTGATCATCTCAGCGCCAGACGGAAGTGATCCGCTCGAACCGCGGATCTTGGAGATTGTTGTCAGCGAGAAAATGCTGCGCAAGGAGATGACGACCTATGGTTTGAACATTCTCGGCCTGTCGCTGCTGATTTCAGTGTTCACGGGCGGTCTGCTTTATCTCATGCTCGTCCTGACAGTGGTTCGCCCGATGCGGCGGGTGACCCAGTCAGTTGAACAGTTCAGGGATGATCCCGGCGGCTGGACACGGCGGCTGGAGCCGACGCCGCGCCGTGACGAGATTGGCCGGGCTCAAAATGCCTTATCAGATATGGAAGCGGCTGTTTCGGACAGTTTCCGACAGCGTGAACGCCTCGCAGAGCTTGGTGAGGCTGTTGCCAAGATCAATCATGACTTACGCAATTCGCTGGCGACCGCGCAGCTCGTCTCAGATGGCCTATCAAGATCAGAAGATCCGCGCGTCACGAAAAGCCTACCGCGTCTGGAGCGCGCCCTCAAACGGGCGATTGGGCTTGCAACCGACACATTGAAATACGGTCGCTCATCCGCACCGCAGGCGCGCGTCTTACAGATCGAACCTCGCGATCTCGTTGAAGAAGCGGCGATGGAGGCGCTCGCGGGCCACCAAGATATCGAGTTTGTCAATCAGATAGCCGCTGATGAAACCGTGTTTGCCGATCCCGATCATCTGCATCGGATCTGCGCCAATCTCATTCGCAATGCGGCCGAAGCGATGGCAGGGACGGGCCAGATTGAGGTTGTTTGCGACGGCGCAGCCATACTCGTTTCCGATACGGGGCCGGGTCTGCCAGATGCCGCCAGGTCTAGTCTCTTCAAGGCCTTTGCTGTCTCGACCAGCCGCGATGGTACCGGCCTTGGCCTTGCTCTCTCGCGTGACCTTGCCCGCTCGATGGGGGGGGAACTCTCGCTCGACCATAGCAGCGAAACCGGCACCCAGTTCAGGTTGTTGTTGCCGACAGCTGCGCCCTAGAATGGCTGAGGTTTACCGACCGGTACTGAGTTTTCAGGACGTCCTGTCTCGGCCCAGTGCACACTCAGCAGCTCAGCAGACCCGATATCGTAGACAGATGCCTCTACTGCATCATTGCGGCATCTCAGAACCTCCGCATATCGTACGGATCCAAACTGCGGGCAGGCTCGCCGGGCTGCGCGCTCCAGCCTTGCATAAAGCCGGGTAGCCGTTTCAGTGGTGATTGGCGCGAGGTCATTGTAGCAGACTTCGAACTGGTTACGTTCTTCAAGGATATTAAGGTCGCGGCGCACCGCGTGGGCACAAGCGCCAGCAGACTTGGTGCGGTTCATCGCGATCAGACGGACATCGTCGCCGATTTCGAAGTCGGACAGATCCAGCATCTTGCCTGCGCGGGGCAGGGGATCGACAGACCTATCGCTGAAAACGCGGATTGTATCGTCGCTTTCATCTTCGGCGATGGTGATAATTTTCACCGCACCATGTGTTGTGATGGAGACATCGTCAGCCAAGGCAGGGGTAACGAAAACGCTGAATGCCGCTGCAAGTAAAATAAGTCGTGTCATCCGCAGGTCCTGTTTCGGTTCCCGGCGAACATAAGTCTGTTTTGATTCCGATACGAGTTTGTTCTCGTTTAGGGAGAGTTTCCCTACCCACTCTCGCGAGTGAGGCGGATCGCTTCACGAACTTCCCCGCGCAGCACCAAAGTATCGAGATTGGTCGGTTCGTAGATCAGGGATTCCTGAATATCGGCATAGGCCGCATTGAGGTTTTCGGTCTCAAGATGGGCTTTGGCGCGCATACGCAGAGCCTCGGCATCGCTTGGCACCTTGCCGAGAACGATGTTGAGATCTTCGACGCTCTCGACCCATTTCGCTGTTGCAAGATATGCGGCGGCGCGATCCTTATACAGCTCGTGATTGTCCGGCAGCAATCGCAGGGCTTCCGACAATGAAACAATCGCCGCGTCAGGATAATTGGCGGTCAGCCAGGCATTGCCCGCTTGGGCCATATACTGGGCGCGTTTGTCGAGTTCTATCGCGTCGGGCGCTGTGGCGAGGGCTTCGAGCCGGGCCGCACCTTCCTCATATTTTTCAAGCGATAGAAGCGCCATTGCATTGCAATAGCGCGCTTTTGGACGATTGCCATTTTGCAGCCAGGCCAGACTGTCCTCATAGGCCTCAAGCGGCGCTGTTTCTGTTGCCTCCAGGCATTGTGTCAGGCGCAATTGTTCATCACGCGCAATATCAGCGCTAACGCTTTGGCTTAGTGGCAATAAAACGATAGCAAGTGCAGACAGGGACATGGACAACTTCCTTCAATACGCAATAGATCATGCGGTAACCGCTCGGTTTTGGAAGGGCAAATGACAGTACCGTCACAACCGCTTTTTCTGTTTGGACCGGGGTATACAGGTCACGCCCTCGCTGAGATTTGGCAGGGTCCGGTATTCGGGTCTGTGCGGTCAGGGGCGGCGATGGAACGCCTTTCAGAAACTATTATCGCGCCTGTCCAACTTGATGACCGGGTGGCATTGCTTGCCGCGATAACAAATGCGCACGTGCTGATTTCAGCGCCGCCTGACGATCGCTGCTGCCCAGCAGAGCGCCTGATTGGTGCGTTCGTGAATGCCGCCGCAAGCGTTACCTATCTTTCGACAACGGGCGTCTATGGGGATCGAGGCGGTGGCTGGGTGTTCGAGTGGAGCAGGGTCAATCCAGGGTCAGAACGGGGTCAAAGACGGGTCAGAGCTGAACAGGAATGGCTCAAAATTCGCCGCGATGTGCGGATCGTCCGTCTGCCGGGCATTTATGGTCCAGGGCGTTCCGTTTTTGATCGCCTGAGAAATGGTAAGGCGCACCGGATCATCAAACCGGGGCAAGTTTTTTCCCGAATTCACGTTGCTGATCTCGCATACGGTCTGAAGCAATTGTTGCCATCACACCATGACGGTGTGTTTCATTTTTGCGATGAAGAGGCGGCCCCGCCGCAGGATGTGACTGCCTATGCTGCGCAGCTTTCTGGACGGCCTTGTCCGCCAGACCAGACATTTGATGCGGCCAAGCTCTCAGCCATGGCGGCGAGTTTCTATTTGGAGTGCAAGCGTGTTTCAAACGCGCGCGCCAAGGCAGCACTTGGCTGGCAGCCTCAATACCCAACCTATCGTGAGGGTCTTAGCGCGATTTTGAAAGCTGAAAGCTAGGTTGTCGCGCCGCCAAGGAAGCCGAGATTGCGCTGATTGAAGTTCGACAGGTTCGGGAAGATCGCGTCCAGTTCAGAATTGGTCAGACCAAACCAGGAACCGATGGTTGCTGCATATTGTTCGATTGAAACGCTCGGGATCAGCCGGCCCCGGCTTGGTGTGTAGTCCTGACTGTTTGTGTCCGCTGACGGCAGGGTGCCATAAAGATTGCGGCCTTGAACCGCCCCGCCCATGACGACGTGGTGACCGCCCCAACCATGGTCGGTACCATCGCCATTGTCGATAACGGTGCGACCAAAGTCCGATGCGGTAAACAGGACCGTGTCGTTCCAGTAGCCAACCTCTACCAACGCGTCCCGGAATGCGGCGAAACTGGCGGCAATGTTGCCATGCAGGGCAGGGATCGAAGTGGTCTGGCGACTGTGTGTATCAAATCCTCCCGTGTTGACGAAGAAAACCTGTCTGGATGTGTTCAAAGCCTGCTGGATGCGGATCGTTTCCGCGATGGACTGCAATTGACGCCCAAGACTGCTGGTCGGGAAGACAGTTGCAAGTGGTGTGGCACTCTCCAGAGCAGCACGAATGGTTTCAGAATTGGTGATGGCGCGGCCATTGGCGCGGGCAAGATCGCGCTCGTAATAGTTGCTTGCGCCATGGTCCTGCTCGGCAAGGAATTGCCGCATCCGTGCGCGGGTGGCGTCATCAGCGTCATTGAAGCCAAGATACCAGCGCTTCGCAATCAGATTGGGCTCAGGTGCGCCGGAACTGGTGACGCGGATAGATCGTGCGGTTTCGCCGGCCAGGAACGGGAAGTTCGAACCTGACGAAATCGCCTTGAAGGTTGGGCTTTCACCTGGCGACGAGGCAATTGCTGCATCCGCAAAACGTCCGCCCCAGCCAAGTTGGGTGCCCTCCGTCCCGAGCGTCAGCCAGGTTGATTGCTGATCGTTGTGCGAAAATAGCCGAGCCGGGAGGTTGGCGGTTCCATTCTCAATCTCGTTACGGGTCACTGGGTTGAGCAGTGGCCCGACATTGCCGACAATGGCCATATCACCGGCCTCGAAGATCGAGTGTAGCGGTGCAAGCTGTTGTGGCAGTGCGAACTGGCGGCCGCCAAAATTGCCAATATTGTCAGCGTTCAACTGGAGCAGGTTTGCGATATTCCGCGAGGAGGCGGAGCTGTTTGCATTATAGGCATTGAACAGGTCGGTGCGAGCTGCGCGAAGACTGTTCCAGGACGCCTGATCGTAGGGCAGGACCGTGTCGGCCTGATCCATACCGCCATTGAACAGGACGCATACGATGGCTTTATAGCCCGAAGTATCTGCGGCCCAGGCACGCGATGAAGTAGCGCTCGTCAGACCTGCAAGGCCAGACGCGAAGCCCAGCGCGCTTGTGCGGGCAATGAATTGGCGGCGATTGATATTGGCCATGATTGCTGCTCTTCCGGTCTAGTAAATGATCGCAAAGGATGGGGAATTCATCACCATGACAACGGCAACTTGAGTTCGCTCAAGGCGGTCCTCATCCTCGTTTTCAGGCGTGTCTGTGCGGCTCCGCATGGTCGCCAAGATTTCAGCGATATCGGTCTTTTCCTGGTCGGTCAGTCGGCCCGCCGTCAATTTGTCGTCAAGATGATCTATGAGCGCCGGTCCATCGAACGCCAATGCTAGTTCATCACTATAATCCGGGACAAATGTCGCGCGGGTGTCGTCAGCGCGATTGGTGCGATCAAGGGCAAAATCGGTCATGAAATTGAGATAACCAAGCGCCGTACTCTCGTTGACCAGCTGGAATTCGGGTGCGGTCAGGTTCCGGTCACCTGTTTCGGTGCCTGGAGCGACGTAACCGGGGCGATAGAAATTGAACACCGAGGGTGACATGAAGGGGTGCTGCCCAAGCCCGGAGCCGGGGTCACGCGTATCACGCAGGACGCGGTGATTGGAGCTGTCTATTCCAGAGACGTCAAACGCTCTTGCCCAGTGAGTAAAGCGCAGGATCGGCTCGCGGACCTTGCCATCGGCGGGCGAGGTGACGTCATCGTAAAGCGTCGGATCAAGTAGCACAGCAGCCAGTGTGGCCTCAAGGTCACCGCGCTGCCCGGTGCCGAATTGTCTTCCATTCGGGGCGGTGAAAGATCCACTATCAAAGGCCGAGGACACACGCTGGATATAGGCGGGTTCGGGATTGGACGCGGTGAAGCGCTGGATCAACTGGCGCGAAACGAAGGGCCCGACATTGGGATGATCGAAAATGTGGTCCAGCGCCATGCGGATCGAGTCTTCGCCGCTTGTGTTCGGCGGAATGGTGAGCCCAAGAAATGATTTTTCCAGTTCCGAATGTTCTTCGTCGAACATCTGCAGCCGACTGTAAAAGGCGTCATCATCTTCGTCCCGGAAACTGGAGCCTTTATAAGACAGGCCAGTGAAGACTTTGGCGAGACCTACGATGTCATCATTGTCGAAGATTTCGATGGGTTGGCCCTGTGCGTCCAGTCGCTCGGTGCCATCAGGATTAAGCTCGATCAGGCCGATGCTGAACAGTTGAAGAATTTCGCGGGCATAGTTCTCATCTGGCATACGGCCAGTATTGGGATTGCCTTTGCGGTTGCGCAAATAGGTTAGCCACTCGGCCATCGCCGGGGCGTAGGTCACCTCCTCCAACAGTGTGCGGTAATTGCCAAAGGCATGTTCTGTCAGAACATCCTGGAAATAGGCGTGCCGCAATTGCTGGGTGCCGCGTGTGCTCGAGACCGATTTCACAATGATCTGTGACAGGGCAAAAACCATACGCTGACGCAACTGGTCATTGGCCGAGATCATCGTATCCCAGGTCAAATAATTATTCGCGTTCGACTCAAGCTCACCATTGGTATCGATCTGGCGGAGTGTGGCCGGTCGATAAAAGGTTGGTGACTTGGCAAATTCCGCTGCCAGCCAATCGGCGGCGTCACGGTTCATTACCGCATTCATGTCCCGTTCCGAGCCGCCAAAGGTTGCGCGGTTGAGCAGCACGGTTGCCTTGGCAGCTGTGTTGACCTCGGTGTCCAGTACGACACCGCTCGGGCCGCCGCCGCCACTCGATCCATCGGAACCACCGCCGCCGCCAGAGCAGGCGGCCAGCACAAGGAATGAACTCGCCAACAGAGTCAGCTTGCAGGACTGGACATTCATATCGATCACTCTCTCACTTCGATCGCGAACATGTTCGATAGGAATGCGATTAAAAACCTAAGCTTTCGTAATAGCTTGCAAGAAGATTAACGCGCCCGGTTAACCCTATGAGATTGCGAGACTTTTCGCAGGGCAAAATCTAGACCCCACAAAAGTTTCATATTTGTGGGTAGCACAGTTTCGAAAATCAGGTCGAATCAGAGCTTTAGGTAGGCAGTTCGGGTCATTTCTGCGATCTCGGTGCAAGCGTCCCGAGCGGCACCGGTCACAGCCATGAAGGCGGTAAAGCCATGTGCCAGGCTGTCATAACACTTATAGGTTACGTTGACGCCTTCGCCCTTGAGCTTCTTTGCATAGGTGGCACCGTCATCGAGCAATGGGTCGAAGCCGGCGGTTGCAATGATCGCTGGCGGTAAGCCCTCGAGGCGAGGGTCCAAACCGGGCTGAATAAGGACGTCCGTCCGATCAACGGTCTCAGGCAGGTACAAGCTCATGAACCACTCCATTGTGGTCCTGTCGAGCGGGTAGGCGTCGCCATAGGTGTTTGCTGACGGGAAGTCACTCTCGATATCGGTCGCCGGATAGATCAGCAGCTGCAAGTCCGGCATCGGAATTTCGAGGCGACGCGTCTCCTGCGCGATAATCGCCGAGAAATTGCCGCCCATGCTGCTGCCGCCAACCGTCGCGCGACCGGCAGGCGCACCATAATACTTGGCGTTTTTCAGGATCCACTCATACGCGTCGAGGCAATCTTCAAGACCAGCCGGAAATCGATGCTCGGGCGCCAGGCGATAATCGACCGAGAGGATCGGGCATTTTACGATTCTGGACAGCAAACTGCAAAAGGCATGGCAGGTCTCAAGTCCGCCAATAACGCCGCCGCCCATGTGCCAGTAGCCCATCATCGGTGCGTCAGGGTCTTGCTGTTGAGGGCGATACAGACGGACCGGTATGTCATAGTTGCGGCGTGACGGAATGGAAAAATCACTCCAGGTCACGCCCGGTTCTGGACGCGCCGCCATGATCCGCTCGGCGCGATTGGTTACCGCGCGTGCCTGTTCAGGGCTCAACTGGTGAATGGGTGTCTGCTTCCGGGCGAGATGCGCCATGAGCTGAAGATTGGGGTCCAGCGTTCGCCCGCCCACGACGACCGGCCTTCCGCCTGAAAGGGCAATTTTCCAGCTGTCGGGCAGCTTGAGGATCAGGCGGACAATCTGACCCGTGAGCCATTCCAGAAAGACTCTCACGCTATCACGATTTCTGGCCCGCCAGCGCCGCAATGCCAGACAGCATGATGGCGGTCGCAAAACTCGCGGCCGGTTCCGGCTCGACTGGTCGGCGGGCGAGCATGTGATCACCCATCTCTCTTGCGATGCCGATCGCTGCGGCGGTCAGGTAATCAGTGTCAATATGACTATACCCCGTCGCTTGAAGGACATGTTCCAGATCCATCCGGATCTCTTCCGAAATGGCCTTTATTTCTGGCGTATCGACGCGCACCCCGATCAGCGCCATATGCGGGGTGCCATCAAAAATCGCCTGGTTATTTTCGTCGGCGAGGAATTTGAAATAGGCACCATAGGCCGCGAGCAGATAGGATTCCAGATCGGTGAATGTCTCGCGAACCTGCTTCAGGAGCGGGCGAAAGCGCCTGACACTGTCATCAGAAATCGCTTCAAAGACTTCTTCTTTTGACTTGAAGTAATTGTAGAAAGTGCCGGAGGCGAGATTGGTTTCGCGGATAATATCGCGGATGCTCGACGCTTCATAACCAATACGGGCAAAGACAGTGCGGGCGGCCTGCAGGATGGCAGAACGGTTTGCGGCCTTGGTGAGGGCGCGTTTGCCAGATGGCGCGTTTAAGTCTGCAAGCTCAGTCATGTTGGTGTTCGCAATACGATAGCCAGCGATCTTACTGGACAGATTGATGACGGTCCGTCAACTTTATACCGCTCTCCTTGTCCAGCGACATGCGCCGCCGAACGGTCATGAACATGCCCCAAACAGCGCGCAGCAGAATGAGCGCGAGAATGCCGAGCATTGGCTGTCCGAGGGCGATCATCGCCGCCATGCCGATGAAGAGCGCGATGTGCAACACGATTATCCGGCCATAGGGGGCCGTCATTTCCTGTTGCATGGTTGTGCTCAGATATTGCCCGCGCATCAGGTAGTCGCGAATGAACAGGAACAGTTGAAGCGCGATAATACATCCCAGAAACAGCGGAAGATGCGCGCCGCTCGACAGCGCGCTCTCGACCAGACCAACCGGTCCGAGAAATCCAGTTTCCGGAGCCAGGCTGCCTGACTGGGCAAAGCTGTTCAGGAACTGGCCGTGCACGAAGCAGAACATGCCATAATGAAAGAAGAAGAAAGGACCGAGAAACAGCATCCCGGTCAGACCGATAATGTGTTCTTTCATCGAGGTGGCAATCATGCGCGCGAGTGCAAACGCGCCGATCACGAGATTTTCCAACCAGTAGAGAAAGACCAGAGGTGTTGCATCCCAGCCGAAAGCAAACACGGCATAGACCGGGAACAGGTCCACTGCCAGGATCGCCAATGCGACGGGGTCACGGTAAGTTCGTGCTAACTGGTTGGGGTCAAAAAATTGGTTCACTGAGCTGTTGGAGCCTGCAGTCCTGGTAGAGCTTCGTCGGTTGGCATGTACGCAAAACCATGCCCGGGCCGCCATTCGCCGCTATCGAGCATTTCCGATGTCATGATCGCCAGATCATCTCCAGACGGTGAACTGGTGGACCGCACCCTTGTGATCGTCGGGTGCCCCGTCACGGCTTCTTCAGCCGAGAAACTGCCATCCGGGTTGAGGGTGATGGTGCCATCGGTACGGAAACCGGCATTGGTGATGTAGATATAGACCAGCTCACCGGTTGCAGCATCCTTGTAGACATAGCTGTCGCCGCCATAGGAGCCGTCCTCAATCGCGTGGGAAATTTTGATCGCTGCGCCGCCAAGCACCCATGACCAGTGCTGGATATCATCCTTTGCGTCAGGGCCACCATCGATAGGCGTGCCGCGATAGGTCTTGCCGATATAATTGGTCAGGTGTCCGAAAATCGCCACCTGCTCATCAGTTGCGCTCACGACTGTCTCTGGAGCTTCGGGCGCCGACGCCGTCACTGTCGCAGGGGTGAGGCCGGCATTCGACCGATGTTCACCTTCACCATAGATGCAGCCGCCTAACACTGCCGCGCCAAGCAATCCGATAATGACCTTCAAAACAGCCTCCCGCTTATTTGGAAGCCATATTCAAACCAGCCCAGCCGGGGAAGTCCAGCGGGTTGTTTGCCTTTAGGGCGTAGGAACGCTTTGGCGTGTTGTAGTTGCCGGTCAGGATTTCGTAGTGAAGGTGAACGGCTGTTGCGTTGCCAGACCGACCCATGACGCCGACCGGCTGACCAAAACCGATACGCTGACCGGGCCGCAATGCCGGTGCAAAGCGGGCGAGGTGGGCATAGCGCGTATAGACGCCTGCGCCGTGATCGATCAGGACCTGATTGCCAAAGCCCGACTGTGTCGAAGCTTCCAGCACAGTGCCCGGAGCCGCAGAATAGATCGTGCCAGCCGGACGAGACTGCAGGTCGATCCCTTTATGCTGGCGGCCAGAGCGCGGCCCGAAACCCGATGTCATGCAAACATCATTGGCAGGAGCAGTGGCCAGAACAATGCCGCGCACAACGATCATCGGACTATAATAGAGAATCTTGCCCGTATTTGAGGCGGAAGGCCGGTTTGAAATTTTGATATTGTTGCAGACATATAGATTTGCATTGGGCTGAAACGCGCCCTGCGGTGCCACCGCACCCGACATTGGATAGGAGACCTTTTTCGGGCTGGAGCAGCCAACCAGAACGAGGCTGAGGGCAATTGAAATGGTCCGGATCATGGTAACAGTTCGGGTCCGCGGGTTGAGTTTGTCCTGTTCCTGACTTCCTTCGCGCAATCAGGTTTCAGATGTGTTGATATCGCTGCTCTTGGCAATTGGGGCCTGCGCAATAATCGGATCGTACCCGTGCGACCTGAACGGTCAATTTACAGCCGCGACATGACATAGAAGATAAGCAGCATCCTCACGGCTTCAGTGGCCTGTTGGCTCTTCGACAATCATTTGCGCGGGCGGCACGGCCCAGCAACTCTTACGATTGGCGTCTCTTGAAGTCGCGGTAGCGATCACAAGCTGGCTTCGACACGGTTTCGGACCGGACATGATCGCCGTTCGAGCGGACGATTTTGGTGGTCAGCAAGACGCCGTGACGACCCATCGGCGTGCGGACCCACTCGTCGCACATCTTGTCCATGAATTGCACGCTGAAATCAGCCGGAATGGCCAGGCGGGTTGCGCCCTTTGCTTCCAGGATGATGCTGATGCGATTGTCCTCTGCCGAGGCGGAGACTTCCTGCACCGCCATCATATTGTATCCGGTACCCGCCTGAACGAGGCCGAGCGCTGCGCCATCGGAGATTTCGCCGGTTGCTTCGTCGAGCCAGGCCTGACGCTCTTCCAGAGTGGCATTGTCAAAGTCGAAACTGTCGCCGGTGACCTGCCCAAGGCCAACCCCGCCGCCAATAGCGATAAGGAATCCGACGATGCCAATTACCCACTTCACGAGGCTCACTCCCTTGATCTAGCCCGCAGGCTACCAGAATTGGCTTTCGGTCCGCTCAATTCGATCGATGAAATTGCACCGATTTGATAGAGGGTTTGGCCGTTTGGCATCGCCTGATGACAAGCCGAGAGCCAGGCCCTAAGGCCACGGCATGTCTGATCAACGCCTGTCTCGATCTCGCGTCCTTCGGCTTGCCGTGCCGGTCATGCTGGCGCAGGCGGCGGTCGCAGCGACCGGCGTTGTCGATACTGTAATTATGGGTCTGTCCGGCGACAAAACAGATCTCGCAGCGGTCGCCGTGGCAACGGTGACGTTCAGCTTCATCTATTGGGGCTTCGGCTTCCTGCGCATGTCGACAACCGGGCTTGTCGCACAAGCCAGCGGTGCTGGCCGGAGCGGCGAGGCCCGCGCGGTGCTGCAACGGGCGCTTCTCCTGGGCGCGGTTCTGGGTTTCGCACTGCTTGTTCTGGCGCCATTGCTCAGGCTGGTCATCTTTCTGCCATTCGGGGCGGAGCCAAGGGTTGTTGGGCTGGCACAAGACTATTTCGGGGCCCGGATCTGGGGCGCGCCGGCACTGATGATGAGTTTCGGGATTTCTGGCTGGTTGCTTGGTACTGGCAGAACCGGCGCCCTTTTGGCGTTTCAGGTCGTCCTGAACGCCGTCAATGCCGGTCTGGATATCTGGTTCGTGATGGGCCTGGGTTGGGGCCTTGCCGGAATTGGCGCTGGAACCGCGATTGCCGAATGGGTGGCGGTCGGCTTTGGACTTACGCTCATCTGGCCGGCCTTGAAGCTGCAGTCTGGCCTGTTCGACCGGGCCGCCATGACCGCCATGTTCAATGCCAATCGAGACATTCTGATCCGAACGCTGGCGCTGTTGTTCTGCTTTGGCTGGTTCGCGCGGTCCGGAGCCCAGATGGGCACCGCGCAACTGGCCGGAAACCAGGTGCTGCTGCAATTCATTGCGGTCGCCGCCTTCGTTCTGGATGGTTTTGCCTTTGTTGCCGAAAAGGAAGTCGGAGAGGCGTTTGGTGCCGGAGACAGATTGCGCCTGCGCCGGGCATTACGTGTGTCGAGTGAATTGGCGCTGGCCTTTGGCGCGCTGATTTCGGCGCTATTCTTCTTTGGCGGCGGTTGGGTGATCGAGGCTTTTGTGGAGGATTTAGAAGCGCGTTCTGCGGCTCTGGCTTTCCTGCCTTTTTGTGCCATTGTGCCGCTTCTCGGCGTTCCGGCGTGGCAGCTGGATGGCACGTTTCTTGGCGCGACGCGTGGCCGGGCGATCCGCAATGCGGGACTCGCCTCGGCGCTGGCTTATGTGACAGCTGATCTTGTCCTGCGCCCGGCCTGGGGAAATACGGGCGTGTGGAGCGCTTTCTTGCTGATGTATGTGTTCCGGGCGGCAGCGCTCGCTTGGTATTTGCCGGACCTGTTACGAGATACTAGTCCAGATCAGCGCCGACAGCCTCAGCCACCGAGCTGAAACCATCGGCCTTGAGAAGCTCGGCAAGTTCAGCATTTATCTTCGAGACGAGCCCCGGCCCATGATAGACCAGCGCAGAGTAAAGCTGCACTGCGTGGGCGCCAGCTCTGATTTTGGCATAAGCATCCGCGCCGCTGGCGATGCCGCCGACCCCGATCAAGTCAAACGCGCCGTTCAGGGCCTGTGCAAAGGCTTTCAGGACGGCCGTCGATGGCGCCATAAGCGGTGCTCCGGAAAGCCCGCCTGTTTCATCTTTCAGTGGGCTCTGCAATGTCGCGGGCCGGGCAAGCGTGGTGTTGGACACAATCAGGCCGGAAAGCCATGTCCCATCAGCCGTTACGGCGCGAACAATGTCATCAATCGCGGCAGGGTCAAGATCAGGCGCAACTTTCAGGAAAACCGGTTTTGTGCCGCCTGCTTTGCTCGCCGCTTCACCGCAACGGGTGAGCAATTCGGTCAGAGAGGCTTTGTCCTGCAAGCCGCGCAGGCCGGGCGTATTGGGGCTGGATATGTTGACGGTGATATAGTCTGAAGCGCCGTAGACCTCGGTGATGCCGGTGACATAGTCGCCAATTCTATCGTCGCTGCTCTTGTTGGCGCCGACATTGGCGCCGACCGGGATTGAGAGCGTATGTGCGCGGCGAAGGCGGCGGACATAGTATAACAGGCCATAATTGTTGAACCCCATGCGATTGATCACCGCCTGATCTTCGGTAAGGCGGAACAGGCGCGGTTTGGGATTTCCTGGCTGCGGTCGCGGGGTCACGGTTCCGCATTCGACAAAACCGAAACCGAAACGCGCCATGGCGCTGAACACTTCCGCGTTCTTGTCAAACCCGGCCGCCAACCCAACCGGGTTTTGCAGCACCAGCCCTGAGCGCGGCAGCTCTATGGGCGTGTCCCATGTGTCCGGGGCAATACGCGGCAAGCCAATACCCGCCTTCAGCCCGCTTATTGTCGCCATATGGGCGGCTTCGGCGGGCAGGAGTTTGACAAGCGGCAGGGCGAGGTCGGCGAGACTCATTGGTCGATATCCTGTGGCAGGGCAGGGACCTGGTCATCGCCGGTATCGAGGTGCCAGCGACGGCGCGCCTTGCTTAGATGGAGTCTACCGTAAAGATGCGGGAACAGCTGTCCGCCGCGACTGCTTTCCCAGCGTATCGCGTTTTCAATATCATCCAATGCAAACTCGAACAGGCCAACACCCGTTTGCCCTTTATAGTGTAGCTGCAAGGTTTCTGAGACCTGCTCTCGGGTCGAGAGGTGGACATATCCATCGCCTTCATCAAGGTCAGTTTGTGTGTAACCAAGCTGCTCGGCTCGGTTCCAGTCACTGGCGCTGAGTATCTTGTAAACGAAGGATCCGGGTTGTTTGACCATGCCCGTTCTTGACCAGCTTTCGGCCCAAACTGCAACCAATGTCATAGGCAATGTTGATGGGACCATATTCCTATGATAGGTATTAATCCTTCGTTTACCATGCCGTTGGAGGGCAGGATCCGATGCGTCACAATGAGATATGGCGAGGCATAGACCAATTGGCCGAACGTCACGGCCTGACCGCGTCTGGCCTTGCGAAACTGGCTGGACTGGATGCAACGGCATTTAATCCATCCAAACGTATTGCCAAGGACGGACGTCTGCGCTGGCCCTCGACGGAAAGCCTGGCCCGCGTTCTTGACGCTTTGGGCAGTAGCCTGGACGCGTTTACAGGCCTGGTTGAGGGGCATCATCGCGGCGCGGTTGCGCCTCTGATTGGCTTTGCCCAGGCAGGTGCCGACGGGTTTTTTGATGATGGCGGTTTTCCAAAAGGCGAAGGCTGGGAACAGGTCCGGTTTCCCGGTGTGGAGAATGATGAAGGTCTCTACGCCCTGGAAATTTCCGGTAACAGCATGGAGCCTGCCTATCGAGAGGGGGATCGGATCATTGTCTCGCCGAATGCACAAGTGCGGCGAAGCGACCGGGTGGTTGTGAAATCGACATCTGGCGAAGTGATGGCGAAGATACTTGGAAGACGGACCGAGAGCCGTGTTGAATTGCTCTCGCTCCACCCAGACCACACGCCGCGCCATCTGGATTCTGATCAAGTTGCATGGATAGCGCGCATTTTGTGGGTCAGTCAGTGAGATTTCGGCAAGAATCGGGGCTTTGCGCCCGATTCAGCTTGCCTCTTTGGTGCCAGATGTGGGAGGAGACGCGCCCATGGACTGGGACAAGCTCAAATCCTTTCATGCGGCTGCTGAAGCTGGCAGCCTGACGGCCGCAGGCGAACGCCTGGGCATATCGCAATCGGCTGTGTCGCGGCAGATTGCGGCGCTGGAAGAGCAGCTCGGTGTCTCCCTCTTTCAGCGCCATGCGCGCGGCCTTGTTCTGACAGATTCCGGGCACACACTGCATCGCTCGACCGTCGATATGGCTTCTGCCGCTCAAGGCGCGTCGGCTGCCTTGCGTGATCAGCAGGATGTTCCTCAAGGCGACCTGATTGTCACAGCGCCCGTCGCTTTCGGGTCGACCTGGCTGGTGCCGCGTCTCGGGGCTTTTACCCGCTTGCACGAGGATCTTCACATTGATCTTCGCCTTGATGACGGCGAGAACTATGACCTCTTGAAGCTGGAGGCAGAATGCGCGATCCGGCTCTGGGCCGCCGACAAGGCCGACCTGATCCAGCGCAAGCTCGCGACGGTGGCAACCAATCTCTATGCGTCGCCTGAATATCTCAAAGAACATGGCATGCCGCGTACGCCGCTTGATCTCGATAATCATCGCATCATTGCTTATGGGGCTGCCCTGTCTCCGATCGGCGATATGAGTTTTGCGCAGCGGATCGGGCGTGATGACGCTGTCCCCCGCGAAGCAGCGCTCACGGTCAACAATGTGCCGGCCATGTTGCGGGCTGTTGAGGCGGGCCTGGGGATCGCTGACCTTCCGGACTATATGGTCAGCGCCGTGCCGCGCCTGGTGCGGGTTCTGGAAGATTATACCGGGCCAAGCTTCGATCTGTACTTCATCTATCCGAGCGATCTCAAGCGCTCGAAACGGATTGCAGCGTTCAGGGATTTCCTGACCAGTGAGGTGGAAGCCTTCCGCAACTCACCCTTGCGTTGAGGGTCTGAACTGCGAGCCATGCGACAAGACAGCCCTTATGCGTGTTCGCGAGGTAAAATCACTGTCATGCAGCTTGAACTTCGCGCTGTCCTAGCCATATGCGATCTGTGCTGAGGTTCCGGGCACAACCCGATCTTTTCATAGATTGGGCGTTTCCTCCCCCAGACGGAACCAAACTTTATAGCCCGGCGCGATATTCGCAGCCGGGCTCATTTTTTGCATTGCTAATATTCTTTGCAAACAAGAGACAAAATGAACGGGATGAACTACAATACAGCTAGGCCGGACAAGTTTCCTTGCCCGGCCCTTATCCCCGCGTGCATCCCCTTTAACAGCGCGCGTGATTTAACTCTGTTCTTTATTCCGGAATGGGCGGTCCATTACGGGAGGAATTTGAA
This sequence comes from uncultured Hyphomonas sp., assembly GCA_964350465.1. Classification (GTDB taxonomy): domain Bacteria; phylum Pseudomonadota; class Alphaproteobacteria; order Caulobacterales; family Hyphomonadaceae; genus Henriciella. The sequence continues at coordinate 24,974 of CAYGKE010000024.1, forward strand.
ACTTACATACCAATGGTATGGACCAGGATCAACAGGTTTTTGAGGAAATGGTAAAGCGCACAAAATCTGATGCAGATAAGACACGCGAGGGTCTGCTGGAAAGTGCTGCTCACTATTTCTCCCAGCAAGGCTATGCCGATACATCGATCGCCGAAATCTGCGAACGCGCGGGGACGACAAAAGGCGCGCTCTTCCACCACTTCGAGAACAAGGAAGCGCTGTTTCTTGCGGTCTGGACGAAGCTCCAGACGGATATGGACGAAGAAGCTCGCAAGGCCGCCTTTTCGGCCCGATCGCTGAAAGATCCATATGCTGCATTCCTTGCGGGCTGCCGCACGTATCTGAAATGGGCCAGCCGGGCTGACTATCAGCAAATCGTGCTAACCGATGGACCTGCGGTGCTCGGTATTGCGGGCTGGTACGAAAGTGATCACCACCTCGGCAATCGCAATGTGGAATCTGGCATTCGCTACCTGGCGAAGAAGGGCATAGTCGCGCCGGAAAACGTCAAAGCGCTCGCCATCATGGTGCAAAGCGCGCTCAATGGTTGCGGTTTTGCGCTGGCGCGTAACTCAGACGGCGTTGACCGGGCAAGTATCTTTAAAGCCGGCGAGGCCTTGATCCGGGGCCTGCGCTAGGCTTTGTGCTGCCGGATCAGGTCGGCAAATCGCTCAAACAGGTAGAAACTGTCCTGCGGACCGGGGCTGGCTTCCGGATGGTGCTGAACCGAGATGATGGGTTTGCCATCGACCTTAAGCCCTGAATTTGTCCCGTCGAACAGCGATTTATGGCTTTCAGTGACGCCTGCCGGCAAGCTTAACGGATCAACCGTAAAGCCATGATTCATTGAAACAATTTCGACCTTGCCCGTGGTCAGGTCCTTAACCGGATGGTTGGCACCATGATGGCCTTGCGCCATCTTCATGGTTTTCGCGCCCAGCGACAGCGCCAGTAATTGGTGACCAAGACAGATGCCAAGAATAGGCAGGCCGCTGTCAATCAGGGCCTCGATCAAGGCGCCAGATCGCTGGCTTGTGGCGGCAGGGTCACCAGGGCCATTCGACAGCACGATGCCATCGGGATTAAGCGCCTTGATATCCTCTACCCCCGTATCGCCATCGACCACGGTTGCGCGGATGCCAACAGAGGCCAGGTTGCGCAAGATGTTCTTCTTGACCCCGAAATCGATCACCACAGCATGGAATTCGGGGTTTTCGTTTTCTGCGAAGCCATCAGCCATCTCCCACAAGGCTTCGGCATGCCCGAACGGGGCAGGCGTTGCGACCGCCGCGGCAAGATCAGCCGCTTCCAGACCTTCCCAGGCGCGCGCCGCAGCGATCAGGGCGTCAATATCAATCTTACCATCCGGCGCGTGTGCGACGGCGCACTTTGGCATACCTTGCTCGCGTATCTTGCGGGTCAGCGCCCGCGTATCAACGCCTGAAGCCGCGACGATACCGCGCTTTTTCAGCCAGGCATCGAAGTGATCGACCGCGCGCCAGTTTGAAGGCGGTGTAACCGGTTCGCGAAAAACTGCGCCGACAGCCGCGCGTTCGGCGGTTTGAGAGGCCTCTTCATTGTCCTGACTATTTGCGCCGACATTTCCAACATGCGGGAAGGTGAAAACGACAATTTGTGAGGCGTAAGACGGGTCCGTGAGGATTTCCTGATAGCCCGTCATTGCGGTATTGAAACAAAGCTCACCGACCGCGATCCCGGTATGCCCGGATCCCTTGCCCAAAAAAACAGTTCCGTCGGCCAGCGCGACGGCGCCTGTCGCGGTTGTAATCGGTGTATCTGTCGGAATGGATTGATTTTTTTCTGCCAAGTGCTTATCTCCGACTCTTTCCGGTTTCTCCGTCACCTACTGTTATGGTTAACACTTCTGCAGGCAAACGGTTGGCAGATAGGGGGTTCCGGCCCACGCCGTCAACCGGTTTTGGGCGCAATATGAGGCAACCCGATGGGTCAGTACGATTTTACTGTTTCGGATTCCGTCCGTGAACGTATTTGCTTCGCCTTGCGCGAAAGCGAAAAAACAGACGCCGATAGTGTTGAGGCTCAGACGTTGCGCTTGATAAAATGCGCGATCTCTGACCGCGACGTTATCGCCCGAAGCAAAGGTAGCTGCGGGGGATGCGAAGAGCAGACCTTGATTGAATTACTCGAAACCATGATCGCCCAGCGCGAAGTCTCCGTCCGTGAATATGACGCCGCGGGACGTATCGTTGATGCCGAGCGCGAGCGCGAGGAAATCGAGGTTATTTCAGCGTTCTTGCCGAAACCTCTGTTAGGAGACGCGCTGAAAGAGGCCGTTCGTTCGGTCGTTGCTGATCTTGATGCCCATAAACTCAAGGACATGGGCAAGTGTATGAGCACTTTGCGTCAACGCTATCCCGGCCGGATTGAGTGCGGCCCCGCTGGCAAGGCGGTGCGGGATGTCTTGCGATAGTATCGCACCAGCCCGAATTTTCCGCTCTCGCACACATTCTATAGCCAAGCTGTCAGGCGCGCTTATATTGCGCATCTATGGCCCCGTCTGTCCGCATCCCTGATGGCTTTGTTGATGAGCTGAAAGCGCGTCTCCGCCCGTCAGATGTGATCGGGCGCAAGGTGAAGCTCAAAAAGCAGGGCAAGGAATGGGTGGGTCTGTCACCCTTCACAGCCGAGAAAACGCCAAGCTTCTACGTCAATGACCAGAAGAAGATCTTCAAATGCTTCTCGTCTGGTATGGGCGGTGATGTCATTTCATTCGTGATGGAGACCGAGCGCCTGTCCTTTATGGAGGCGGTCGAGAAACTGGCTGAAGAAGCTGGCATGTCGCTGCCCAAGGCGACGCCTGAAAGTCAGGCGCAATATGACAAACGCCAGCGTTTGCAGGCCGCGTGTGAGACCGCTGCGTCATATTACGAGGCCTGTTTGCGCGAACCGGGGGGGCGGGAGGCGCGCAATTATCTCGAAGGGCGAGGACTTTCCCCGGACGCTTGGGGGCGCTACCGGCTTGGATACTCGCCCGACGATTGGCGCAAGACGTTTGAGCATCTGAAAGCCAAGGGTTTTTCGATGCGCGAGATCGTCGATGCCGGACTTGCGGTCGAAAAGGATGGTGGCGGCGAGCCCTATGACCGGTTTCGCGGGCGGCTGATGTTCCCGATCACGGACACGCGGGGCGGCGTTATCGCCTTTGGCGGCAGAGCTTTAGAGCCTGATGCCAAGCCGAAATACCTCAATTCCAGCGATACCGACCTGTTTCACAAATCCCAGGTCCTTTATCGCTATAAAGCGGCGCGCGAGGCCTTTGGCAGCACTGACGAGGGCGGCCTGATCGTCTGCGAAGGCTATATGGATGTCATCGCGATGGCAGAGGCGGGTTTCGGCCATGCCGTTGCACCGCTTGGTACGGCCCTCACAGAAGAACAGCTTGGGATGCTGTGGCGGGCCGGGTCTGAGCCCGTGCTGTGCTTCGATGGCGACCGGGCCGGGCTAGGCGCGGCGTACAGATCGATTGAGCGCGCCCTGCCAGGCTTGCAGCCGGGAAGATCTGTCTTCTTCTGCCTGCTTTCAGATGGCATGGACCCGGATGATGTGATCCGTGCCCGCGGGGCCAAGGCGATGGCGAACCTGCTGGGGCAGGCCCTGCCGCTGGTTGAGGTCTTGTGGCGGCGCGAGCGTGATGCCGAACCGCTCGACACGCCAGAACGCCAGGCCGGGCTCGAGCAGCGTTTGATGTCCGCGGTCGGGGCGATTCAGCATGGCGCGGTGAAGGCTGCGTACGAGCGCGAGCTGAAATCCCGCATGCGAGACCACTTCTGGAGCCTGAGATCGGCAAAACGCGGCCACACAGGCCCGGGACGTGCTGAGCCAAGCCTCAAAAAGGGGCCGCCAGCCAAGATGCGAGGTCTCGGGCTTGTCGTTCGAGCCATCGATAATCCGCACCTGGCAGAGACCGGTTATGAGGCCCTGGCGCTGGCCAATCTGCCGGATCGTGATGTATTAGTGCTACGCGATGCACTTTTAGGCAGTATCGATGAAGGATTGGAGGTTGACCGCGCTGCGCTGCGAGACCATTTAGTCAGATGTGGAAATACGCGCGCTGCTGACTTGCTAAATACTTATCCCGATGTCCCATTGATTGCCCCTGGCGGGCCAGAGGAACGGGAATGGCTGATCGCCCTGGAGCAATATGCACGCCGTGACGGAACTGACCAGTCCGCCAGCCCTGCTGGCGACGCGTTTGCGTCTGTGGATGATGCGCGCAGGCGACACAGACTGGTTGCTGAACGTCAGGCCCGCACCGCGCGCCTCAATGAGGCGGCAGAGCAAGCAGACCAGGACTGAAAAGTTCGGGCTGGGATGAGATTTCAAGCTTTCGGTTGATCCGAAGCGGACAGGAGAACGTTTTATGGCGAAAGCCAAGGCGAAAGCAGCTGGGGTCGAGGTCGAAGATCGCCCGGTCCTTGATCTGAAAGATACCAAAGTCAAGAAATTCATGAAGGCAGCCAAGGCCAAAGGCTTTGTCACTGTCGAGGAATTGAATGCGATCCTTCCGGCTGACGAATTGTCGTCGGATCAGATCGAGGACACCATGGCCATGCTGTCAGAGCAGGGCGTGACGGTCGTCGAGAATGAAGAGGAAGGCGAGAATGCCGCCAAGGGCGGCGCGCTGACCAAGACCGATGACAAGGGCGCTGTCGTCAAGAAAGGCAATGCCCGCGGCTCCGACCGCACCGATGACCCGGTTCGCATGTATCTGCGCGAGATGGGGTCTGTCGAACTGCTGTCCCGCGAAGGCGAGATCGCCATCGCGAAGCGGGTTGAAGCCGGCCGCGATGCGATGATCCGGGGCCTGTGCGCATCGCCGCTAACCTTTGAAGCGATGATGGTGTGGCGCGATGAGTTGATCAATGAGCGTATTCTCCTGCGCGACCTGATCGACCTGGAAGCGACTTACGGCGCCGAAAACCCTGTCGAGGAGCCCGACGAGGAAGAAGAAGAGGCGCTGGCTGAGCAACGCGAGAACGAAACCGTCGAAGAACGCCATGCCCGCGAAGAGCGCGAGGACGAGGAAGAAGGCGCTGCCATGTCAATGTCGGCCATGGAGGCCGAACTGCGTGAGGGTGTCATCGAAAAGCTCGATGAAATGTCGTCCTCCTTCATCAAGTTCCGAAAGCTTCAAGAAAAGCTCGTCGCCAGCCGACTGGTCGGCAAGGGCCTGACCAAGAAGTCGCAGGAGACTTACGACAATCTCTCGACCGGTATCGTCGAAAGTCTCAAGACGATGCATATCAATAATGCGCGGATCGAGGCGCTGGTCGAGCAGCTCTACGCGATCAACAAGAAGCTGATGGGGCTGGAAGGCCAGTTGATGCGTCTTGCCGATGCGCATGGCGTGCCGCGCTCGGAGTTCCTGAAATCCTATTTCGGACGCGAGCTTGATCCGACCTGGATTGAGGATGTCGCTGAGCAATCGAAGAAATGGGAACGTTTCACGACCCGCGAAGCTGACAAGATCGAAGATATTCGCGACGAGATCCAGTCGGTGGCGCAGGAAATCGGCATCCCGATTGATGACTATCGCCAGATCGTTCAGCGCGTCCAAAAGGGCGAGCGTGAAGCCCGCATCGCCAAGAAGGAAATGGTCGAGGCCAACCTTCGCCTCGTCATCTCGATTGCCAAGAAATACACCAATCGCGGCCTGCAATTCCTCGACCTGATCCAGGAAGGCAATATCGGCCTGATGAAAGCGGTGGATAAGTTCGAATATCGCCGCGGCTATAAGTTCTCGACCTACGCGACCTGGTGGATCCGCCAGGCCATCACCCGCTCGATTGCCGACCAGGCCCGTACGATCCGTATCCCGGTGCATATGATTGAGACCATTAATAAGCTCAACCGTATTTCTCGC
>CAYGKE010000025.1:0-30546 GCA_964350465.1 uncultured Hyphomonas sp.
CAAATAGACTCAAGCATCCGAGGTTTTTACACGGGCTGGGTCATGAGCAGACATAAAGCCAGTGACAAAAAAGTTCTCGAAGGATGCGAGCGTTCGCGTAATCCTGTATGCGACGGCGAGAAGCCAATTCAATAGGATCAAAACGTGTTCGAACTCGATGATAGGTCTTGGGTCAAAAACTCCGTTTCGGCATCGGTAGCTGATGTGGAAGTGTTCTTTCATCTATCCGACGAGTTTCACCCTGATCCAAATGATCTTGATGACGCTGCAGTGTTGCCGCTCAGTATGCCTTCCAACGTGTTGGAGAGCACAAGTCAGCTTTGTTCCAGGGAGGCTGTCGTAGGATTTTCAGAGCTAGTGGAGCACTATCGAGAAGTGCTGAACGCGGCCACGGAACACCGCCAAGTATACAACGATTTTTCTCATCACATGTGGCAAAGACTAGTCATTTCGTCCGACGAAGGCGCGGTTTCGTTTGCATACTATGATAATTGGAACGAGATGAACGCGCTGTTCGAAACACTGAAAGTACTCGAGGACGGGCAACAGCATTGGGACGTGGAACAAGGCTGGGAAATGATCATTTTGAGGATTGGGTCACGCTTCCATTTTAGGGAAGGCGGATTCGATCAAGGGGGCGAATACGCAAACGTATCATTTCCGCGAGAATCGCTTCTCGCATCATTCAAAGAATTGGAAGCGCGCATGGCCAATTTGATTGGGCGCCTCACTCAAGAATTTGGAGAGGACTATTGGAGTGAGTTCCGGCAAGACCTAGTCGATTACGACTAAATTAGGTTTCGTGATTGCCGAACACTCTCGTCCGTTAAGACGCCGGGAGCAGACATTAGCTCAGCGGCGTAAAATCGCTCCATCTAAGCCGCTGGCCGTTTCTGCTCAGCGAGCAATAGAAGACATAAGCTCAGAGGCGGGAAACGCCCTAAAAAGGACCCTGGGATGGTCATCTTTTTGGTCCGGGATCAATCGCCTCTTTGAAATGTAACCTGCAGGAATTGACCCTTTATCAATCTCCAGTATCTTGCATTGAATGCCCGAAAAGCAGCGGAAAATTTTCCGATGCAAGATACCGATACGAATGAATTTCCGTAGCCGGATGTTAATGACGGCGGAATTTGAGAACAACGATTCCGCAGAATGGTCTCATTTCGCGTTTTCGGCTAGTATGACATTACGATGAAGACAAAATCCGATAATTGGATTGTGATAATCCTATTGCTGGTCTCGCTTTCAGGTTGCGGGAAGGCCTCCAATGATCCGCTCATGGTCACTTATGAGAATTACCGTGAATCTGATCAAATAGGCGAGGCTGATGTAGATAAAGTCGCTCTCCGCCTTGAGGAGGTCCGGCAGCGACGCTTGTACCAGTATAAATCCCTTATGGTGGTTAGAAGCAAACGCGCAAATTCATCATTTGGCCAGAATACTCGCTTCGAAACAGAAAAGCGCGAGTATCCTTATCGGATCACCCAATATGTCCCGCTGTTTCATCTTTCTCACGCGCTTGCTCGGACAACGAATGACGATGAGCATATTCGGCAAGCCTTTTGGGACGGCGTCGATCTTTTCACGTTCTACACGGACTTCGAGGATAACGAGCGTGACAAAGATTTGTCGGAGTGGGCAAAAATAAGAGACCTAGTCGCAGAGCATGGTGGGGAGCAGAAACTCGAGGAGCAATTGCGCGCACTCATCTTGGACCATGCCGATATTTTAGCCGATGATCTTGTGTCTTACATCGTCAATGGTGCGACCCTGTACAACCTGCCGCCTGACGCCGAACCAGAAGACTGTTCGGAAATCGCGGACACACGGCGGGGCAGCGACCAAGCCGCCGAGAACGCCTTGTGTATGCTCCTGCGCGCCGACCGCTACAAATATGGTTCGAGCGACGAGTGGCAGCTGCTCAGCAAGGTCAATATCGACCCTCAGAACGCGGCGTTTTCTAACGACGTTGTTGGAAACGCATCCGGCAAACGTCGCATATTGTTTCTAGCCAAGCTGAATGAGTGGCTGTCCGAACTCGACAGTCCATCCTATCGCCGGGGATTGATTGCGGCCTATATCGAAAGCTTCGACGCACAGAAATCTGCCGCAAAACTCCTGACCAAAGCCGATACACTTCTTTTTTTAATCCCGCACAAATCGCAGGTCGCGCCGGACGTCGCGCAATTGCACACTGATGTCGCGCAAAGGATGGAAGCATCCCACAAACGAGGAGAGAGTGGCGGCTACCGTTCAATCTATTCAAATCCGTCATATCCCACGTTGCAAGACCAATACGAGTATCCGGTTTTTGTCGCCACGATGGAATTGTTGAACGAACTGGTTCCAGGCTCCAAAGCCGACCTGGCCTGCAATGAAAACCTGATCGAGATAAGCCCAGTGGCTGCGAGATACTATTTGGAAAGCCTGGACAAAGGGGCACCGTGTCTCTTGGCGCAAATTGAAGCCTCAATATTGAGCAATCGTAGCGGCGAAATTTCGAACCTGGACGATGTGCTGGCGGTGTTCGACCCGGGCCTTGAACAGCTGCATGAATGGTCAGAAGCGCAATTCAACAGCGGTGAAAACGGACGGACTATTGATGCTGTCTTGGCGGAGCAGACAAAGGCGCATGGTTCGAGGGCGTTTGAATTTTATCGTGAAAGACTGTGCACGCCGGTGCTGGGGTTTGAACGATTGACTGATTACTCCGTGTCTAATGCCGTCATGAATGGCGAGATTACTTTTGAAGAGTTTGACCGATTACGAGACCTTGGATTTGCGAAGCGCGCTCTGGCATATGATCGCGTTCGCTTATTCAGAAACGATGATGTTGGAACAACCGAAGCACTATTAACTGCTCTTGATCGGTGCGGAGATCCTAGTTTGGCAAACCGACTTCTGAAAGCCGGTCCTGAGCTCTCAGAGGCAGCTCGCAAATGGGCGAGAGAAAACGGATATAGTGTTCTCGCCTTTGACCTTACTGGCACTGCTCGCACGGCGTTTGGGGAGGTCAAAGCACCGGAATACAAATCGCGATTTGCCGACCCCGATTAGTGTTCGCTTGTGAGGAAATGGAAAGTAAGTACCCACCAAAACGGGCATCTTAGGATGACAAGTGTCACCACAATTTAGTCGTTCGAACCGAGCCAAGCACAATGTCGCCTGGTTTACCGCGTAGGGCATTTTCCGGTGCGTTCGAATTCATTCCCAAGCTCACCAATGAAGCGGCCCACACGCGCAAAATCGCTCATACTGAATGCGTAGGCGTCAGGGTTGTTTTCCAGCTGCGCCGCGATCTCACGCCCGATATCACCCATCTCTTTTTCTCCGGACGTTTCGCTGGTAATAGTTATTTGCCGCCATACTTCTTCGTGGAGTTCCTCTTCGTCCCCTCCAATTGAGCGCATCCTGCCCGCGTAGCATGTACACGTCTTTGCGATCATTCCTGTTGCAAGCTGGTCTGAACGCGCAGAAGGATCCGCTCGCCCCATGTCTGTGCATATGTTTTGCAGATACTCATTTACGTCGGATGGCATGGCTGAGTCATTGTTGCAGCCACCAAGCAGCATTAACACAGCACTTGCCACAACAGATCGATACATTGTTCACCCCCAACTCACTGGTGCTGAATATAGCACAATCATTGCTCTCACGCTTCATTTTCTCATCCTGAGTGTTTTTCCTACCGTGGGTTGGGAATTCTTCTAGCCGCTATGGAAAGATGAGAGTCCTAAACTCGCCCCACAACGGTCGCTCAAAGCTTCCAAGTACTTCGCTGAGAGTCTTAGATGGAGCGAGTTTAAGCCGCTCGTCCAGTTGCTGCTTACAGCATCGTATGATGTTTCAGCCTTCATCCATCCGGCGCAACCACCCTCGCAGGATAGCCTCTGTTTCAATCGGCCGATCAAGGATGAAGCCATGGGAGCCGCCGGGGACCACAGCCAACTCTGCGCCAGCGGTCAGAGTAACAAATTCCTGTACAGTGTCGATTCGCGCGGAATCATACTGACCGATCAAGAAGAGCGTGCGGGATCCGTTCAACTCCAACAGCTTCGGGGTTGCGTCATAGTTTCGGAGCAGGCCTGTTGACGCAAATTCGCTTGGCCCCCACATGCGGTTGTAGATGAGATCGTTTGAACCTTGCCCACCATACTCCTCTATATAGCGATCATAGGCGTCATAGTCCGGCTCAACATAATGTTCGGAATACACTTTGATAAATGCCGCATTGCACGTGCTGGCTGATGGCGCTTCGGCGCTTTCACAAGCCCTTACCAGAGCTCGGTCTTCGGCGCTCATCTGACCGACGAGAAGGTTCGCATCCGTGACCCAATGAATTGTCGAAATGAAAGTACCCCCGAGGACGGTTGACGCGACACGCTCAGGGTATTCGGCCGCGTACTCCAGCGCGATGGCTGAGCCCCAACTTTGGCCGACAAGGTGAATCTGCTCTGCGCCGATGGCAAGGCGGACTGATTCTAGCTCTTCGACATAGCGCTCAATGCGCCAATGTGCGGGATCGTCCGGCCGGTCGGACTTCCCGCTGCCGAGCTGATCATATAGAATGATCGGGCGTTCGTTTGAAAGTCCAAGCAAAGCTGCAAAAGCCGCGTGAGTCATGCCAGGGCCACCATGGATAAAGACGGCGGGTGTCGCGGCATTGTTTTCATGATCTCCATTGATACGCACGTAAACCTCACCGCCCTCGACCGGAACCATGATCTCTTGATCGGGAGCTGACCACGCCCCGGTTTTGGTATCGTGTTGCGCCAAGAGCGCGGGCGCGAAAATGAGCGCCATCGCGGCGGCGAATAGGAGTTTCCAGTTCATCGTGGGTACCCTTTAGCTCCTCAAGTTCTGCACGTTAGCTTGTCTGCTGTCAAAAGAACTGAACGTCCTTTTAGGGCGCTTATTGCCGCTTAGCCCAGAGGCTGTTCTGGGGCGAATTTAGGCCGCTCAGGCAAAAACTGCTACCGGTGCCCAAGCCGACCAAGTGTTTCCGCTTCAAACGTCTTGCGCGCAGACTGGAATTCGATCTACGGTCAGCCCTCGTCGAAACAAACCTAAAGACCGGGCGGACATTATGAAGCACTTATTGTTATCGGCAACTTTAGTGGCTTGGTGCATTCCATGCGTAGAAGCAGAAACTGAATGGGATGACATCGCCGTCGCCCAGGCGGAGGCCTACGATATTGGCAAGTCTCAGCAATCAGATGTTTTTATCCAACGCGAAATACTGTTCTGCAAAGCTCATTGGGAAGGATATTCCGAAGCCATTTCCGAACAAGAACAGTATCGCCTGTTTCCGCCATTGACGGCAGAGTTCGTATACGGAGCAGTCGATTATTGGGCCTCCAAGCTAGAAATATCCGATTACGACGCCGAGCTGGAGATTGCAGACGCTGCTTATTATGCGCTCATTCATTTCGGGCCGTCCGCAGAGCGCAAAATTGAAGCTGCGAGAAAATTAGGGGCATGTGCGCCGGCCGATTGAACCTGCGTGAGTAAACGGCGCTTCATTGACTAAGCGAGGCAGACCATCAACGCATTTACTCCTGATTCAGAGCAATCACGGCCAGTGACTGTTATGGGGCGAATTTAGGCCGCTCAGAGTGCGTCACATCTCGCGGGTAATTTAGATTTTTCATTCGTCTTTGGACAGCCTTCCGCGGTTGTCGTTTGCACGTAGTGGCGCTTGAGTATCAGACATGGTATCCATGCGTTAAATCATGAGAAATCGGGACGGGAACATGAAAATTACAAAACTCTTTTCAATGGTAGCGCTTCTTGGCGGATCTATTGCCCTGCCTGCATGCGCTCAAACGCCAGCCGCTGGCGGCGCCAACAATCCTGGAAACCGGAACATCATTGAAAACGAGGTGTTTCGTCTCACGATCAATTGGTGCGAGGTGAAACCTGACAGGTCAGCGATGTGCGAACTGACGGCGATCAGCCTGACGCAAGATTACAAAGCCGGGTTTGCCTACCCGATCATGCAAGATCAGACCGGCGCTGAGTATCGTATGGTCCCGAGCGATGGTACGCTCGGTCAATACACGATGATCGCCGGAGAGCCGTATACCATCAAATTCGTCAATAAGGAGATCCTTCCCACGACCGTTGAGCGTGCAAGGGGACTGGTCGGATCATGGGCGTATTCGAAGCTGAACAATATTCGAGCTGGTGCGTTCGATCTCACATTTAGTGATATTCCCACTCGTCCCTCCCAAACGCCGCAGCTCGATTCATCTGAAGCTGCTGCAACATCACTCGCCCAGCCGACATGGGAAACTGTCGGATTTTGGACGTATGACCAACAGGACGGTTTGCGCGTGCCGGAAGGACTTATCTTGAAAGATGCGCCTGGCGCCATGGGCGAATACAATTGGACACATCGTCTGGAACTCAATGCCCACGAGGCGCTGCCCGCCAGAGCAGACCGCATTCTTTGGCCGGTTTACCTGAACCGCAGTGATAAGCAGGTTTGCGTAAACGCCCCTTATCCGTCTTATACGGGGCATATTGATATGCCTATCGACGCCGATGATGGCGTCTACGCCTTCGCCTCGTGCAAAGGTGGAGCGCAGGACTAGCCTCGCTTCCTGCGCAAAAAAAGGTTTCTCAAGCGTCCTATCTAGGGCGTTCCCTGCCTCCTAGCTCAGAGACCGATCTGGGGCGTTTTATGCCGCACGCGTCAGTGTCCGTAGTGGGGCGAGTTTAAGCCGCTCATTCAAATTCAATTCGTAGCGTCATATCTGGAGTTAGGATATTCCCGGCACCTATTGTATAGGGTTTCGAGCTGACGAGGAGCGCTGTATTGAAATCATTCATGCTTTCTGGGTTCTTGCTACTGACTACCGCTTGTGGCGGTCAGTCAATCAACACCGAACAAGAAGCGGCAGCCGCGTTTGAGGCATATGTCGAAGCCCTCAATTCTGACAACGTTAGCGTTGCGGCGAGCATGTATGATCGCGAGGATGGATTTCACTGGATAGAACGCGGACGTGTTCAATATGAATCGGGCGCCGACGCAGCGGCATCGCTTCAGAGTTTAACTCAGGCTGGCGGAACATCTCAGATGACTGTGGACTCGATCCATGTGGCAGAGATGGCTGAAGGTGCGGCCCTCGTTTCCGCTCACTTCGACTTCGTCATGTTGTCTAGTGAAGGACAACAACAATTCGCATTCGATGGCTGGATGACTGTCGGAATGGTTAAGCGCGCTGAAGGATGGCGTATAGTGGGTGGTCAAACCGGTCCCGGTCTTTCTGAGTGAAATGAAACAGGGCCAGAGGCCGTTCTGGGGCGAATTTAGGACGCTCAGATCGTCTTCGCTTTTGGCGAATAGAAGACGCTAGCGCGCAATCAATGCCGCCAAAGAACACGAATTTCAGGGTACCGATGCGCTCAACTAGATGATCCGCGCGGAACGGAACTTTACGACTGAATGGGTGCGAGAACCACACCGAGCAGTATTGCGGCCCAATGCATAGCCGCAGCAGTAACCACATGACCGTGCCAAACAGCCTTCGCCATATGCAGTGATTTGTTGACGTAGAATATCACACCCGCAGCGTAGAAGATCCCACCTAGCAGCAACAAGAGTAGGGAAACCCAGTGCATCGCAGCAGTCATAGGTAGCAACGCAACTACAACGATCCAACCAAGTGCGATGTACATCGCGATCCAAAACTTGCGTGGCATTTTGAGATCCAAGAGTTTTGCAGTAACGCACAAGCCAACAATTCCCTATTCCGTGTACCCCTGCCCGGAACGATAGAGGTTAAGCCTGGTCGTAAAGCTTTCATCCGTTCCGCCAGCCGCTATCGCTTTCTCCTGCTGTCTCACCGCTTCAGAAAATTTGCCATTCGCCGCATGCGCCGCAGCGAGCGTGTCCAGCACATTAGCGTCATTAGGAGCGGCCGCAACTGCATGAAGGGCGAGTTCGAGCGCCTGCACGGGAGCACGCAAACTGCTGTCTCCTGAAACGGCCATTCGCCACGCTGCGGCGTTGCACGCGCCCGTATTGCCCTGACCGCTGTTACAGGCCTTCACCCACAGCGCAACGGCCCGGTGGAGATCGGCATCGATGCCTTCGCCGTTGCGATAGCTGTTACCGGCATTGTAGCATCCGTCATAATAATTCAGGTCACATGAGGTCGTGAAATACTGGAAGGCGCGCGTCTTATTCTGGTCAACACCCTGTCCCTCAGCATACATAACGCCAATACCGAAGCACGCCAGCCGACCGCCAGCCTCGCACGCGCCTAGCCAGTACTTCAAGGCTTTGGCGAACTCCTGATTCTGATAGGCACCAAGACCAAGCTCTGTGTTAATGCTCGTATTGGAAGCCCTACCCACGCTTCCACGACCGTCCAGCTGCCACAATGTGATTTTCCCGCCGCGTGTCGATACAGCAACCGTCGTACCATTCGGATGCCACGCCAAACCCGTGGGCTGTTTAGCACTACCGGACATCAGGGCTTTCAGCTCTTCGACATTCTGATCCAGGCCTGGCACGGCAATATCGATCCAATCGCCATTATACAGGCCAGACATTTTCAAGGACGTCGTTGTTGCGGTCGCAACACGCCGTTTGAACGGATCGATAGACGTTTCTCCACTATCAACCCAACCTGCTTCCCCGCGCACAAATGCATCGCCAATCGGGCTGAGGTGTTTGTCTAGGGCCCAGGTCGTCTCGACATAATCTCCACTGAGATGTGTTAGGTAGGATCCGTCTGCACTCCACCAGACACTCATTCCCAGTCTGTCGTCAGTGTCCAAAACGGGTCCGGACGCAAATGTATCTCTAGCCGCCACGAAAAGCCGAACGTCCCATCCACACATAACTGCAAGGGCCGTATCTTGCGGGGACCAGGACAGCTTCATTGGGCCGCACCCCTCAAGGCTGAACCGGCTTTTCTGGCCGGTGGAGATGTTAATAATCACGACCGTATTGTCGTATCCCTCAGCAGCCAGGAAGCGATCATCCTGACTCCAGGCAAGGTCACCATACGCCGTTCCGGTTTCCAGAATACGCGGCGTTGGATTGGCAATACCGTTCTGGCGAAACTCCCATACCAGAAGCGCCTTATCAAACGGGTGGCGAGTTGCAGCGAGTTGCATGCCCGAACTACTCCAACTCACCGACGAAAGGCCTTTCGTTCCTTCAAGCCTGGCCGGTGCACCAAATATTTTCCCGTCTGCATTGATCGGCCAAACCATCAGATCCCCATTTCCGACCGCAGATGCCAGGCGGGCTCCCGTCGGATCATAGGCCACGTCATACATCTCACACTGGAAGTACGGCCCGACAGTCTTGTCCTGCGTATAGCATCCACCGTCAGCCTGAGCATCGACACTCTGAACCTGTTTCCACGTTTCGTCTGGTCGGAACGGTGTAGCGTGGATATCTGCCTTTTCTTCAAGGCTCGAACGTTCAACTTCCGACTTGGCAAACCGCTGCTCCAGATCATTTATCCGCTCAACTTTTGCCGCCAACTCGCGAGACAGATGGTCAGTATCTCCCCCATCAGTATTCTGAGATAATGCACCCTGACGATTGAAGTAGAAGAAGTCGGCAGGCGACCGCGGTGCAAGACCGATCTCGACCCATGGTTGTTGGCGCCCACCTGTCAGCTCTTCAACACGCCCGGCAATCAGCGGGAAAAGTTCGCCCGCATGGAACGGTTTGCTGACCAATTCAGTGAACGCCTTCGAAAAGGGTGAGAGATCAGACCCGATGCCGTCCAGCGCGGTTTGTCCCGGGGCGGCGGCGTATGAAATCACCATACCCGGACGACGCGACACACGCGCCAGCCCGCGGTCTCCACCCCGTGTCACGCGCGGAAGTGGATCATCACGACACGCATCAATGATAACGAAATTGGTCGTATTCCCAGCAGCATCCATGGCCGATAATACATCGCTTAAACGAACGCTATCAGACATCAGTTCTTCATGCGTGTTGCCTTGAAAATCGACCGGGACGAGCCAGTTTATGCCGTCTGCCTGTACACCGTGACCGGAAAAATAGAACAGTCCTGTCGCATCAGGTCCGGCATCACGCAGCCTTACCCGAAAGTCCAAAACGGCATCTTCCAGCGCATCTTCACCGGCGTTAATCACAACTGTGGCATCAAAGCCGAGGTCTCTTAGGTGCGCGGAAACAACGCGTGCATCATTCTCCGGATTCTGCAGGACCCAAGATGGCGTTTCATAATCAGCGTTGCCAACAATAAGCGCGATGCGTTGTTCCGCCAGAGCATGGCCAGAAAAGCTCGAAAGCGCAAGAGCCAGAAATAGTCCAATTTTGTTTAGCATTTATTTGTCGTCCCCTAACGCAATCAATGAAACCCTAAAATCAAAAACACATCGTTTTTGTCAGAAACAATCCCTTAGCAAAACACCCCAAACTGTCTCAAAGGCCCTGACGGGAAACAATGAGCGTCCTACTTAGCGCGCATCGAGACGCACGTACAGGCTACCCACCAAATGGCGCGTAGGTCGCATAGGCATCAATTTGGGAGAAATTCATGCAACCGATCAACCAACTTGCACCAGCCGAACTTTCAACAATTGGTGTTGAGCAAGCACCTGGAGCGCCGAGAGGCCAGAAACGCCCATTTCGACCGAGAGAGGTGTGGGCCATTCGAGCCCGCCTTGAAATGCTGGGACAAGTTCGAAACCTCGCTCTCCTCAATCTGGCAATAGATAGCAAACTGCGTGGGTGTGATTTGGTAAGCCTGAGGGTATCCGACGTGTTTTCAGCGGGCTCCATCAGAGAGCGTGCGATGGTCATCCAAAAGAAGACATCTCGACCCGTCCAATTTGAAATAACCAAATTGACTGCGACATCGCTCATTTCACATGTTCAGAAAGCGAGCTTATCCAAAGATGATTACCTGTTTCCCAGCCGCAATAGCGTTAGCGACCATCTTTCCACGCGGCAGTATCACCGTATCGTCAATTCTTGGGTTCGACAGATAGGATTGAAGGTATCGGACTATGGAACGCATTCACTGCGTCGCACAAAGGTCGCACAGCTTTACCGGAACACAGGCAACTTGCGGGCTGTACAATTGCTGCTGGGGCACGCCAAAATCGAAAGCACCATCAGATACCTCGGTATCGAGTTAGAAGATGCTCTTCAGATTTCCGAGGCGTTGGAACTTTGACGAGTGACGTTGTTGGGGCGAGTTTAAGCCTCTGAAATTAGATATACCGCCGCCGAGACCCGAAGCCGTCAGGTCATTTTTCCCACAGTCCAAATTGGATGCCGCCTTGGAAGTAAATTGCGAACTTGCCATGGCCCGGAATCTCAGTTGCTAACATTGCGAATTCTGCGCCGTTGGCCTCAGCTTCGGCGACCGCTGCTTCAATGTTTTCAACGAGAAGATAGGGGCGCACAATAGGGGCCCCTTCGTCTTCGCTGAGCGGGGCACGAACACCCAGCCGACCGCCATTGCCTAAGATCGCCAGTCGAGCGTTGCCGAAGTTTGGCTCCGGCGCCCCAAATTCGATGGAGTGAACGTCTGACAATGTGGAACAGATTGCATCGACGTCTGTGGTTACGATTTCGAGATATTGTATCGCCATACCAGCTTCAAACGTAGGCGTTGAGTTGGGCAGCGCGTCTTCTTCACCCTGCGCGGATTGACATGCTGTGAGCCAGACCATGGATGCGAAAGCGCAGAGAGTTAGAATTCGGGTCATATCGAGGTACATTTTGCTATCTCCAGATGGGTGTTGATGCGGCTCATGACGCGTGCTGCCTCACTCCAAAAGCTGAACTATCTGGATGAGATTACCGCATGTATCGTCAAACACCGCCATGATGGCGCCGCCGGCTTTGACGGGTGGTTGTGTAAATGAAACCCCTAATTCTTGAAGGCGGGACACCTCAGAATTAATGTCATCAACGCTAAACGCTGTGCATGGAATACCATCCGTCATCAATGCTTCCTGGAATGTCTTCGATGCAGGATGCGCGTTGGGCTCGAGCAAAAGTTCAATCCCGTCCGGCTCTTCTGGTGAAACAACGGTCAGCCATCGATGTTCGCCGAGTGGAATATCGTGTTTTACAACAAAGCCCAGCTTGCCGGTGTAAAACTCAAGCGCTTTAGCCTGATCGTCGACAGTGACGCCTTTTGCATACATCTTCATATCTCTTCTCCTTCGAAGAATGGCTTTAACCAGGGATTGATTGTTTCGGTTATCGAGGCCGTAGTGAGTGAGTGCAGCTTGGTTCGTCCTCGCCAAGTGGTGACAATCAATCCGGCTTGCTCAAGGGTGTTCAAATGGCGGGTAACGCCTTGCCGCGAGAGCGTAATGGCATGTTCTTCAAACAGGCGCGCACAGAGCTCAAACAGCGTCTGATCATTGCGCTTACGCAGCTCATCAAGGATCAGCAATCGCGTATCATCGCCAAGGGCGCGGAACACTTGGCTGAGGTTTTGATCGAAGGGAATACCCATTCCACCAACATGCAACATAAGCGTTGCATGTCAAGTAGAGCACCCGCGGAACTGAATGAGACACGGTCTGCCTGAAGGTGCTTCGCATCCGCCGGGGCAGCGTCTTACTTAGGGCGTTTCCCGCCTCCTATCTAATGTCTTCTTCTGCTCGCGAAGCGGACGTTTGAAACGCTCCAACATCCGATGGTTCCCCAATGTGAAAAGTCGGACGGAGCAAAATTTGCTTAAGCGTCACAGCACGCCTACATTAGTTGATACCGAGTTCGGACCTAACCGGTTTGGCTGTCCATTTTTGCGAAGTGGGCGGCGTTCCAAAATGTCATTTTCAGGTTCGGTTCGAAGCGTGGCTGATAGGCACACTCATCGATCCGGCTACCAATAACATGCCCGCTCGAGCAGCGTGTATTGTCCAAGCCTTTATACCCACAGCACCCAAAGGTATTGCGGTCAGTTACTAGGTCTTTAGTCAAAGACAGTGGTGAAAACCAGATTTGCTTTTCAGGTGAGCGCCCCTTGGTGAGCGGTAGGATTTCAACAATCCAGGCTTCGTCCACCGGAATGTGAATGCTGTCATCTTGTCTTGAAGGGCTGAATTCTCGCACGTAATCAATAAGCCGCAACGGTTTTGAGACCGCCGTATGGCAGAGTTTGCAGTAAAGTCTTTGGTCACTCATCTTTGTACGCTTTTTCAGTTCTTCTGTCGGTCAGAATAGAACGCCCCCACATCGCCGGGGCGAAACTAATCCCACGAGACGTCCTCATCGACACGGTTTGGCGCTTTCAATTCGCCGCCAGTGATTTTTCGTACAAACAGAACCGGCCGGGGTTCGGAGGTTTTAAAATCACCGACAGGAAGCCCGCCATCGTAAGCCCAGGCCAGTCCGCCTCCAAGTCCAGTAGAGGTCCACAAGTGTGACCCAACCGCTGATAGTTCCGGATACAGCCGTTGAAAGACCGCTTTGGCGCCCGGTCCATGCCAGCGCCAATCATATTCATCATCTCGCGATAGACCATGTCCGTCACGCCCGAGATCGCCTGAGTGGCTGTGAACGTAGGGCGAAAGACGATCAAGGTCCTCAGCTGTCGGAAGCCTCCAATCCTTATAGCCGGCAGCGTGAATGACGCACTTTCCCGATTTGTATCCGTTTTCGAACGCTGACGCTCTTCGCTTTTCGTGCCCCATATAGGCCATCGTACTGCCGACATTGTATCCTACCTCGGTACCGCGCCCAAAAAGATCCACCGCCTCGCCCCATTTGAGGGCGATTGGCTCACCAACATAGCCACTGCCGGCCCACACCATGCCCCATGGTGCACGTAGCCACATCAACCCGCCGTCTTCGTCCGAAACGGTCCCGTCATCATTGTCGATATAGTCGCCCAAAGGAGTCTTAATCCGCTTTT
Source organism: uncultured Hyphomonas sp. (assembly GCA_964350465.1). Classification (GTDB taxonomy): domain Bacteria; phylum Pseudomonadota; class Alphaproteobacteria; order Caulobacterales; family Hyphomonadaceae; genus Henriciella. The sequence continues at coordinate 13,890 of CAYGKE010000025.1, forward strand.
CGACCATCTCAGAGAGCTGTTTGTACTCAGGCGCGCGCCCGAAATGTGTATATTTGGATGATTTCGCTTCCTTTAGTGTCGGGGCGGCCGGAAAGCGTTCTGTAGTGTCATCATTCGCCGTTCCGACCGTTTCACCACTTTTGTCAGTGCTACTTTGATACGTACTTGCTGACTCTCCGGACTTCATCTCATCGAGGAAGGCAATAATACGGTCCGGGTCGGGCGCATCTTTCCATTGCAAGCGGCTTCGGTCGTCACCGGTCCAAAAGGCCAGTGTGCCATAGTTCAGAACGCGCCCGATGATGCTTTGTCCCATATCCGTTTGAACTTTGTCAGTCAGAGGAAATTCTCGCTTTACGCGAGAGATGAAGCCCGCCACCAGCCGGAGTTTTTTGCCATTCTCTACTTCGTAAGCATGCGTGTAGCGATGATAGAGAACCCTCAATAAAATTGGGGAGAGGGCGATCGCCAAGCCGAGCCCTCCGAGCACATTCGGTAGACCCAGGCGGTCGGACAAAGCATCAAAAAAGGGACGTTGGAGCACCCAAAGCACAACAACGCCGATCGCTGCGATCAGACTCCCCCAATAGCTTAACCAAGCCGGACGCAATCTCAGAATTTCGCGTCCGCCTCGATTGATAGTCTCGAATTGTCTTGGCGTCATGAGGCATCCCTCGATTGATGAACCTGCGCTTGATCTTTCGCATTTTCGCCGATGGTCGTTGGATTTATCGAAAACGGCAAGAAATTTTCCTGATATAGATTCGCCGAGAAGTAGTTCAGCGCGCGCTGAACCTCCGCGTCGTCGCTCAGATTGGCGGCATTGGCCAGCGTCGCAATGACCTGATAGGCTTGCCCCATAATTTCTGCTTGTTTTCTTTGATCTTCCATTGTGCCCATCAGAGCATTGTTCCGATCATTATCGATTGTGAGCGCAGAAACGCTTGGTTGCCGGTTTGGGGTGAAACAACCAATATTCATATCCCTTAGCCAGTCGGGATGAGATGACGAACTCGTCCGGGAAAATTCTGCGCCCGTCATTGACTGACAGGATGCGAGAGAAGCCGCGAGCGTTACAATGATACTTGTCTTATACATACGGGTTTCCCGATCGCACTGTTAGCCTCTACCTAGGCTAGGATGCACCAACCTTCACCTAACCATCTCGGTTAGGTTCATTAGAGCGTACGAAAGACGAGTGTTGCTCTTAGTCCAGGTACAGTGTTTTCCAGATGAAATTGAGCTCCATGCCGAATAGCGACTGCCTCGACATGGCGCAGCCCAAATCCATATCCTCCGCTTGCTCCGCTTCGTCCGATAGCAACCAAGTCGCCAAGCATTGTGCTGGCGACGCCTTGGCCTTGGTCTGCAACCGACAGAGACACACTCTGCGCGTCCTGCTTCACGCAAACCAGAACCGACGATTGCGGTGGAGCGTGTTTCAGTGCATTCGATATGAGGTTGATCAAAGCGCTTTCGATCAGCGGTTTCGACCCCAATATTTCTGCTTCGCCATTTAGGAAATGGATATTCAAAGTCACAGAAGCGTCCTCGAACGCGTCTGCGTAGAGCGAGGCCGCAGATTGTACGACTTCGCCAAGCTTTATCTGCTGCATTGCAAAACCTGGCGTTGCTTCGATTTTGGCAAGCTCCAAAATATGAGTGACGAGATCTATCAGCCGATCTGCCTGGCGGGCGATCTCGGGCTCGCCTGCTTCAGAAATCCGATCGCGAAGCTTCGTAATCGAGTGATTGAGTTCATGAGCCGCCACCTGACTGTAGGATTCCAACCCGCGCAGCAATCGCTCGACTTCTGCCAACGCGCTGTTCACGTTTCGCGCCAAAACCGAAATATCGTCGGCTGAACTTTGATCGTCTGTGAAGGAAATTCGAGCGTCTAACTCACCCAATTCCACGCGCTGAAAAACAGCGTTGATATGTTGAACCCTCGCTCGGAAACGGCGGTTCAAGAACCCAAGTAGCAGTGAGCTGCACAGGCCGAGCAAAATCACGCCGCCAGCGAGAGTAGGCACAAGCCAGCGACTCAACGCCGCGCGCGCCGTTAGCCGCCTGCCCACGACTAAAACGTGATCAGGCCCGACCGCAACGGTGCGGATGAGAATCGGACCTGGCGCTGCTCCGAGGTCAATGCCATCTAGCTCGATCCATGAGTTAGGCGCGACGTTTGGAGGCATATCTGCGTTTCCGACGATCTTCTCTCCTGTACGATTTGCTAGGAGGTAGATCGAGTCATCGCTATCGTTCGTACTTACGAAAATGCGCTTTCCGACGCTGCCGGTCAAAACCGCTATGTCCGGGATTATTCCTCGCTCCGGCGCACGGTCGAGCATGACAGAAATGTCGCGCGATAGATCCTGTTTCACAGCTTTTTCGACGGCAGAATTAATCGTCCCAAAAGCCGTAATGCCCGCAATCACCGCGATCAGGGTCGTCATCAGAATGTTGACGATCAATGCTATAGAGATCGGGGTTTTTGGTTGCACGCTCTCTCCTGACTCGATTGGCCCTCATGGCGACAGGTGAGCCAACCTTTGTCTTCATTCATGGCTCAGAATTTGCGCTGCGTCATCTAACCAAAGCGGTTTGATCGCCTATTCTGTGGTCAAGGATGCTGCGACGCTTTTGGCGTTTCCACTCACAAATATCAAAGCTTGGACCGTTCGTTCGCTGTGATTGACGAGGTGAATTTCGATTTCCGAATGATCACCCGCCGGAACATAGCATGGCAATCTCGCTGCAGCGGTTTGAGGGCAATCGACTGTTTCCCATTCTTCAGAATTGTCAGAGCGACGTGTAACCTGCATGGCCATATCTGCCGTGGTTTCGAGATAGCGGTGACCGACTGGTTGAACGTAAATTGTCGTGCCGTCTCGAGAATTGACAGGAAGACGTACGCTTTCCTCAGCTTGAGCTTCCAAGGTCGCCTCCAATTCCAATCCAATCGTGACTTTGACGGCGCGGCGCTTGCCAATCAGGCCGCTAAAACCGTCGACGCCGCCACTCTGAGCCGTTCTTGATGACGGAAACAGGCGCTCGATGCGGGCCAGCGTGTCCGGGTCGTTTTGGGCGCGCAGGTTTGCGAGCGCTACCATGTCGTGCACTGAGGCAAGAAGTGTTTCTGTTCGACGGTCGCGGCTTTGGTCATTTCTATCGTCGCCGTCAAGCGCAGCGCCCGCGGCGATTTGTTCGATCAGCTCGAGCCGCGCGCGGGCTACGCGCGCCATGCCATAGGCGTCTGAAGCCGCTTCTCGATCGATAAACTCGCTCTCAGACTGGAAAAGCGCGCTCGCAACAGACCGATCCATTGGCTGCGTGTTCGGCGCATTCGGATGCGATTGGCAGGCTGCGGCTGATACCGCTAGTACGAGCGCGATAGTCAATGTTTGCAACTTCAAGACCATATAACCTCGATTGTTAGGTGTGGAGCGTCTGCTTTGGCTGTAAGTACAGGCTAGCCGTAGGGAACACGAAAGAAAATGCAGAATAATAATCAAATGCTCATTGTGGAAGATGATCCATCGATGGCGTCTGCTATGGCTGAAGTGGGCCGCGAACTTGGTTATCATGTCAGCCTCGCAGAAACGCTCGAACAAGCAAAGACTGAGAGCTCTGCATGTTTGCCAGATCTGGTGATTCTCGACCGCATGTTGGGAGATGGCAGCGAAGGCTTAGATTATATTACCTGGCTGGAGGACCTGGAAGGCAAACGTCCAGGCATACTCGTAGCAAGCCGACTGACATCTGTGAGTGACCATGTTCTGGGACTAGAAACGGGCGCCGATGATTACATAAATAAACCATTCGAGCGCGATGAATTGCGGGCAAGAGTTCGCGCGGTTGCGAGGCGGGTCGCGTCGACACGTGCGCCGGCAAGCGTCCTGATTTTCGGCGGATTAGAACTCCGCAGACTAAATGGACAAGCCTTGGTTCACAACACACCGCTGTCGATAAGGCCGCAATCGTTCGCATTGTTAAAGGCGATTGCGGAAAGACAGGGCGAGTGGGTGAGCCGTAAAGCACTTTGGCAGGAAGTGTGGACCGACTACAAAAACCTCTCGCCGCAGGATACCGTGATCAATACAGCGATTAGCCGTCTTCGCAGAGTGCTGCATTCCGTGGACGGCGCTCCTGAAGTTGTCAGCGAGAATTTGGGGTATCGCCTGGTACCCTCAACAAACGCATCTGCAGCGCCCGACGACACCTAGATTCAACGCCGCTTTCGATCACCAAGGGGATTTTTATGAGATACTTTGCCAGTTTGCTGAGCGCAGCAAGTTTGTTTTTTGCTTTGGCTGCTTCCGCCGAGACATATTATCTCGAAGATCATCCGGGCTGGCAGGCCTTTGGGTCGCCCGCGACAACACTGACTTTTACCCGAGCGGATCGCTCGATTGCGGGAATGTCGATAACCGCATATCCCGCAGATGCCGCCCCGATTGCCAGCGAAGCGCAGGCGCTCTCCAGGACCAATGAGGTTGTTGCGGAGGTCGTAGAGAATTATCCTTCTAGCTGTGCTGGGCTCGCGGGGGTCGAACCCAAACCCAATGGCATGGGGTTAGAGGTATCGAGTGACGATGATGAACCTTCTTGCATCGTTTTTGTCAGCCTCACGCCCGACAAAAAGCTATTTGCGAATTTGTGGGTCCACAATGATGGCTTAGCCCGGAAGAGCTTTGCCTATCAAAAAACGGCGGCGCTTTGGCTCGATCTCGCAGTTAAACGCATTCAGGGCGAAGCGATTGTGCCTACAGACGATGAGCCGGCTGATTTGCAAGCGATCGCCGAACGGGTTGCACGCGATCATGGCCCAGTAGAGATGTTGCATATGCGGCAAACCAACCACCCATTTTCGCACGCCGCGGTGCCTGTAGTTGAGGGAGAGCCACTCACCAATTGCCTGAACTGGGACCCTGCTGCTTACGCTCCAAGAGATTTGCTGATTGTCGGCGGCTCTGGCCAACCCTTGTTCAACCTGGGGGCGTGTTCAATCTTTGCCTGGAAACGGGATTCTGACTCTGGAGAGATCAATGCTTTCTTAGACGGGGATTGGCGGTCATTGGAAAAATTCGGTGAGGCAATTTACTTTGACCAAGTCAGCAATGAACGAATTTTGCCGTTTGAACCGGGCGAAAGGATCAACTTCCTAGGCGGCGATAAAAAGCGTCTGTTCAATCTGCATTATGGGGCAAGCCTCAGCGATCTGAGGCCGGCTGATGCATGGTTCACACCGGATGGAAGATATACTTCTGGCGGCTTCGGGCTCGAAAACAAATCGGTAGAGCTTATCGCCCAATCGAACGGGCGCTACTATCTTCAGGGTCATATCGCCGTGTTCGAACGAGATGACGGTCCCATCCTCATCGCGTTGGCGGGGAAGACTATGAAGAATGGCGAGATTGATCGCATTTTTATTGGCGAGCGCACGTTCAAGATTTCGGATGAGTTTCGCGAGCTTATCAATAGGTGATTAAAGATCAAACACGATTCAAACGCTCAAAAACCGAACATTCGGGCGCCATTTAGCGAATGCCGGGGATCGATAACAAAACTAGCCATGAGGGAGGAGAAAACTTCGTGAAACATTTTCAACTCGTTTCCATTGTATTGATTGCATCTTGCGGCGGCCTAGCGTCCGACGCTGACGAGCCCGCGGACAAAGTGGCCATTGGCAACGTGTATACTGAACCAGATCAAATCGAGCGCGCAGCCGAGCGACGTGCCGCCGCATTGCCGGTAGAGACGCTTCAATTCGAAGATGCGATCAATGGACTGACTTTTCCAAACGAGAGCATGGAGCTTGCCATCGCTCTTAATCGAGAGGTCCTGCTTATCGATACGCTCACCAGTGAAGAAAAGTGGCGGATTAAGCCTTGCCGAACCTGCAGCACAGTTCACATCACGCGATCAGAGAATGACCACGAGATATTGATGCCCTCTCGGTCCAGAAATGGCGGCGCGGCGTATGACGTTAACACCGGTGAGCAAGTTCGAGACCTGACCGGAGCAGATTTTCGTACGGTTCTCGCGCCAGACCGGGCGTTCCAATTAGCTGTCGCAGAATTACAAGCGGTTTTGATCGATCCAAAGTCGCAAAGCCTGATTTGGGAGTCAGGGGTTCGAAAGATCGGCGCGCTTGGAGTTGCTCCGAATGGCGCGAGTTTCGTCATTTCCGCAGATGGTGACGGCGAACCTCGTGCGGGCGGTAAGGTGATGATCTATGATCCGCTATCACGAGAAATTATTAGCCGTATCAACTATGCGCGCGGGAGTTTCAACCACCTCGCTTATGCACCGGACAATTCACGTTTGATACTTGCATCCTACAAGGACCGAGTCCTTGTTTGGGATCTGGAAAATCAAACGCCGCATTGCCGATTCAATAGCGATGATCAGGGGCTCGGTCTGCGAGTTTTCCAACTCAGTCCGGACGGACGCCTAATCGCCACCGGCGGTGGATCAGATCGCTTTGGATATGCGCGCATATGGGACGCAGACACATGTGAACTCCGCGCTGAATTGACGTTTAGGGAGCGCGTTGGTGCTTTAAGCTTTCATCCAACAAAACCGCTACTGGCTGCTGGGGCTTGGAACGGCGAAGTTTCGTTGGTCAATTTTGCAGACCTAACAATCATTGACTGAGAAAGACCGCTCTAAGGTCACGGAAAGGGGCGTACGACATGCTGTATCGGATGAGAGCGCTGGCAACATGCATTGGCTTAGCCACTGCCATGCCTTCGATCTCTATTGCGCAGATCAATGATTATAATGTCATTGAGGTCTGTAACAAAGGAAATGTCTTGCTGGCGTATGCCGTTTTCGCAACCAAGACTGATTTCTGGATGGGGGACCGAGCAGAAGCCAGCGCTTGGTATCAAATAAAACCGGGCAAGTGCCAGAATGTGAATCCCGCAAGCTATCGAGGTGTATCGATCGGGTTCTACCATGAAGGGCGCGGCGGTGTTATTGGCAATCCAGTTTATGTCGTATCCGGCGCAGATCGCCCAATGTCTGGACGATTTGAAGCGGATACTGTCTGCCTGCCTAGCGACGCGAAATATTATGAATCTGGGAGTCTATCGTCCGTTCGAAGCAAGGTTTTGCCGCCTTGCAAAGAGGGGTATCACGAGTTTCGAATGTCGTTTTACGTACAGCCCAATGATGTGTTTTCCAAGATCACACTCAAGCCTGACAAACATGCGCAGGTTGCGCCCTGGCCAGGGACATCTTCCGTGCCTCCAAAAACTGCGAGCGAGAACCGTTCCGTTTCGATACTGGATGGCTCGTGCCGGAACCACTATACACTATTCGACGAAGACGATCTTCAAAAGCTCTGCACGTGTCCCTCGCGAGCAATCGTCGCCAACCATCAGGACGTTGTTTACCTCATTGAGTTCAGTATTTCGAACGGAGATGGCTTTAACGAGGCGATCAAAGTGGTCAATCGAAACGAACTAGAACGATACGCGAACGCATGTTTGCTGGGGTCGGCAGAATAGTCGGGTTGAGGACGGGCCGCGCTTCTCGCGTCCGGCTCAGGTTGATATGGAAACGCAAATGAAGACTCCGAATAAGACGCCCTCAACCCCGATGTCGGGAAAAAGCGTATTTGATAATTTACGCTTGGATGGTTCATGGGATATTCCCGCAGGAACTCGAATTAAGAGTCATTTAGATGCGGATGCTTCGCTTCTCAATGAAAGTGAAGTGGCGTCGCTGATACTGTCAGCATGCGGCTCGAGCGGTGGACACGTCGCGCAGCACCCTCACGCTCGATTGGTCTCTTTGATGACAGACCGATACTGGCGAAACCATGAGCATCAATTGATTCAAAAACACTGCGAGTTAACAGCGTCACAAATAAACACATTTCGCGGGATATTGCTGAATACGATGAGCACGACGCCCAACATCTTCGTCGTGTTCAATTGCCTGGAACAGTGCCGAGTTTTTGGGTTTGAACTCCCACTAGATGTCCTGACAGTGCTGTCTCGCCATAAAAAGCTCCTCTATCCGTGCTTCGATATTCTAAATCGCCAATGGAACGTTGTGGGTGACGATAAGACTGACTTGTGCGCCCATATGATGTTGCGATTGAGCGATCGGCGCAAGCTCGTGGCTTTGAGAATGCTCGCGCCCACGGTTTCAGAGGATCTCGCGCGTCACGTACTCGCAACGCGAATCAGCACTGTGGAGAGTGGGTTTGGATACACATTGGAAGATCACATAGACTCATATCTGGAGTTCCTGAGCTACGGAAAACTTCTGGAGACGCTGCGCGCCGGCCACCCCGGTGAGGAAATAATATCCAACCTGACGAATACGTACGCAGAAATATCAGAACTTCTGTTCGAGGACTATCTCGATCACACCGAAGAGCCGATAAAAGCGTTCCCGCATTTTGTTGGACACCTTGAGAATACTCCTCTTAGTTTTGATGACCTTATTAATCTCAATCGGGTTCATGACAATTTGAACGAAGTTGCTGAAGACAACCCGCCAGAGAACCAACGCGAATTTTGGCGCGCTGCCGAAAAATTGTCGCGACTGTTTCAGAAAGACGAAAATCGACTGCGCGTGCTGGACGCGTTGGAGGATTTAGAAACGCCAGAATTCGCTGAACTGATCGAGCCGGCGGTCGAGCACTATGGCGAAAACAGGTTCGATCAATTTTTTAAATATGCGCAACACTCGCCGCTAAGTGGGTACTCGATGTCGTATTGGTTGTACGACATGACAGATCAACAACGACACGACCTGATAGAATGGGTTAGAAGCCAATTGCCGGCACACGTTCTTGGCCGACCGTTACAACGCGATCAGGACTATTCGAAAGTTCAGACGCAGCTCCTAAGTGAAACGATTTCCAAAGCAAAGCACACACTGGTTGATGCGAAGGATCGTGACGACTTTATTCTTTGGGGCATGTCTTCAAGAAATGATGTTCTCGCATCTAACGCTGCGTGGCTGCTTGAAGACATCACGCCAAACAATTGGCCAACTGGTGTGTATAGTATTCTGTGTGAACTCGCTGAAGCGACCGCTTCGACCACGACTTCGTGGAAAACAAAAGAACATCACTACGTAAAAGCTAAAGATCGCCTTACGGAGCTCGTGCAGATGGCAGGGAGAACCCTCTAAATCTGCAGCCCGGGATGAGCTGATCTACTTTCGGACCGAAGTCGAGACGAATTGATCTGAACGTCTTATTTGCGGCGTTTCAACACCACTCTTATGTCTGCTTCTGCTCGCTTTTCGGAAACTATTAGCGGCCGTTGTGGGGCGAGTTTAAGCCGCTCAGTTAAATTCCTGCTTCGGTGGGTAAGCTGGTATTGCGCGTCTTCGAACTCATGATAAATTTGCGGTAGATCGCAACGACTTAAAGGGGCGGATTATGGGCTTAAAAGCTCTGTCATTTATCACCATCGCATTTGTCGTCTCGGTACTCCCATGTTTGGGCGAAACGCGGTCCGAAGTCAGACAAGATTTCTTTCCTGACGATGCGTTTGATAAGTTAGACCTAATAACTGGAACCCACCTTGAAGGTGACTTCAAACGCGGTTGGTATGAGGCGCAACTCGCTGCCTTAAACGAACACTCTATTTATTCCGTTGGTTGCGAGTTTTCCGAGTGCTTTCGGTTCATCTGGCTAAGGTCATTTCATGATCCGATATCCATTCGCATAGAGGTTTCTTTCAACGACGAGGCTAACTTGCATTTTAAACAGGCTAATTTGGCTCGGAGTTTCGATTTGAGTGAGCTTGAGCTTTCGCAAACCAAACGCTTGACCTCAGAAGATATAGCGAAAATCCAAGCACTTGTGATCAACGTGATAGCTGCGTCTCAGTCGCAAGAAGAGAACTTTGGATTCGACGGTTCACAATGGGTATTTGAGCATCGATTGAACGACGTTTACACCTCATTTGACCGATGGACTCCGACACAGGGTCCATTGTTCGAACTAGGTCTTGAATTGTTGAGCATGAGTAATTTTGATGGCGCAGCGCTCGAGCCGATTTATTGAGCGTGAATGTTCGTGGGCCCAAGCGCGTTCTTTTGAGCCTGAGCATGAAATACGAGCGACCGTTTTAGGGCGTTCCCTGCCTCCTAGCTCAGAGACCGATCTGGGGCGTTTTATGCCCCTCACTAAAGTCCGCTATGACGCCGAAAGCAAACACTGAACAAGCTGCTGCTAAAAGCGTTTCGCGTGTAACTGTCTGTCGTGAAGTTGCCAGCGGCCGCTTAGAACGCGACCTCTAGCCTTCTGCGTTCTTCTCATCCCAGGCTTTGGGCTCCCACAGTTCAACTTTGTTGCCATCGGGATCAATGATCCAGGCGAATGACCCGTTCGGATGTGACTCCGGTCCTCTTTGGATGTCGACGCCGCCTTTTTGCAACTGAGCGATCATGCCCGCCATGTCGTCAACGCGGTAGTTGACCATGAAGCTTGATGCGCTGGGGCTAAACCATTCGGTGTCTTTCTCTGCGACATGCCAGACGGTCATACCGCCATCTTCGACTTTGTCGTCTTGCCACTTCATGATGGCGCCGCCGAAATCCTCAAGCTTGATCCCAAGGTGCTTTTTATACCATTGGGCGAGCGCCTTGTGGTCATTTTGTGATTTGAAGAAGACGCCGCCGATGCCGGTTACTTTAGCCATGATGTGCTCCATCTAACCCTGCCAGAAGTGACAATGGGTGAAGCGTACCACAATTCTAGCGGTGCAAGAATGTTCACTCTAATCGCGTTTTGCCGAAGGCTTTCCGCATGTTGATGCCTGTTATGGTGTATCCCAAGGCGGCATATAAACGTTGCGCCTTGTCATTATCGGCAGCCACTCTCAACGTAACTTCGTTGTTTCCGTTTTCGCGCGTTTCCCGCGTCTTGTCTCAGCGTCCGTAGTGGGGCGAGTTTAAGACGCTCAACCAGCTACGGATAAAGTACACCGGGCTTGCTATTCATCGTCTTTTTTTTCGAATGGAGGCCCACCGATTTGCGGAGGACAATCAGGATCATTGAGTCGGGCCGGACTACGACAGATAGCAACGACAAATCCATCCAGGTCGAAACGAATCAACCCCATTTCAGTTCTCAACCAGGGCTTGTGTTTGGCGGCGTACTGATCGGGCAGGATTAAGCCGAGCTTTTGAAAAGCTTCTTCATCACTGCCGTGCTGGTACTGTCAGACTAAAATCAGTTGAGGCCGCGCTGCCCCAGCCTTAGTCTCGGCCGCATGTCTAAAAATCCATTTCGCTACTTCAATACGTCAGCAGAAATCATTCGTCTCGCGGTGATGATGTACGTTCGATTTCCGCTTTCTCTCAGAAACGTTGAAGACTTGCTCCATGAGCGAGGAATTGATGTTTGCCATGAAAGTGTTCGACACTGGTGGAATCGATTTGGTCCGATGTTCGCATCCGAGATCAGAAAGAAACGATCCCAATCGATGCGACAAAGTCCGCAGTGGCGGTGGCATCTGGACGAGGTCTTCGTCAAGATCAACGGGAAGCAGCATTACCTTTGGCGCGCTGTTGATCACGAAGGTGAAGTCCTGGAGTGCTTCGTCACGAAACGTCGGGATCGCAAGGCTGCGCTTACGTTTCTGAAGAAAGCGATGAAGCGATATGGCAGTCCGGAAGTGATTGTAACGGATCGCTTGGCCTCTTACCGAGCCGCGATGAAAATGATTGGAAACGAAGAGCGACAGGAAACTGCAAGGTGGGCTAACAACCGAGCGGAAAATTCCCATCTACCGTTTCGTAGGCGAAAACGCGCCATGCTCAGATTTCGACAAATGCGAAGTTTACAGAAATTCGTCTCGGTCCATTCCTCCGTCCACAACCACTTCAATCATCAGAGAAACATCGAACACAGAACCAGATTCAAGGATCTCCGACATGCCGCTCTTCTGGAATGGCGTGGACTTCTCGCTGCCTAAGTCACGGACACGAAATTGGATGCTGGAGACCGGTTCGCATTAGTCTGACAGCACCGGCATTAGGAAGCCATCGCGCTTCGATAACGGCACAATATGGAAACCGACCACGGTTTGAATACTGTCCTCGCCCGCAAATCATATGAGGCAATCGATTCAACCTGTCAGGTTAGTTATCGCGCCTCCATCAACAAATCTGAAAGCGCTGTGGGCGCGGTAATCATCGCGTCATGTCCAGTGGCGAGCTCGATGACTGTCCAATTTGGCTGACTAGATAAGATGTTAGCGTGGTAAGAAAAACTCGTGCCCTGCAGAGCAGGGGTGGTGCAAATGATATAAGTTCCCGGAATGCCTTCTGGACCACCATTTTCAATAGAAATTGGGTCAGACCAAGTACGTAATGGGTGCGGTGTGAGGCGGCGTTTTACCCAGGCGGTCATGTTTTTATCGTTCTTGGAAATGCCAAACAAAGCTGGCTCAGGCTCAAGCATGGACACACCATCGTTCGACAGTGACTCTAAAAAGACCTTTTGTTGGCGCAGTTCATCCGCTGTTTTTGTCGGCCCTTGCGTCATCATCGCTTCACCGTGCTTCGGCAATGCAGCGTCCAAGTATACGATGTGCGAAATCTGGTCTTTCACGATATCAGCTACGCCCGTAATAACCATGCCGCCATAAGAATGACCTACGAGAACAAATTCATTAAGCTCTTCAGATTCAATAACACCCAATATATCTGAAACGTGCGTTTGAAGACTTATATTTGGCGACATCAAATGGGCGCGTTCACCCAGGCCAGAAAGCGTAGGTGTAAATACGCGATGGCCTTGCGATTCCAGTATTGACTTGACATCTCGCCAACACCACCCGCCGTGCCACGCACCATGAACGAGAACAAATGTTTTTGGCACTGAGGTGGGTATCGTGGTACCGACCGTTGCACATCCGGCGGTTGCGAGTGCACTAGTGGCCAACGCACCCTTTAGAACACGCCGTCTTGTTAAGTCTCGCGGCAGAACTCTATCTAGCTTCTGCGTCACACCATACTCCGTTGAGGGGCGCCGGCTGCAAGCAGGCTGATAAAATACAATTTGGGGTCTTCAAAGGCTTGCTGGACGCCGGCCAAGATATGATCGGCTGGCGTCCAGTGTGATTGGCAACTGTTACCGGCTTGCCCCAAAACGGTAATTCAGACGCGCTTCCCATCGTCCTGGCGCATTATAATATGAGTCTCCTGCTCCGAACGAGGCGGTGACATACCGTTCGTCTCCACAATTCGTGCACTCGATTGTTGCGCTCCAGGCATTGTCCGGAGACGTATATTCAACTCCAAAATTGTAGAGCGTATAGTCACCTGAAGCTCCGCGACTAATCGTGGCCGTGTAATGGTCGGCGACAGCACGCAGACTTGCGCGAGATTGAAGCGTGCCACCGTTTGGTAGATCAAAATCATATGATCCACCAACATTAAGCGTCCAGTCTGGCGCGCGTTTTACACCGGCTGGGTTACAGTCGGCATCAAAGGCAGCAAAACTCGCGTTAGGAACTGAGCAAGCAGAGAGTTCGGACGCCGTTGGAATATATTCGGCGTTTTGCAGACCCAAGAATGCGAACAGGTTCAAATTGTCGTTCGGCCGCGCATACAGTTCTAGCTCCAGACCCTCATTCTTCATCTGACCTGCATTATCGATCGAGAAAACCGTTCCACCCGGGGTTTGAATAGCTGTCGTAATCTGTAGGTCTTCAACTTCTAATGAGAACAAAGTTGCGTTGACCGTCAGATATTCATTGATATCTGCGCGTGTTCCGAGCTCGTAAGACCAAACAAATTCAGATTCAAACGGCGTTAGCGCTGCCGGAGTGTTGCTGCGTGCATTCCAGCCACCTGTCCGGAAACCGCGCGTCGCCGATGCATACGCCATCAAATCATCATTGAAGTCATATTGAAGGGCAAAACGCGGCGTGACGACATCCTCTTCGATGGTTCTAGGAATACCGAGTGCATCAAGATTAGCATCTGTAAGATCAGTCTGATCACCCGTCGGACCACCAGCGCCCCCCGCCTGAGGTATGTTGTCAGTGACCGAAAAGTTCTTTTCTTCGTTAGTAAACCGGATACCCGCGGTTGCAGTGAGTTTGTCGGTAAAGGCCCAGTCTGCCTGTGCGTAAATCGCTTGGTTGGTGGATGTGTTTTCAATGACGCGATCCCGCGATGGAATGAAGAACGCGAAATAGGATGCCACGTCAGTTGTGTTCTCTTCATCCAAATAATAGAGGCCAGAGACCAGCTTTAAACGATCCTCGAAATATTCTCCTGTCCATTTGAGTTCCGCCGAAAACTGATCATGTTCGCCGACATTATCGATCAAAAAGACGTCATCGGGACTGCTCGGGAAAAACCCGCCAAACACGGGCAGCGGGAAGTTGACGAGGAACTCCTGATCAAGGCTGCGATTACCTAAGATGAAATTGAGCGTACCTGCTTCAGTTTGCCATTCGAGGTTTGAACTTACATTGAAGGCTTCCGTCTGATTCCCAGGTGCCGCTTTCTGGTTCACCGCCTGGCTTGGAAATACGACAGCCAAGCCGCCTGACAGAATTGATGTTGAGACGACATCATCACCAATCAATTCTCCGGTAATATTATCCTGCTTGTCGTCGACAAAGTCAGCAGCGACAGACCACGTAACGGCGTCAGAAAAGTCGATTTCCGCAGCAGCCCTAAAACCGCTTGCTTGTTTATCATTATAAGTCTCATTCAGACGCGTGTTTTCGAGCCAGCCATCATCCTGTATTGTAAACGCACTGAACTTAGTACGGATATTGTCGCTGATCGGAACATCAATCGAACCGCGAACCATTGTTCGATCAAAACGCCCTATGGCACCTTCAACATATCCGCCAAGCTCTTCGCCAGGTTTGCGCATGACAATGTTTACAGCACCGCCCGAAGTGTTCTTGCCGAACAATGTACCTTGAGGCCCGCGCAGAACCTCAAGACGTTCAAAATCAAACAGATTGAAATTGTTTGAGTTCTGCCGTGCTACAAAGACCTCATCGACATAAGTGCCGACTGCGGGATCAAAAGTCGCAAATGACTCGTCCTGACCTTGGCCGCGGAGATAGTACATATTTGCTGTGCCGAGACTGGTATTGTTGCCGCCAGCGAGATTGGGGATCGTGTCGACCAGATCGATCGCATCATTGACTTGAATGATTTCAAGATCTTCTGCGCTAAAGGCAGAGATAGCCAGCGGTACATCCTGAATGTTCTCCTCACGCCTTTGAGCGGTGACTGTTACTTTACCGAACCGAGCTTCGGTCTCATCAGCCGCATCTTGCTGCGCGACTGCCGTGGGCACGCAAAGAGAAGCCGCTCCGGCAACAAGCGCTAAAAGTGATACATGTTTTAAAGACATGGAGTCTCCCAACTTCAGTTTGACGAGCATTCACTAGCCCATTCTCCTCCCGATAAAGTCTGGGTGCAAAACAGCGAGGAAACCGTCTACACCCAGACAAGTGCTCCGTAGTCGAAGAGCACTAAATCGATTGGCCTCGGTTTAAATGATATATCAATTGTGATGCATCGATCCGATTTATTATATGATCGTAATGATGTTCCATACGGAGACGAATAATGCTTGGCCCACTTGACCACCGTGAACTCATCGATGCAGGGGTGCCACCTGATGCTATTGGCATCCTGAAAGGGCAGTATCCGCTGACTTTCACGCGATCTAGTCTGCCACCCGGAGAGTTTGACCGTCCCGCTCTAAATTACTTTGAAATTTATGCTGCGACGCGGCCTGCAACAATTCTTGAAACAAGCGGAACAACCAAACGGTCCGCATTTCACTATCGTCTGGGTTATGTTGCCTTCAACACACCGGCCAGCCGCTGGCACGCTCAATGGGAAAGTCAAATTGAGGGCTTTTCGCTCTACATCCAACCCGAAGTAATGGACAAAATTGTTGAAGAGACCTTCGGAGAGAGTCCAGATCAGGTAGAATGGCGGCCATTACTAGGAGATTATGTTCCTTCCATCGCCTACCTCGCGCTGGACATTGGAAGTCAAGCGACGGCTGGCTACCCGGCAGGTGTTGAGTTCGTCGAAATGCAGGTTAAGACCTTACTCTCCATGATTGCTCGCCGATATAGTACCTCAAAAAATAGAGACACAAGTTTGGTCGGGATTCACAGCGCTGCCGTCATGCGTGCGATTCAATATGTTGAGAAACACCTCAAGGACGACATGGCATTGGGCAATATTACAGACGCCGCAGCGGCTTCTGCGCCGCATCTCAATCGATTGTTTCGAGCAGAGCTCGGTGTGAGCGTTTGGGCCTACGTTCAAAATAGGCGATTTGAAGCCATACGCTCCCAACTTGTCGCCAATGATGTAGACCCCGACAAAGTCGCAAAAGCTTATGGCTACGCATCGATCACATCGCTAAACAATCTCCACAAGCGCAAGTACGGAACCAAAATATACCCGGCCGATGATCGTCAACATTCATAAATTCTATGCCCCAAAGCTCGGAACGGCGATCGTATCTGGTCTAGGTTTTCGCCAAAAGGCTTCAGTAGCGCGATTTTTCTAGTGTCTGATTCTGACCCAGCCCGTGTAAAAACTCGGATGCTTGGGTCCATTTGGTTTGCGCGAAGTGTTTGTATTCTATCGTGCCGGTTTTTGGGTAGAAGGT
>CAYGKE010000026.1:0-28309 GCA_964350465.1 uncultured Hyphomonas sp.
TATTCCTCATCCTAATGCAGATGGGCGGGATTGTGCGTCATCGACGTGAAGAAGAGATTGTCTGCTTCAGTGATCGTACGGCGCAGCGCGTGCTGGAAAACATCGCCTTCTTTCAACTCGTCAAACCACTTTCCTGCCATGCCCTGCCCTCCTCCGTTATGTCGATCTCAACTTGTCTCCTAGACGTATTTTGCGCCTGAATCCACAAGTCGCAGGCATCCCGCGCAAGCAATTCTGGACTCAACTCATCGATCCTGCCAAAACCCGCGAAACCAGACACAAGGGGCCTGCGCCATGAAATTCTTTGTTGATACTGCAGATGTTGATGCCATCCGTTCACTTGATGCCACTGGCCTGGTTGATGGCGTGACAACCAACCCTTCGCTGATCAAGAAATCAGGCCGCGATTTCACCGAAGTTATCAAGGAGATTTGCAGTTTTATCTCCGGCCCCGTAAGCGCTGAAGTTGTTGCCACTGACACGGAAGGCATGCTGCGCGAAGGCCGCGAACTTGCCAAGATCGCATACAATGTCGTGATCAAACTACCGCTCACCATGGACGGGCTGAAGGCCTGCAAGGTGTTTTCGGACGAGGGCGTCGCCACCAATGTCACGCTCTGCTTTTCGGCCAATCAGGGTCTGCTCGCAGCCAAGGCCGGTGCGTCATACATCTCCCCTTTCATCGGACGTCTTGATGATATCCACATTGATGGCATGGAGTTGATTGAAGATCTTCGCATCATTTATGACAATTACGGTTATGAGACAGAAATTCTGGCTGCCTCGATCCGCTCTCCCAATCACGTCAAGGATTGCGCGCTCGCCGGAGCTGACGTTATCACCGCTCCGCCAAATGTCATTTCTGCGCTTGCAAACCACCCGCTGACCGATAAAGGCCTTGCCGCCTTCCTGGCTGATGCAAAAGCAGCCGGTATTTCGGTCTGAGACGGATCATAAGCAAAATCCCTTGTCGCAAGGGAAGCGCACTATAAAGACAGCTGCGATATTGCTGAACCGATAGGTAAGACAATGAATGAGCTTCAATCGCACGCCGACCGTTTGAGCGGCGCACACCTGCCTGACCTCGCCGCAAACAGCACGGATGCAAGAATTGAGGCCGTTGGCTGGACGGTGGATATGTCCCGGCAATGGCTCGACAGCGCCGCCTCAGAAGCCCTTATCGGCTATGGCGAAGATGCTGGTCTGATCAGCGCCGTGTCTAGCCTGTTCAGCGGAGATATCGTCAATCCGTCCGAGGATCGTCCAGCTCTGCACTGGGCGCTGCGCAAGACTCCGGGTGAAGCCAGCCAGGAAGTCATGGCTGTACGCCGCTCTGTAGACAATGCGCTCGCCTTCGCCGAACAATTGCTGGCAAACCCGGTCCTCGGCCCAAAACAAACCCCGTTCAAGGCGATCCTTCATATCGGTATTGGTGGCTCGGATTTCGGCCCACGCCTATTGCATGACGCGTTTCCGCTGGAACGTGATCCAGACATTGACCTGCGCTTCTGCGCCAATGTCGATCCTTATGATTTTGACCGCGCTATTGCCGGACTGAACCCTTCCAACACACTGGTGATCGGCGTTTCGAAATCTTTCGGCACCGAGGAAACGTTATACAATCTCGGTAAGGCTCAAGCCTGGCTACAGGGCGAACTTGGCCATGATTGGCACCACCACCTGGCACTCATCACCGCCAACCGCGAGCGCGCCGAAAAATGGCTCGATCATACCAGCGAGCAGATATTCGATATGCCACTCAGTGTAGGTGGCCGTTTCTCGCTTTGGTCAGCAGCGTCGCTTGCCTGCATGTTATCGCTAGGACACGACCGGTTTCGTCGCTTCCTTGATGGCGCCGAGGCTATGGACCAACATGTCCGCACAACGCCAGTGCGTGGCAATCTTCCGGTACGGCTCGCTCTTTTGGATTACTGGAACGCGACAATCCGGCAACAGCCAATGCGTGTCCTGCTTGCCTATGCCAATCGCCTTCGACTTCTGCCAGCTTATCTGCAACAACTCGAAATGGAGTCAAACGGCAAGAGCGTGACCCCGGAAGGCGCGCCCGCGCAAGGCCCCACGGCGCCAGCTTTATGGGGCGGTGAAGGTTCGATCGGTCAGCACTCCTATCACCAATGGCTGCACCAGGGATCGCAACGTGTTGCGACCGAGTTTATACTCGCGCTTGACGGTAAGTCAGAGCGCACAGGCAGCCGGTCACTCGTCGCCCATGCGCTTGCGCAGGCCGAGGTGCTTTCGAATGGACGACTGTTTGAGGATATCAAGGCGGATGACCCGGACTTACCGGATCATGTTGCCCGCCAGAAGGTGCACCCAGGCGGCCGCGCCTCGACGCTCATGGTCTGCGAGGATTTCAACGCCTTTCAACTCGGCGCATTGATCGCACTCTATGAACACCGAACCTATCTCGGCGGGGTCCTTTGGGGGATCAACAGCTTCGACCAATGGGGCGTTGAACGCGGGAAGACAATGGCCGGCACGATCAATGATGCGCTGGCTGGCGGGGCCGATGCAAGCGATCCTGTGAGCGCGTATTGGGTAGATCGATTCTCTGACCGATTTGGCTAAGCACAAGCGTGCTATGCCCAGAAAATGACATAAATTTTAGGCGCTGTGCCCATTCGGTCCCATTTTTCTCACTTTTCGCACCGCCCAGAGGCAATATGCCGACAAAAGGCAGTGCTCCGACTTGCCTCCTTTCTGCACAAACCAAAGCAAAGACATCGCCTTCGCCATTTCAGTAGCGTTTTCATCAACTTAAGTGGTTAAACAACCCAAATAGTCAGCAATTACAAAAGCTTCAGCACAGGCTAGCCGTTCCGGAAAGACCTGAAATTCGTGTCCATGGCTTCATGGCTTCTTTATCGCTTGGCCGTATGACAAGACTATCATGTACAGACCACTCGCATTTTTGCCACGGTCAAGCCTATAATGAGCCCTATGACTGATGGATCCGACGCCCCGACCAATCTGCCATCCCAAACCATGACCCGTTTGGACGAGACCCGCACGCGCGGCAAATATCTTGGTTGGACTGGACTTGCCCTCGCCATTGCTTGGTGGGGAGCTGCTCTTGGCGGCACAATTGCGCTGTTCGGCTGGAACACGATTACCGCCGCCCAGCCCGCCCTGATCGTGACCGGTCTGTTCGCCATTCTGATCCCTGGTTTCATGCTTTTGCTGGCCGGTTTCCTCGCCCGCGAGAATGCCCGCGCCAGCGCCGCCAATGCACTTGTTCTTGAGGCCGCCGCCAAACTCCTCATCCCGGCTGAGCAGACCAGCGCAGAGACGGCGACTTTTGCCAGCGAGATGGCCAAGGCCAGTGCCGAAGTCGACCGCTCCATGGGTCATGCCCTTTCGGCGATGAAGGCCATGGCCGGCGAGATTGGCGACGAACGCCAGCGCCTCGAATCGGTCACCTATGCCAGCGCCGATAATGCGCGTGAGCTTGGCGAACGCCTCGGCACAGAACGCAGCGCCCTTGAGCAGCTCGCCAAGGACCTCCGGCACCAGACCGACACACTCACCGAAGCCATTCCACATCAGGCACGGATGATGGTCGAATCAGCGCAAGCAGCCGCCAATGAAGTTGGTTCAGCAGAAGAGGCATTGCAAAAGCGTCTTGAAAGCCTCGACCATACAGGCCGCACCCTGGCACAAAAGATTGCCGCTATGGACGCGCTCGCTGCCGAGGCTGGCGAGCGTAATGAAACGCTCCTCTTTGCGATTGCCCGCATGGAGGAAAAACTCGAACAATCACGCAAGACCGTTGAAACCGCATCACGCGCCGGCGAACTTGCGGCAGCCGCGGCAGGCACTACAGGTGACCGCCTTATGGAAGCTGTTCGTGCGGCGCTTGATGGCGCCCGCGAAGCCAATACTGAAATCCAGCGCACCTCGCTTGAAGCCTCTGAATCTGCAGCCCGCTCACTCGCTGAACTGCGTGACGCTGGTGATCAGGCCGCCGCAGCCGTTCGTGCTGCCGGCATGGCGGCGCGCGCCGAAATGGATGTTGCCGAACGCCGCGCCGAGCAGGCCTCCAGCGCAATGTATAAACGGAGCCAGTCCGTGACGGGCGGCAACGGCAATGGCGCGAGCTACAGCTATTCTGCACGCCCTGACCCCAGACCTGAGCCAGCACCGCGCGTGACCGCACCGGAAGCCCGCGCTGCGGCACCTCATCCCGCGCCATCGCAAGCCGTTGAGGAAGATCTTTTTGACTCCAATGCCGACAAGATGGCGCGTGCCATGCTGGCTGACGCTGTTACCGAACGGGATGCAGCCAAGACCAATGGGCATGCGCCGAGTGATGAGCCGATGATGTTGCGCCGGGGCATGGATGATGATGTCTTTGACCAGTCGGCAAGCTATCCGGTTGCCAAACCAACCCGCAATGGCTCTGATTCGATCAGCGATATTGTTGCAGATCTCGAGCATGATGAGCGCTCACCGGGTATGTCTCGCGAGGACACCGCTGATGCGCTGATCCACAAGTTTAGCGATTCCGGTATTCGCTTGACGGATATTTTCCGACCGAAACACAAGAAAAAGATCGCTGCCCAGGCACGCAAAGGCGACAAGCAGCGCCGTTCAGCGACCAACAATGCCGCTGGGCGACAGGTTGAACGCATTCGTCAACGCCTGCGCAGCGATAGCGAACTGATGCGTCTCGCCCGCGACTTCATATCTGTCGAAGAAGCCGACGCCCTAAACGCGCTGGAAAACACGCATGGCTCGAACAAGAACGCCAGCGCGCGTCTGGCGACCTATCTGCTGCTCGACGCCGCACTCGACTAATCACCAATCCACTTGAAATCAGGGTCTTCCCACCACGGGAAGAAACTCGGCATGCCCTCTGACACCTTGACCGGATAGATCGGCTGGCGCTTTTCGAGAAAACTCATCACGCCCTCTTTGGCATCTTCGGTTTTACCGCGTGAAAAGATCGCAGCGCTATCGACGATATGGGCCTCCATCGGATGACTTGCGCCCAGCATCCGCCACATCATATGCCGGGTCAGCGTGGTCGAAACCGCTGCCGTATTTTCGGCGATCTCGCGCGCGATCGCTTTTGCCGCATCCATCAATTCCGCCTGCGGGTGAAGGGACCGGACCAACCCGCCGTCCAGGGCCTCCTGCGCGGGAAACACCCGCCCGGAATAGCACCACTCAAGGGCTTGACTAATTCCGACCAGCCGCGGCAGGAACCAACTTGAAGCCGCCTCCGGATTGATCCCGCGCCGGTTGAAGACAAAACCATAGCGCGCCGTGTCCGCTGCGATCCTGATATCCATAGGCAGTGTCATGGTTGCGCCGATACCGACAGCAACGCCGTTAATCGCGCCGATGATCGGTTTCAGACTGTCAAACATGCGCAGCACCAGACGCCCGCCAGCATCGCGGCGAATATCGTCGGGACTGTTCAAGTTGCTGTCGCCCTTCTTGGCCCGGTCTTCATAGTCAAACGTGTTTCCACCGCTCGATAGATCCGCCCCAGCGCAAAAGGCACGATCACCATGCCCAGTGACAATCACAGCCCGCACATTGTCATCGCTATCGGTGATATCGAATGCCGCACACAGTTCGTGCATCATCCGCGCGGTAAACGCATTCATCTTGTCTGGCCTGTGCAGCGTGATGACGGCAATCGCATCCTCGATGTCGAGTTTGATGGATTTGAAGTCCGTGTCGGTCATCCTGGACCCTCCTTCTTGATGCCCAGTCAACGGAATGCCCTAGGGTCAGGTCAAGCCTGCCGCAACGAAATCCTTTTGCCGCCTATTTGATTGTGGCACTTAGACCAGATGATTGAGTCTATCTCACCAACTACGCTCGCTGCGCCGCTTTTTGTCCTGGCTGTGATCTGGGAATGGTGGGCGGTGAAATCTGGTCACGCCAAGGGGCGCTATGAAACCCCGGATGCGATCACCAGTATGGCCATGGGTCTCGGCAATGTCATCGTGAATACAGCGACAGGCGTCGTCTCGCTCTGGCTGATGATGCTGCTGTGGCCCTTTAGGGTCATGGAGATTCCGGTGACCTGGTGGAGTTTCCTGATCGTTTTTGTGGTCTATGATTTCATCTATTACTGGAAACACCGGTTTGCCCATCGCATCCGCTGGTTCTGGATGGAACATGTGACCCATCATTCCAGCACGCATTACAATCTGACAACGGCACTACGCCAACCCTGGTTTGGCCCGTTTACCGGCCTCATCCTGCTCTCATGGCCATTGGTCCTGCTCGGTTTCCACCCGACTTTCATCTTCTTTTCGGGTGGGCTCAATCTCGTCTATCAGTTCTGGATCCACACCGAAGCGATAGACCGGATGCCGCGATGGTTCGAAGCTATCTTCAATACGCCGAGCCACCACCGCGTCCATCACGCCACCAATCCACGCTATCTCGACGCCAATTATGCCGGTGTGTTTATCACCTGGGACAAGGTGTTCGGCAGCTTCGTGCCGGAACTCGAACGCGACAAACCGAACTATGGCATCGTTAAACCGATCAAGGGCTACAACCCGTTCTGGGTCGCATTCCACGAACTTGTTGGTCTTGTCCGTGACTGCGCCAGTGACGGCTTCAAACCCCTGACCTGGTTTAAGCGCGCTGCCAATGGCCCCGGTTGGAGCCCTGACGGTAATCACAATCGCTCGGCCGAGTTAAAAGCCGCCTTCGTCGATCAGTATCCTAATGAAGCAGGAAATCCTGGCCTGCCCTCACGCTAGGATACCAATGGACATGTGGGTGCGCACGGCTAGTCTGCGCGACAACACAACAGATATTTGGGAGAATGACATGGCCGATCCAAAAAGCGTGGATTTCAATGAGATCGAATCTCTGATTGGCGCAGAGCTACCGCCCTCTGACTGGCACATGATAGATCAGGACCGGGTCAATCTTTTCGCCGATGCAACCGGCGACCATCAATGGATCCATGTCGATATTGAGCGCGCGACAAAAGCACTTGGCAGCCCGATTGTGCATGGCTATCTCACGCTCTCTCTTATCCCCATGCTTGGCCCTGAAATCCTGCGTGTGACGGGCGTGACCCGCGGCATAAATTATGGCGCCAACTCGGTGCGGTTTACCAATATGGTGCCCGTAGGATCACGGCTACGCGGTCGCCAGGTCATCAAGGAAGTCAATGAGAAGGCCGGCGGCAAGCAGATCATCTCGACCTTCACTGTGGAGATCAATGGACAGGAACGCCCGGCCTGCGTCGCAGAGACAATCTCGATCCTCTATGGCTAGACACTGAAGCACCGACCGGCGCATGCTAGTTTACTTGATATGTGATAGACTTCGTCGCAGTATGACGAGAGGCATATCGAAATGCGCAGGGTCTTATTCGCTTTAGCAGCTATCTCTATCGCCGCCTTGCCCCCAAGTCAGGCGCAGACCCAGCTGCAGGATATTCAAATCCAGGATGCGGCGGCCAATGCGGCCTACCAGAGTGGCTCGGACGCCTTTCGAAACGGCAATCACACCACCGCTCTGGAGCAGTTCCTCTCAGCATGTGAATTCGGTCACACGCTGTCCTGCGACAATATCAAGATCATGTTCCAGGACGCCAACCTGAACCTGCCTGACCCTATTGCATCACGCAACGCCTACGCAGATGGCTGCGACATATCTGAAGTCGCAAGCTGCCACCGGATCGGCTTATTCGCCCTGAACGGCATTGGCGGTGATGTCGACTTGCCGCTTGCCAGGAAAAGTTACTTCAAAGCTTGTGAACTTCGTCCGGGCACCGCCTGTGTGACTGTCGCGCAAATGCAGGCCTCGGGCGTCGGCGGTGATGTCGATTTGTCGGCCGGCTCTGTCAGTATGCAAAAGGCTTGCGATGCAGATTATGCGCTTGGCTGCTATGGACTGGCCAACTTGGCTATTGATGGGCCGGAGCCATTTCGAGACGATATAGCCGCCCGTGATGCACTAACCCGAAGTTGCAATCTCGGTCTTGAAGAAACGTGCGCGACACTCGGATATTTTATGGCCACTGGTCGCGGCGGTCCAGTTGATACAGACGGCGCCATGCCTCTGCTTGAACCAGCTTGCGAGACAGATAATGGCGAGGCCTGCGCCCTTCTTGGTGTACTCCAGATCGGTGTTGATGATGAGAGCGCCAGAGCCAACGTGGCCAAAGCCTGCCGATTGGATCAGATGCGCGGCTGTTATGAGTATGGCCGCTATATCGAAACCGATCCCATCACGGCAATCATTGCGCGTGAGGTCTATAAAAAGTCTTGCGATGGCGACTATGGCGAAGGGTGCGCAGCTTATGCTGAACTGTTGAGCCAGGGGATCGGCGGCGACAAAGATCAAGGCAGAGCGATGGAATACTACCAGAAAGCCTGTGATGCCGGACATGGCACATCGTGCGACCTGCTCACATTTTCGGCCCTTGGCGAACTTGAGAAGGCGTTTACAGGTCCAGCCACTTCAGGCGATCCGGTCGCGCCGGCTGAAGAGTGAGCTGGTAGCCAATGCACCAGTTGTCCCTATATCAGTGGCACGACCAAATCGGAGCCATGTCATGATACCGCCAAAACCTGCCAGCAATTTTAAACGTATCGAGCGCAGCAATGCCGAGTGGAAAGAATTGCTGACAGACGAACAATACCGTGTCGGCGTCAAGGACGGGACAGAACGCGCGTTCTCCCCCGGCAACCACAATGACGAGAAACGCGACGGCGCCTATCACTGCGTCGGTTGCGACACGCCGCTCTGGTCATCGCTGCACAAGTTTGACAGCGGCACCGGCTGGCCGAGCTTTTACCAACCGGTCCGGGAGAGCGCGGTCGATACCAAGACCGACTTCAAACTGATCTATCCACGCACCGAATGCCACTGCGCAACTTGCGGCCTGCATATGGGACATGTCTTCAAGGATGGACCACCGCCCACGGGTCAACGCTGGTGCATCAACGGTGTCGTCCTGAACTTCCGCGTCGCCGGAACCTGATCACTCCTCCGGATATCCGGGCAGGTCGAGGCAGGCCTGAAGGCGTTCCTCTCCGCCCCATTCTTCCAGCGCTTCACGGCCAAAAGCCTGGATGGCTTCGGTGGTATAAGGCGCGCTCATTTCCTTGTCCGGGAAAACCAGCGTGACAATATCCTTCACGCCGTAGCCATAGGTATCGCGCCGCGTCTTCGGATCTTCGATCTTGCCGCCGAGCACTTTGGCAATCGCCACTGAACCCTCACCGAGCCCCCATTTTGGGCCGCGGTCGCCGACAACCGCGAACACCATCCGTCCACTTGATTTGTGATACAGCGCGGCAATATCGCGCTTGCCCATGCCGCGTGAGGTAAACTTGCGGTCGCCGGGATAGATAATGAACGGCACGCTCAACGAGTCGAGATAACGCTCCGGGTTGCAGGCCCCGCCGCCAACAGGATTGGTCAGGCTGGTTGTCGAAACAAAGTACCCTTCATGTGGTCCTTCTTCGAACAGGCAGGGCTTGCCGCTCGCCTGGTCTACGGCTACACCATAGAAGTCGAACCTGGGTAGGCCCTTACCGACCCAGCCGCCATCTCTCGCCTCGCGAAAAGCCGCCACCAATTCCCGGCACTTGGCATAGTTATATTTTGTGCCATCCGGCATAGTGACGTTGGCACCATTGCAGATCGTGTTTATCGCTTGGCCTTCGCTGCCATACGGGTCATCAGGATGATAGGATGTTGCCGCACCATCGGTATTGACCGCATAGTCATAGACGAAGAGCAGCTCACCCTCTGGTCCTTCATGCACCAGTCGCTCGCCATGCTCCCGCGTCACATGCACAAAGCTCTTGTCCAGTCCGCAAGCCACAGGCTCTGGCACGGGCGCAGGTTCGGGCACCTCAATGATCACTGGCTCGATCACCTCTTCGATCGCAGCCGTCTCGACCTCCGCAACCGCTTCAACCACAGCATCAGGCTCAGGTTCACTCGCCTCTGGCGCGACAACGACCGGCTCGGGCTCAGCAACATGATCCGGTTCGACGGCACTTGTGCAAGCTACGAGTCCAGATGCTGCAAGGCATATCGCAATTTTTGAACGCAAAATGGTCTCTCCCGTGTGCGACGAATTTTTATTCGTTCCATTGGCAACCAATATAGACAAGGGGTCAATCCGGATTAAGCTCCCGTCATTCTTGAACCATTGGAGTGATGACATGAACCAGACGATTTATCTGCTCAGCGCCGCTAGCGCTTTGACCCTTTGTGCCTGTACGACACCCGCCATAGCCCCTGAAGCCGAATCCGAAGCGCCTGCACTTATGCTAGACACCACCGAAACTGCAATGCCTGATCTCACCGCCCCGGTGGCCCAGCGCGCTCCCGTAACCATCGAGCAAGTCGGGCGCACCCGCGTCGATCCCTATAACTGGATGAAGGACGAGAACTGGCAACAGGTGATGCAGGATCCAAGTGTCCTGCGCCCTGATATTCGCGAATATCTTGAAGCCGAAAACGCCTACACCAAGGCCAAACTGGAGGAGCCAACCAAGGCCCTTCAGGAAGAGCTGTTCGAGGAAATGCGCGGGCGTATCAAGGAAGATGACAGTTCGCTACCAAGCATAGATGGCCCCTATGCCTACCTGACGCGCTACCGTACCGGCGGCGAATATCCGATCATTGCCCGCAAACCAGCATCAGAAATCTATAATACCGAAGCCGAAGACGAAATCCTTCTCGACGGCGACGCCATGGGTGAAGGAAAACCCTATTTTGCCTTCAATGACGTCGAACACTCGCCGAACCACAACTACATCGCCTATGCCGTCGATGAGCAGGGGAGCGAGTACTACACGATCCGGTTCAAGAACCTTGAAACCGGTGAGATCCTGCCGGACGCAATTGAGGACACTTACGGCAACTTTGTCTGGGGCAAGAATTCTGACCGCATTTTCTGGGTCTCACGCAATGACGAAGGACGCCCTGAAGCGGTCCACCAATATGATCTTGGCGGCGATGGCTCAATCGAGATTTACCGTGAGCAGGATCCCGGCTTCTTCCTCGGTGTCGGCTCAACCCAGTCGGGCGAGTACATCATCATCGGTGCTGGCAATCAGGTCACGACGGAAAGTCACTTCTTTTCTGCCGATGCCGACAAGCCGGAACCGACCTTGATCGCGGCACGCGAAGAGAATGTCGAATACAGTGTCGAGCACTGGAATGATGCCTTCGTCATCAACACCAATGAGGGCGGCGCGGTTGACTTCAAACTGATGACGGCACCGCTTGACGCCCCAGGCAAGGACAACTGGACCGAGCTTGTCCCGCATCAGCCAGGCTCCCTGATCCTCGGCCTCGACATCACAAAAGACTATCTCGTCCGCACCGTGCGCATTGACGGTCTGCCACAAGCCATCGTTCGTGAGCATGCCACCGGCGCTGAAAGCGCTATCTCGTTCGATGAAGGCGCATACGATATGTCGATCACAACCGGCTATGAGTATGACACGACGCAGGTACGATTGAATTACTCGTCTCCCACAACCCCGACGCAGGTGTTTGACTATGACCTCGCCACGGGCGAACGCATCCTGCGAAAGGAACAGGAAGTTCCTTCCGGTCACAACCCGGGCGACTATGTTGCTGAACGTGTGATGGCTGAGGCCCGCGACGGCGAGATGGTGCCGGTCACCATACTGCGCCACAAAGATACGCCGGTCGATGGCACTGCCCCGATGCTGCTCTATGGTTATGGCTCATATGGCGTGACGATTTCGGCGCGCTTCCGCACAACACCGCTCGCGCTCGCTGACCGCGGTATGGTCTACGCCATCGTGCATCCGCGCGGGTCCATGGCCAAGGGCTATCAATGGTATCTAGATGGCAAATTGGAGAAGAAGGTCAACACGTTCAATGACTATGTCGATGCCGGTAACAAGCTGGTTGAGATGGGCTATTCCTCGCGCGGCAATATTGTCGGCATGGGTGGCTCTGCCGGTGGTCTTCTCATGGGCGCGGTTGCCAATCAGGACCCGGAACTCTTCGCTGGCATTGTTGCGGCGGTCCCCTTCGTTGATGTCATCAACACCATGTCGGATGAGAGCCTGCCGCTGACGCCGCCTGAATGGCCAGAATGGGGGAACCCGATTACCAGCGCCGAAGACTATGACACGATGATCGGCTATAGCCCGTATGACCAGGTTGGCGACAAACCATACCCCGCCATGCTGATCACGGGTGGCCTGTCGGACCCGCGCGTGACCTATTGGGAACCAAGCAAGTGGGCTGCGCTCCTGCGCCATGAAGCGCCAGATGGCGGCCCTTACTATCTTCGGATCAATATGGAAGCCGGGCATGGCGGCGCCTCAGGCCGGTTCGAAGGCCTCAAGGAAACCGCACTGGAATACGCGTTTGCACTTTCCGCCGTGGGCAAGGCGGACGGTATCGATCTCGACTAGATTCACATCCATACCTAAACAAAGCCCCGCCCATTTGGTCGGGGCTTTTCTTTTGTAGTTATTACAATGCCTAGTGCAAAAACTCGAACAGTCCGGCTGCACCCATACCGCCGCCAATACACATAGTGACGACGCCATACTTGGCTTTACGGCGACGCCCTTCGAGCAGAATTGAACCGGTGCAGCGCGCGCCGGTCATGCCGAACGGGTGACCAATGGAGATCGAGCCGCCATTGACGTTATACTTCTCGGGATCAATGCCGAGCCGGTCACGCGAATAAAGACACTGGCTGGCGAAAGCTTCGTTCAACTCCCACAGATCGATATCATCAACCTTGAGACCATGACGTTCGAGCAAGCGCGGTACGGCAAAGACCGGACCGATTCCCATCTCATCCGGATCACAGCCAGCTACGTTAAAGCCCATGAAGCGACCAAGCGGATCGATCCCGCGCTTTGCGGCTTCCTCGGCTTCCATCACGACGACAGCGGCAGCGCCGTCTGAGAGCTGCGAGGCATTCCCGGCCGTGATATACTTGCCTTCCTTGACCTGCTGGCCACCGCGAAAGACTGGCTTTAGCCCGGCCAGTGTTTCAGCTGTTGTGCCCGGGCGATTACACTCATCCTTGTCACAGATGACATCCTGAAAGCTCTCTTCGCCGGTCTCCTTGTTGACCAGTTTCATCCGCGTCTCAAGCGGGACAATCTCTTCAGCCATCTTGCCGGACTCCTGAAACGCAGCCGTGCGCACCTGGCTCTCGGCGGAATATTCGTCCTGCGCTTCACGGCTGACGCCATAGCGCTCGGCTACAATCTCAGCCGTCTCAATCATGGTCATCCAGATCGCGGGCCATTGTTTCATCAGCTCCGGCTCGACATAGCGATGCGTGTTCATGTGTCCGGAATGCGAAACCAGTGACAGGCTTTCGACGCCCCCGCCAATAGCAACCGGCGCGCCTTCATTAATCACCGAGTGGGCTGCCAGCGCGATTGCGTTCAGCCCTGACGAACAGAACCGATTGACGGTTGCGCCAGACGTCGTACTCGGACACCCAGCCCAGAGTGCAGCGTTACGAGCAATATTGTGCCCGGTCGCACCTTCCGGCTGGGCGCAGCCCATATAGACATCCTCGACGGCTTCGGCCTCAACCCCGGCACGCGCCATGGCGTGCTTGATGGCGTGACCGGCCATGGTGATCCCATGGGTGTCATTCAGCGAGCCGCGTCCGGTCTTTGCGAGACCTGTGCGGGCGGTGGATACGATGACAGCTTCGCGCATGATGTCTTACTCCCTGATCTGTGATTGCAATCTAACTAAGCATGCAGCTGCATCCTTGCTAGGGGTGCCGCAGAGGCAGTCAGCTTCGCGCCAATGAGAAATTTGCTTCACGTTTTTGTCACGGTGACTATGGTCGCTTCATTAACAAAGGGGAGATGACCATGGGTCTGTTCAAATTCGTCAAAACCAAAGGTAAGAAACTGGTAGAGGCACGCGACCGCATTGCCGAAAAAGCGATCGCAAAAGAGGTCAAGGATCTTGGCCTAGGCGACGATGTCACGGTCGCTGTCAAAGGCGAGAAAGTCACGCTTGGCGGCAAGGTCGAAGATCACGAAACACGCGAGAAAGTCATCTTGGCTGCCGGTAATGTCGCTGGCATTTCAGAAGTCAGTGACATGTTGAAAACGGTTTCTCGCAAGCAACCGCAAGCGTCTGTCTTCCACACAGTTGCACGCGGTGACTCACTCTCGAAGATCGCCAAGAAGTATTATGGCGATGCAATGCGCTATCCGGAAATCTTTGATGCCAATGTCCCGATGCTGACCCATCCTGACAAGATTTATCCAGGCCAGGTCCTTCGCATTCCTGGTACAACCGCCAAAGCCTGATCCTGTGCGTGGCGCACTCTTCACCCTAGTGCTCCTGTCTGGCGGGCTTATCGCCTGCCAGCAGAGTAGCTCTGCGGACGGTGCAACCTATTTCGTAACACCAGGCATGACAGCGCCGGAAACCGCCGACCTCAGCAAAGGCGATGTCCCGCGCGACAGCTATGGTCGCCCCTATTTCTATGAGGGGCTCGGCCAGCCCGTGGCGGAGTTTGCGGGTGAGCTGGAAACTGGCGGCGCGTTCGCCTCATCCGACCTGATCGGCCAGTGGACCGTCATAGAGGTCTGGGGCATCTGGTGCCATGACAGTCGCCGGGATGCGCCTTATGCTGCTGAATTGTCTCTCGTGCTGGCTGAAAATGCAGATATTGGCTTCATGTCGGTCCACACCCCTCAGAATGCCATGCGCGCGAGCAAAGCGCTGAAATCCTATGCGTCAATCTCGGCATGGTACGACGAAAAGGGCTATTCGATGCCCACAGTGGTCGATCAGAACGCCTCAATCCGGGACGCACTCAAAATTCGCTGGACACCAACCTATCTTCTGATCGCGCCGGATCTCACCGTTCAGGGTTTTCGCACAGGCCTCGCAGATACTGGTGACAATGCCGTCGAGGGCTTCATCGCAGACATTCAAGCCGTTCGAACCACCTGG
This sequence comes from uncultured Hyphomonas sp., assembly GCA_964350465.1. GTDB lineage: Bacteria > Pseudomonadota > Alphaproteobacteria > Caulobacterales > Hyphomonadaceae > Henriciella. The sequence continues at coordinate 14,968 of CAYGKE010000026.1, forward strand.
GGAGCCGATCAAGGCCGTTGAAACGGCTGTATCAGAAGCCGGACAATGCCCTGATCCTTGGCCTGGCGCCATCCATCCTGACCAATTTGCATTAGCTCGTGACCCTGCTGCGGCGCGGCCTTGTAGAGCCTGAACAATCGGTCCCACCATGGCAGGAAAAATCCAAAGTTCCGATTGCTTTCAACGCTATCAGTCGAATGATGCACACGGTGCATATCTGGGGTCACAATGATCCAGCGCAGCCAGCGATCTATCTTTGACGGGATCGCCAGATTGGAGTGGCTGAACAATGCGCCAGCACTCAAGAGTATCTCAAAAAGCAATGCGATATAGGCGGGAACGCCTAGTGCAACGACAATCGCCCCTTTCCAGACGAGCGACAGGATAATCTCGCCGGGATGAAAGCGCAGCGCAGTTGTCACATCAAATTCAGGGTCGCTGTGATGTACCCGGTGCCAGCGCCACAGCCAATCAAACTGGTGCAAGACAACATGCTGCGCCCACACGGCGAAATCGAGCACGATCAAACAGACGAGCGCCTCCAGCCAGATGGGGGCTTCAAGCAGATTGAACAAGCCAAACCGCGAAACCTCCGCCCACAAAGCCAATCCAGCGAGCCCGGCCGGAAGGATGAAACGCGCCATGACTGCACTGATCGCCAAGAGGCCTGCCGCACTCGGCCATCGCACGGCTCTTGTCGCGCGCAAATCTCGCCTTGGCCAGATCAGTTCTGCAATCACAAGGCCAGCGATCACAGCAAGAAAAACAAACAACCGTTCCACATCACGCCTCTTTGCAGCGCCATAATCGGGCACCATTTTGCAATAGCGGATATGGTCTCAAAAAAACCATAACCGGAAATTCATCTAAGAACGCTGCGCGGCCCTTTGAATATCTCGGTCTTAGGGGTAAGACGTGCCAGACAAAAGACCGAACCAAAGGTGGACCCTCCCATGCTGCATCCGTCGACCCAAAAACTGATTGATCGACTGGCTGAAATGACTGATCGCGGACGTCTTGGCTGGACCAAAACCGATCAGGGCCAGCTATCCTACACAACTGAAGGCTATAGCGTTTCGATCACCGGTGAGCCGCACGAATTGATTATCTTCAGCAAGGCCGGCGATGAGCTGGAGCGGGCAAGTGCCCCTGAACTCGCTGAAACCCCGACCGAGACTGATGGCACGTATCGCGATGTTCTGATCAAGATGCATCGTCAGGCCTCCCGCATCGCGCGCGGCACCGAAGCGGCAATCAGCTCCCTCCTCGCCGATATCGATACCGAGGAAGAGGTCGAACCTACCGCCGAAGAAGAACCAACCGCACTGGAGACCGCGCCTGACGAGCCAGAGGTCACAATCGATGAAACCAGCCCGGAAGTCCTGCCTGAAGAGGCCCGCCCAGACCCTCAACCCGAAGATGATACCGAACTGACCGCAGCAGAAGAATCGGAAGAGTCAGCCGAAGACGATAGCGAGCCCGACGTATCCGGCGCCGTCGCGCGCATGGCTGATGAGGTCAACCAGCGCGAAGCTGAACGCCAGACAAATGGAGCAGGTGAGCTGACGGCTGCGGCCATGGGTCTGGCCGCCAGCGTGGATCACGTCGAAAACACTGCCGAGACAGTCGAGGAAGCCGAGGAGGCTGTAGCCGAAACAGAGCCTGAAGAGATTCAGGCCTTTGCCACACCTCCTGTCGATGAGGTTCCCTTCACCCCCGAAACTGTTGAGGCTGCAGAAGCGCCAGTGGATGAAAGCCCAGAGCCACAAGCTGAACCCGAGTACACATCTGCAGACACTGAGCTGGAAACGGTTGCAGAGCCCGCATCAACCTTCGAATATTCGCCGTTTGGCATGTCGGAACCGACACCGGACGCTGAGCCTGTCATTGCTGAGAGCGAGACGCTAGCCACCGAGCCCGAAGCCGAGCCGATTGCTGACCCGGTAACGCCTTATCCAGATCAAACAGAAGAGGCGCCGACCTTCGCAAGTGAAACTCCAGGCGAAGCGAACATCGAGGTCGAAACCGACTTGGACACTGAGCCGATGGAAACAGAGTCACCCGGTACGGGCGACGAATCGACGAGTTTTACGCCCCTCGAACCAGAAGCGGTTTCGGTGCCGGAAGAGTCCGTGACATTCACGGCGCAAGACGAACCAGAAGCAATGCCGGAAGTCACTCCAGCGACAGACGAGGTCACCGAATCACCTGTTGACGAAACAATCGTTGAGACGGCTGAGTCTGAAACCCCGACCGCTCCCGGCGATAACGTATTCGCTTTCACACCAAGCACTCCGGTAGCAGAGCCTGTTCAGGAAGAGGCAGCTGTTGAGCCAGAGCCTCAGCAAGCGGCGGAAGAAGCCGAGTCAGAGCCGGAAGAGGCTCCCGCTGACGATCAGCCTGCACCACCTCAGACCTACAGCTTAAGTGGCATTGGCGCAGGTTTTGGCCTCGGCGCGCTTTCAGCAACTACTGAAGCGAGCGGTATTCCTTCGGCCAACTCGAATATCGAATCTGTCAGTGAACCGCAGGAAAAAATCGTCATCGACGCGACCGACGACGTGCCCCTCAGCGATGAACCTGCCGAGCCGGAGCCTTTCCGCACCGCTGATCCATTGCCGGATATGCCGAGCCTCGACACACCAGACCCGTTTGAAGCCGAGGCAGACCCTGCCGAAACGCCGGAGGAGTCCTCCTCTGAGGATGACGATCTGAAGCCCCGCACACGGTTCAATCCCTGGAATTAATCCGCGCGCGCATGAGTGGTCCTGCATAGTTTTGCGGCAAACAGGCATGCGGTTCGTGTCCTGGCTGCAACAAGGCTGAGTAATTACAGCTATATGACAAGCAAATACAGCAATTGCGCTTGCTGTTTTGACCACACGCACGCAAGTCGCAGGCGAAAAGGCCCATCAGGCTTGGGCTTTCGCACCGCGACTTAAAGGTGATCAGAATATGTCCTTCAAAACCGCTCTCAAATTCTCTGTTGCTGCTGGCGTTGCCATGACGACGCTCTCGACTATGACCGCTCAGGCCCAGCGGGTCGATGAAGAAGCTCGGCTCGCAACCGTCGTCACAACGGCGCAGCGTGTTGAACAAGACGCCCAGAATGTCCCGATCTCGATCACCACAGTGGCCGACGAAAAGCTCGACAATTTGAAAGCTGGCGGCGCGGATGTCCGCTTTCTTTCCGCGCGCGTCCCGAGCGTGATTGCTGAAAGCTCTTTCGGCCGTGCTTTTCCGCGCTTCTACATTCGTGGCTATGGCAATACCGACTTCGATCTCAACTCGACCCAGCCGGTCTCGCTCGTTTATGACGATATCCCATATGAAAACCCGATCCTGAAGGGTTACCCGGTCTATGACATGGCCGCGGTTGAGGTTCTGCGCGGGCCACAAGGCACTCTGTTTGGACGCAACACACCCGGTGGCATCATCAAGTTTGACAGCGTTCGTCCCAGCCAGGACTTCGACGCTTATGTCCGGGCTTCCTATGGCACTTACAATACGGTCGATCTTGAAAGCGCTGTCGGCGGAGGCATCACAGATAAACTCTCAGGCCGTTTCTCGTTCCTGCACCAGTCGCGAGACAATTATGTCGATAATGGCTTCACCGGTGAGGAAGATTTCGCCGAAGGCTTTGAGGTCACCTCAGCCCGCGGGCAGTTGCTGTTCGAGCCAACCGACACGCTGGATCTCCTGGTCAACGTCCATGCGCTGACCAACGAAGGGAGCGCCCGCCTTTTCCGCGCTAATATCATCGATCAGGGCGAACGCGGCCTTGGCAGTAATTTTGATCGCGACACTGTCTTTTACGATGGCGGCGACGGAAACCCGCTGACCCAGGATTCTGCCGGGATCAATTTCAAGGCCGTCCAGGAATTCCAGAATGGCTGGGACTTCACTTATATCTTCGGCCACGAGACCACCGAGACCTTCTCGCGCGGTGACATTGATGGCGCCGCTATTGGCACCGCTGGCATTCTCCCTCCCGGCCCGTTCAATTTCCCAAGCGACACGTCCGGTGGCATCGACGATCTGACCCAGACCACACACGAGGCGAGATTCGCCTTTGATGATGGTGGCCGGTTGCGCGCACAGACCGGTGTGTTCTTTTTCGATGAAGACGTTACGATCACCTCACTGGCCTATGCAGGCGACTTTGTGTTTTCCGGCGCAACACGCTCACAGGACTCACAGTCATACGGTGTCTTCGGATCGCTTGCCTACGACGTCTCCGTTAAAATGACTGTCGCCGGAGGTCTTCGCTACACCGATGACGACAAGGACTTCACGGCAGAACGCATCGCGGGTGCACCGCTCGGCCCGCTCACGCGCAGTGCAGACGACGAACAATTCAGCTGGGACGTCTCGGCCACCTATGCCGCCAGCGATGATGTCAATCTCTATGGCCGGATTGCACGCGGCTATCGCGGACCGTCCATTCAGGGCCGCGTTGTGTTCGGCGACACGATCTCGGTGGCTGATAGTGAGACTGTGCTGTCCTATGAAGGCGGCGTGAAATCGGAACTGTATGACAATACACTGCGTTTCAACGCCAATCTCTTCTATTATGAGATTTCCGACCAGCAGCTCACAGTTGTCGGCGGCACAAACAATACAGTTCAGCTGATCAATGCTGATAAGGGCGAAGCCTATGGCTTTGAGGTCGATATCGAGGCTGCACCAACGCCGAACCTGCTGCTGACGGCCGGCCTGTCTTATAACGAAACCGAGATCAAGGATGATGTTCTGCTCTCGCCGGGCTGTGGCACGGCCTGTACCGTTCTTGACCCGGTCGTTGATGTGAACGGGTCTACTTTCTTCAACATCTCAGGCAATTCATTCCCGAACGCCCCGGAATGGATCGCCAACGCCACCGCGCGCTATGCCATCCCGATTGAAGGCGGCGAGTTCTACGCCTTCACTGACTGGGCCTATAAGGGCGATACCAATTTCTTCCTGTATGAAAGCACAGAGTTCTACCAGGACGGATATTGGGAAGGCGGCCTGCGCGTCGGTTACCTCTCTGATCGCGGCTATGAAGTGTCGGTATTTGGCCGGAATATCCTTGATGAAGAGGCCCTGACAGGCGGCATCGATTTCACTACGCTGACCGGGTTCGTGAACGAGCCGCAAACCTTTGGTATCGAGCTGCGCTACGACTTTTAGGCGTCAGGTCGAAGAGACATCTAAAAGCCCCTCGGCTGGTCCGGGGGCTTTTTATTCTGCCGCGACCGGTGCCGGGCGATAGCCGAAGAGACGCCGGATTGGCTTCATCGTCATGATCCGAAACACTGCAGGCACAAAATACAGTGCCAGCAGGGCCGAACCCGCCACGCCGCCCGCAATCGCTGTCGCCAGCGGCATCCAGAACACATCGCCGGTCAGAATGATCGGTACAAAACCGCCCATTGTCGTCAGTGTTGTCGCCACGATATGCCGGGTCGCATCGACGACCACTTCGCGCTGCGCGATGACATCGTCGGCGCGCGCTGCCGAGCTGCCCTGCAAGAGGGACAGAACGACAATCGAACTATTGATGGCGATCCCGAGCAGGCCAAGTGCACCGACAATCGCGTTGAACCCGAGCGGCAGGTTGAACATCCAAACCCCGCCAAAGGCGAGCCCGACAGACATGCCGCCCACGGCCAGGATCAGGAAAGCCATGCGGAAGGAATTGAACACCAGAGCGACAGCGCCCAGCATGACCAATACGAGCGGTATTGCCAATGACAACAGGTTGTTCACGGCGGTCGCTGAACTCTCCGCGTTGCCGCCAATCATTAGGTCATAGCCGGGCGGCAGCGAGAACCCACTGGCATCCAGACGCTCCTGAAAATCAGCAAGAATCGGATCTGGCAAAGCGTAGGGCTCAATGAAGCCGAAGACTTCATTCACACGGCGCCCATCCTTGCGTCCGATGATGGCAGTCTGCGGTTGCAGCGTCATTTCGCCAAGCGCCGCGAGAGGTGTGCCTTCACCCGGCCGCCCGTTGCCAATTGTCTTGCCGCGCAGGTCGGAAAGGTCGCCGCGTCTCGCCTCCGGTGCGATCACCCGAACCGGCACTTCCTTGATACCCTCAAGAACCGACCCGGCTGGCAACCCATCAAGCTCGGAGCGAATGTCCGCCGCGAGTGTCGCCAAACGCTCACCTGACATGGCGGTCGCCAACTCGTCGGCCTGAAAGGAAACAACCGGCGCACCGAGTTGCATTTGCGCGCTGGTGAACGTGACCCCTGGCGTCTGCGCCAGCACCTGGCGCACCTGATCGCCAAGCCCGTTCAGGACAGGCAGGCTCTCGCCCTGGATGTAGAACTGGATCGGCGCAGCAACGGGCGGCCCCTGCTCGAACGGCGTCGCCAGTATCTGCGCCTGCGGAAACGCGTCACGCAGAGTCTTCTGGACATCCGAAACAATGATGCGCGAGGTTTCTGCGCTCTTTAGCTGAACGAACCCGCTGGCAAATCCGGCAACACCCTGCGTGTTGTTGAACGCGTTGTAGTAGACTCTGGGTCCTGGCTCACCGATCGTGAAATACACACCCTCCACCTGCGGATAGGCCTCGATGATTTTTGTCGCCTTCTGACTGGCCTCATAGGCTTCGCCAATCGTCGACTGTGCCGGAAGGGTAATCTCGACCTGAAACTGGTCCCGCTCGGTCTGCGGGAAAAACTGTGTCGGCAAGCTGCCGCCGAGCTGGAAGCCGACAATCACCGGCACAATACCAATCAGCAGACCAAGCAGCGGAAAGCGCAGCACACGCTCAACGGTCCAGCGATACCCATCCGACACCACCGAAAGCGTAATACCATCGCGCCACCACCGCTTTTTCTGGCCAGGCACGCGCGGACGGTCAAACCAGCCAGCCATGGCCGGGATCACAGTCATCGCGATGAAGAAGGATCCAACAACCGCGAAGATCACCGACATGCCGATCATGCCAATGAACTCGCCCGTGGCGCCGGGCTGGAAAGCAATCGGCGCAAAGGCTAGCGCTGTCGTCAGGGTGGAAGCCAGAAGCGGCGCAAACAATTTACCGAGCGAATGCTCTATCGCCTCAAGAATGCTTCGCCCACCTGCCCGCTCCTGATCATACTCATCGACCACAACAATCGCATTATCGATCAGCAGACCGAGGGAGATGACTAGTCCCGTCACCGACATCTGGTGCAGCGGATAATTGAAGAACTTGAACAGGGTCAGCACCAGCGCCACGGTCAATGGCAATGCCATGCCAACGACGATGGCGGCGCGCCACCCCATCGCAAAGAACAGGACGGCAAAGACGATCAGCGCAGAATAGATGAGGTTCGTGGCAAGGCCATTCAGTCGCGCTTCGGTATAGGTGCTCTGGTCGAAGATCAGTTCGACCTGAATATCACTTGGTGCCGTCTGGGCGAATGCTTCGACGACTTCGCGGGCCGAGCGTGCCCATTGATCAACACGTTGATTTGGCTGAATGAAGGCACCAACCATGACGGTCGGCCGACCATTGCTCAGCGCCATTTGCGTTGGTGGGTCTGCAATGCCTTTGACCACTTCAGCGACGTCACCCACACGCAGGGACGTGCCATCGCCGCGTTGAACCAGCGGCACACTGCGGATGCGGGCAATACCATCGAACTCGCCGCCAATCTCAAGACCGAGATTACTGTCGCTTCCACGCACGGTTCCTGCCGGGGCCTTGGCATCGGCCGCAGCGATCAAACCGGCAGCTTGCGGGAAGGACAATCCGGCTGCCGACAGTCTTTGCGGATCAACAATGACCCTGACTTCTTCATCCGGCAGGCCATAGACCTCGGTTTCCTCAGTGCCGTGCATATTACGGAACTGGTCTTCCAGATTGCTGGCCATGCGCGACATCACGGCGACCGGCGGCTCGCCCTCACCGGTCCAGGTCAGGCCGACAATCATTGTGCTGGCACCAACATAGACGCGCCGCACGAATGGCCGGCTCGTACCCTCCGGAAGATCGGCCTCGGCCAGACCAACCTGCTGGCGGATCAGGGTCCAGGCATTGTCGACCTCGACCGCACTGAGATTATTGTCGATCTCAATACCGATCTGCGAGACATTGGCGCGTGACGCTGATTCAATCTCGACAAGCTCAGGCAATTCACTCAGGCGCCGCTCAATCGGTTCGGTCACCGTGGCTTCCATGCGCTCGGCATCTGCGCCCGGAAGGGTCGTCAGCACATAGCCGAACCGCTCCACTAGCGTCGGGTCTTCCTGCCGCCCCAGTGTCAGTATAGCGAAGAAGCCGCTGATCAGCGTCACAATGATGGCAAGCGCAGTGAGACGCGGCAGTCGGTAGAACAGGGTTGGCAGCCCCATGATCAGCCCTCGTCAGAAAAGGCTGACACCTGGGTCAGCTGTTCAGGTCGAACCGGCTGTCCCGGCGCGATCCGGTGCAGTCCGTCCGTGATGATGAGGTCGCCCTGGCGAACGGCGCCACGCACAAAAGCGCGGCCCCCCTCTGAATGCACGATCTCAACCGTGCCCGGCTCGGCCGTCCAGCCATTATTCGTCGGTCGCGCCACAAACACCGCCCACAATCCACGCTGACGCTCTGTCAGGGCTGACACAGGCACCCAGAAACCAGGTTCGGTAATCGTTTGCTTCAAGGCCATGCGCACCACCGAACCAGAGGCAACGCTGGTCGCGTCATCAATATCGAGCACCGTCGTGACCGTACGATTGCTCATATCAATGACGCCGGTCTTGGCGCGCAGGTGAGCCGGAAATTCTCGCTCGCCATCGGTCAGGGTGTATAATTTGCCGACCTCCAGCGTCGCTGCGAGACTTGCTGGCAAACCGATTCGCGCCTCCAGTGCGCCGCTCTCAACCAGTTCCAGTAGCGGCACACCCGGCGCCGCAATCGCGCCTTCATCGGCCATGCGCTTGGTCACCGTGCCTGCAAATGGCGCGTCGATGCGTGACAAGGCAATCTGAACTCGCAGGGTCTGGGCATTGGCCCGCGCACCATCAATCCGGGCGAGACTGCTATCAGCCTGCGCCACAGCCTCATCCACGCGCTGCTGCGAGACATGGCCTTTCTGGCTCAACGTGACTTGCCTTTCAACTGTTGCCAGCGCCAGGGCGTGCGCCGCCTCGGCTTCGCGCACCAGCGCATTGGCCGACTGTAGCTGCGCCTGCAACGCCCGTGTATCCAGCGCTGCCAGGGTCTGGCCCTCACTGATCGCATCACCAACATCAACGGCCACGCTGTTAATCCTACCTCCGACTGAAAAACCGAGCTGGCTGGTGCGCCGCGGCACCACCAGGCCGGTGAAACGCTCGTCAATCGTGAAGGCGCTCAGCATCTCGACCTCTGTCGTCTCGACCATGAGTGGGGTCGGCGATGTGTGCGCAATCAAAGGTCCCTCGACGGAGCGCTGGCGCAGGACAAAAAGCGCAAGCAAAGCCGCGCCGATGAGCAGGACGATGATGAACACCAGACCCTTCCAGGCCCTGGGCTTGTGCGCAGTGGTGTCTGGCGTCGAAAGATCGGAACTATACTCAGTCATTTTGCGGCCTCCAGGCCCCTGACGACAAGGTCAGCATGGTAATCGATAAACTCATCGGAAGATATGGGCCCTTCCAGATCACGCCCGAAGGCCGGAAAGCACGGCAAATGCGTCATCATCATAGCCAGTCCGTGCATCGAAACCCACACCGACTTAGCCGCCAGCGCGGGATCGAGGTCTTGCCGGAAAGACCGGTTAGCGACCCCCTCCTGAACCATCTCAAGCAGCACCATAAACGCCTGCCCCTTTTTTGACTGGGCAAAATCGGGCGCATCGACATTCGGCCCCATCGCAGCAGCCTGACCTGTAAAAGCGGCAGCATAGTGATGCGGTTTCTCAACCGCCAAACGGACATAGGTTGCAACGCAGTCTCTGGCACCCACAGCAAATGGCTGCTCGGCCTCTGGTTGATCATTGACCTTTTCCAGCAGGCGCTCAAAAAACGCCTCCTTAAGCTCCTCAAGCAAGTCTTCCTTGGACCTGAAATACTTGTAGATCGCCGCTGGAGAATAATCGATGGCCTCGGCAAGGCGCCGGATTGACAGCGCCTCACCGCCCTCGCGTGCGAACACGCGCTCAGCTGCTGACAGGATGGTTGCCCGCACCCGGTTGCGCCGCCGTTCCGCGGGCGAGAGGTGTAATGTGTCGGCCAAGACCTGCTCCTTAAAGTGGGTATGTAGCGCAAAATAGGACGCCCGTTCAAAAAGTAAACATTGTTCACTCAAATTTATAGTGAAACCCCAAGCGGATTTGCCTAAGTCAGGCAGATGATTTCCATTTTCCCCAAAGCCCCCGCCATTGGCACTGCCATGCCCGCCGCGCTTCCGAGCGGAGACGCAAGACACTTGCTCGCTCTGCGCCGTTCCGCCGGCAAGACCTGTCTTACGTCACCTGGGCCAGCCCCGGACCAGATGGCTGAGATCCTGACCGTTGCCGCACGCGTGCCCGATCATCGCCGGCTTGGTCCGTGGCGGTTCATCATCTTTGAAGGCACGACGAGGGACCAGTTCGGCGCCGCCGCCGCAAATATCTATGCCGCCGACAATCCCGATGCCACGATTGAAGCGCTAGAACAGCAAAGATCGCTCTTGTTACGTGCGCCCTCAGTCATCGCGGTGATTTCAAGCCCTGATCCGACCCATAAAACGCCGGTCTGGGAACAAGAGCTTTCAGCGGGGGCGCTCTGTCACAATCTGCTTTTGACCGCCAATGCTGCAGGCTGGGCCGGGTGCTGGCTGACCGAGTGGATTGCCTTCCATGACGAGATTAATGCCTTACTGGGCCTGACAGAGCATGAGCGGGTCGCAGGCTATATCTATCTCGGCACGGCCACGCATGACCCGCTAGAGCGCATGCGCCCTGATACCGCAGACCGGACCAGCTATTGGTCACCGGCTCATTCAGGATCGGAATAGTAGTTATCACTCAATCGTCATGCTCGAGGTCTGGTCACGCGCCCCGCATGCGCTAAGTTGGCATGCAATTAGCGCCATTATGGAGTTTGCAATGAGATCGACTTTACTCGCCGCCGCTGTCCTCGCTCTGACCCTGCCGGCGAGCGCCGAACAGACCTTGGACGGGGCTGATGCCGGTGCCTATGAGCTGGAAAAGACCCATGCTTTCCTGAACTGGACTGTGCGCCATAATGGCCTGTCCGGTTACACTGTCAGCTTTACGGACTTTGAAGCCAGTCTGGATTTCGACCCGGTCGATCCGACCCTGTCGAGCCTTTTGGTCACCATCAATCCAGCCGCTCTGCAAACCAACCATCCCGACCCGGAAAAGAAAGCCAACTGGGAAGATGAAATCGCAAATGACGACAAGTTCCTCAACGCCGATGAATTCCCGCTGATCGAATTCCGGTCAACCAGCGCCCAGCTGACCGCAGAGTTTGAGGGCACCGTCACTGGTGATCTGACATTCCTTGGTGTGACAAAGCCCGTCACTCTTGATGTCACCTATAATGGCGTCACCAATGTTCCATGGTTCGGACGCCGTGACCTGATCGGCTTCGATGCGACGACAAGGCTCAAGCGGTCGGACTTTGGCCAGACATCACTGGCCAATCTTGTCTCCGATGAGGTAGTGGTCGAGTTTTCCGGCGAGTTCCTGCAAGTCGATGGGCGCCGTGATCCAAGCGAGACAAGGGGACCAAACCGATGAGATCAGTAATTAAGTTCGCAGCATTGCCAGCCGCCGCAATATTGTTCCTTGGCGCTTGCGGCGGTTCTGACGGTGCGGAAGTAGATACTCCAGACGCGCCGCCTGCCGCCGAGGCTGCAACGCCCGACCTTCATCCGCTTTTGCAGGGGGTCGCCGCAGCAGCCTACACACTCGACAAAACCCACGCTTTCCTGACCCTCAAAGTCCCTCATAGCAATGGCCTGTCGAACTACCGCATCAGCCTGACGGACTTTGATGCCACGCTGGACTTTGATCCCGCCGATCCGGAAGCCTCGCGCATCTCACTATCGGTCAACCCGGTCGGGATTGAGACCAACTACCCCGGCGACTACAAGGAAAACCATCCCGATAGCCTGTACGAGACCTGGCATGAGGATCTCGCCAAGAGCCCAAACTGGCTAGATGCGGCGGCCCACCCGGACATTTCATTTGTCTCGACCAGTGCAACAAAAACAGGCGACACAACCGGCACCGTAACCGGCGATCTGACCGTTCGCGGCATAGCCAGACCTGTCACATTTGATGTGACCTATAACGGCGTCGCGAACATGCCCTGGCATGGCGAGATGGACCTGATCGGCTTTGATGCCTCAACCGTCATCAAGCGCTCCGACTGGGGTTCGACCGCTTTTGCGCCAATGGTTGGCGATGAGATCAGCATAATTTTCTCTGGCGAATTCATTCAGCAAGAGTAGGCTAGGCGTCATGTCTGAACGGTCATCACGGTACACTGGCGTTGCGATTGCCCTACACTGGGTGATCGCCCTGGCGATTATCGCGATGATCCTTGGCGGCTGGTATATGAGCGACCTGCCAGACGGCGCGCCGGGACAGTATTTTCTGTATCAGCTGCACAAATCCGTCGGCATCACCATCCTGACCCTGACGATGGCGCGCATCATCTGGCGGGTGATGAACCCGCCGCCGCCACTTCCAACTGACATGAGCCATATGGAAAAGCTCGCCAGCCATGCGGTGCATCTCGGCTTTTACGGCCTGATGATCGCCCTGCCCTTGACCGGCTGGCTATATGTCTCGACCGCCTACGAGTTTGATGTCCCAACCGTCCTGTTCGGGGTTATCAGCTGGCCGGATATTCCGGGTCTTGGCTTCCTTTCCAACGAAGCCGGGCACGGCGCAATTGAGCAGGTCCACAGCAAACTTGCCTGGCTCGTCCTTGGTCTTCTTGCCTTGCACATTGCCGGCGCGCTCAAGCATGAATTCAGCAGCGATGAAGGTGTGTTACGGCGCATGGCGCCCGGCCTGTTCGGTAAGACAGCCCCGCCCCCAGCGCCATCACGCGGCGCGCTCCCGGCGTTTGGGGCGGCACTCGCTCTTTTCGTAGTGATTGCCGGGTTTGCGGCCTTGCCCTCGGGACAGGCCGAACTGACACCCAACACAGAGAGCGACGCGCCATCACAATGGGCGGTCGACTATGACGCCTCCTATATCACATTTTCCGGCGACCATGACGGCGACACCTATACAGGAGGCTTTGCAAACTGGAGCGCGTCAATCACGTTTGATCCTGATATTCTTTCCGATGCCCGCGCCGATGTGGAAGTCGCAACTGGCTCGGTCAACGCAAGCCAGAAACTCTATACGGACAGCCTGAAAGCTGGCGAGTG
>CAYGKE010000027.1:0-21584 GCA_964350465.1 uncultured Hyphomonas sp.
AAGCAAGAGCAGGCAGATGGTGAAACTGACGGCGACGAATTGGCGGCAAAGCTGGCATTCCGCCTCAAGCGGCTGGACGCAATGCGGATTGCTGCTGATAACCTCATGGATGGTCACTTGTTTGGACGCGATGTATTCGGGCGCGGCGCGCCGGAGCAACCGACAGTTGTCAAGCACACCGAATATGACACGACGTTATGGCATTTGACCCATGCGCTCGGTGCGATGCGTCAGCGCAAGGTCAAAGAAGCCCCGCACACGATTGAAAAACAGTTTGTTCTGCCCATAGAAACGGCAAGAAATGGCCTCCGCAACCTGAAGAAGCTCATGACCGAATGGTCCAGCATTCGAGACATTCAGAACCAAATTTTATCGGCTGACAGTGATATTCCGCCAAGATCGGCAACAGCGAGCGTATTTAGCGCCGCATTGGAGCTTACCCGAGATGGTGAAGTCGATGTCCGCCAGGACACCCATTTTGGACCACTTTATTTGCGTGGCAACGCGCAGCAAGCAGAGGGGGTTGCCTGATGTCCAGTCAGCCAGAAGCGTTGAAAGCTATTGAAGAGGCGCCGGAAGATATTCGCAAGGCTATCCAGCAATTATCCTTTGTTTACAAGCGCTCCGCAGAGACCCTGTACGAGGCCGAGGATACTCAACTGGCAGAGGCTGTCCGGCGAGCAGAGGCTATCCTGTTTGCTGCGGGAGAGCCTCTCTCAGCAGCCCAGATTGCCGAAGCGCTTCCTGCGGGTGTCGACGTGCCAAGTGTTTTGATGACTTTGAAGGCCGATTATTCCAATCGCGGCGTACGCCTTGTCCAGGTTGCTGAAAAATGGCGATTCCAGACAGCAGAAGATCTCGGCTTCTTGTTCGTTGAAGAGCGGCACGTGCAAAAGAAGTTGACCCAGGCGGCGCTCGAAACACTGGCAATTATTGCTTACGGCCAGCCTGTGACGCGGGCAGAGATCGAGGCCGTACGTGGCGTTGCTGTTTCCAAGGGCACAATTGATCAATTGATGGAGGCCGGCTGGGTCAAAATCAAAGGCCGCCGCAAGACACCGGGCCGCCCAGTAACCCTTGGAACCACCGACGCATTTTTGGAGCATTTCGGACTCGAGACCCTGGATCTTCTACCTGGCCGCGCCGAACTCGAATCCGAGGGCTTGCTTTCGGATGTCATCCCGGAAGGCTTCGAAATGGAAGAGAGCGAAGACGATGCGGGCGAGCTCAATTTGAATGCCCCTGAGGCGGGCACCGATGATCAAGAAGGCTTTGTCACCGACTTTATCGGTGAAGAGGCGGAAGACTAAACGCTGCGCAGGCATCGACGACCATTGCGGATTGAGGCTAATATGCCTATGTCGCATAGACCACTCTGGAGTAGATAAATGAGTCCCAGCCTCCCGCAATTATTGCTCGTCGCCGTCGTTGTACTTTTGCTATTCGGGGGCCGCGGTCGAATTTCGTCGATCATGGGCGATATGGCTAAGGGTATTCGCAGCTTCCGGACAGGCCTTAAAGACGAAGGCGAAGACGAAGAGAAAAAGTCGGTCGATGGTGATAATATGGTCAACATCACGCCTGAAAAAGACAAGGCCGAAACGACCGAGTAAAGTGCGTGGAGGCGCGCCGCCATGCTGCCCCAGTTTGGGTTTTCCGAATTTTTGATGATTGCGATTGTCGCGCTTATCGTGGTTGGTCCTAAAGATCTGCCGCTGATGATGCGTCGCCTCGGCCAGTTTGTGGCGCGCGGGCGAGCCATGGCGAATGAATTTCGCTCTGCTTTCGATGATATTGCTAAACAGGCTGAACTCGACGAATTGCGCAAGGAGATCGAGGACCTGAAGCGCGATAATGCCGTTACGGCAGCTGTTGACGACCTGCGTTCAGTCGAAAAAGAGATCAATGACGAAGTGATGCGCGACGCGGTGGAGCCGGACGGAGGTGATAAACCAGCCGAGACATCGGCTGAACCAGAGCTTCCCGAAGAGCCGAAGGCGAAATCGGTATGACTGCGGAATTGCCGATGGATGAACGTCCGGATATCGAAGATGAGGTCGATGCCAGCCGTGCCCCCTTGCTGGAGCATTTGACCGAGCTGAGGTCTCGTTTGATTTGGGCAATGGTCGCGCTTGTGGCCGGAGCTGGAATTTGTTTCTTCTTTGCGCGACCTTTGTACAATATTCTGCTTACCCCACTGTTGAACGAAGCTCAGATCAGTCGCGGTCAGACGGATTTCGAGCTGATCTATACAGCGCCGTTGGAAGTGTTTTTCGTGCAGCTAAAGCTGGCATTGTTTGGCGGATTGTTTGTCTCTTTTCCACTGATGGCATGGCAGATTTACGCCTTTGTTGCACCTGGACTGTACAAGAACGAGAAGCATGCCTTCTTGCCCTTTTTGCTGGCGGCACCCGTCCTGTTCACAATAGGTGCGTTATTTGTCTATTTCGGAATGTTGCCGCTGATATCGCGTTTCGCGCTGTCCTTTGAGCAGCTGGGCGGTGATGGCATTGCGGCGATTGTTCCGCAGATCAAAGTGTCAGAGTATCTGTCGCTGGTCATGGCTCTGATGATTGCGTTTGGCCTGTCATTCCAGCTACCTGTTGTGTTGGGTCTGCTTGGAAAAGCCGGGCTTGTGGGCGCCCAGACGCTCCGTAAGGGGCGGAAATACGCCTTGGTGGGTATATTGGCGGCTTCGGCCTTTTTCACGCCGCCAGATATGATTTCGCAAATCATGCTGACCGTACCGGTCTACGGACTTTATGAGGTCAGCATCTGGATTGTTTCAATGATGGAACGAAAGGCGACGGAAGACGGCGCGGCGTCCGAAGCGTAGCGCCTTATTGTTCCGCAAGAATGGTGGGAAGTGGTTCCAGCGCCGATTCGCAAACAGCCATGCTCAGGCCCTGTGGAAGCTTGGTTTCGAATGAGCCACACGCCCCTTCAAAGTTCGCTGTCTCGTATCCAATTAGCGTGGTCAGGTCCGTTCCATTGAACTGCGTGTCACGAAAACTTGCGCCTGTGACATCTGCGCCGGTCATGTCGGTCTCGACCAGCACGGCGTTGTCGAAGATCGCATCTGATAAGTCAGATCCCACAAAGCTCGTTCCAGAAAGGTCCGAGCCGGAAAAATCCGTGCCGAGTGCACGAACACCGTCCAGCTTGGCATCAGGCATGATACAGCCCACAAAGACCGCACGGTTCAGGCGGGCCGATGATAAGGTCGCACCGGAAAGGTTCGCGTTGAGAACAGTCGAGCGATAGAAGCGAGAGGCGGTTAGATCTGCATCGATAAATGATGCACCGGAAAGATCAGCATCGCGAAAGTCTGATTCAATCGCTTTAATTCGATCAAATGTCGCGCCGATTGCTTTAACGCCACGCAAACTGGTGCCGGATAGGTCTGCGCCCGGATAATGGGCATTGGATAAATCCCCGCCGCGCAAGTCGCGATCAGAGAGCACGCAATCGACACAGGAGCCACCGTAAGAGGGTGCCCACGCGACACGCGCTGGCTTTTGCTGTGCTGATGCTGCGAATGTCATGACCACGCCCAGTGTGGGCAGAAGTACGACACGAAGCGGTGCAATTGAAGTCATGAGGCTAAGTATACCGACTACTGGATCACCTAAACTGAATTTGAAGTAATG
This sequence comes from uncultured Hyphomonas sp., assembly GCA_964350465.1. Classification (GTDB taxonomy): domain Bacteria; phylum Pseudomonadota; class Alphaproteobacteria; order Caulobacterales; family Hyphomonadaceae; genus Henriciella. The sequence continues at coordinate 3,651 of CAYGKE010000027.1, forward strand.
CATGCATCTTAGTCAGCGTGTGGCTTTTTGGCCTCACTTTCAAGATGTTAATACACCCATGAGGCGAAAAGCAGATCTATTCCGTACCACTCTCGGCTGCTGCTTGTCCGCAAGTGTCACATGTCAGCTCGTCATCGGCGATGTCGTTATACAGCGTGAAGCTGCCGCAATGGGTGCAGGCCTGTTCTAGGTATTCCGGCGTATCGGTTGATGCTGCTATGGTTTTATCCTCAGCCTCTTCGGTATCTTTTTCTGTCCTCATCTTGTCTAGAATGACGATGTTATTGGGAAGCTGGCCGCGGGAGAAACCGCGCGATATGAGGTGAGCCGCCTCTCCCGTGATGGGTAATGGCTCTGTTCGAGCGATATCATCGCCTTGTCCGCGTCCTAGTCCATCATGAGTTGCGTCGCCTAATTCGGCGAGATCAGTGCGTGCAAGATATGAGACGCCCAACTCGCGGAAAATGTAATCAAGGATCGATGTTGCGCGTGTGATGCGGTCATTGCCTGTCACGTCTCCGGCAGGTTCAAATCGAGTGAACACGAACGCGTCGACATATTCTTCCAGCGGGACGCCATATTGCAGACCTAATGAGACTGCTATGGCAAAATTATTCATGAGGGACCTGAACGCGGCCCCTTCCTTGTGCATGTCGATAAAGATTTCGCCGAGTGAGCCATCTGCAAATTCTCCAGTATGCAAGTAGACTTTATGGCCGCCAACAGTCGCTTTTTGGATGTAGCCTTTGCGACGATCTGGCAAGCGTGTTCGGCTAGCTGGATCTGTATCCGCGTCCTGCGGCTGTTCGAGAGAGGAAGTGTGCTCCAAGTCGTCGGCCATAAGGTCTTCAACCAGGGAGTCGATATGCTCCATCCGGTCTGCCACGAGACGGTCCGCCTCATGTTCGAGTGAACCGAGCCACAGGGGTTGGTTTTGCAATATGGCCTGCTGAAGAAACACGTCATTTGCCCCCGAAACTGAAAGAATTGCAGGGGCGACCAGATATGCTGACAGAGCAGGTGCGAGCTGAAGTTGTGCCTCGAGTGAAACGTCCTGTAGTAGGCCTGCTTGCTTCATAAAGGTCTGAACGATTAGCTCTGGCTTTTTAGCGACAGTCGCTTCGGCCTCAGCGATTTCAGTTTTTGAGAAGCCAACGGCGCGAAGCAGTCCCACACCGTCTGTATCGAACGCCTCAGGTGCCAGTTTTAAATCACTGGAGATGATTTCATCGCCCAGGACCCACCGCGAAAATGCTGCGTTCAGCGGCAGTCCTTGCAGTAGAGCGTTCTTTACGCGCTCTACTGCCTCAGCCGAAAAACCTCTTTCTGACAATGTGTTATCATCGAAGTTTGGGGTCTGATCCAGGTCAAACGCGGCGTTGAGCTGATCAAGCAAGGGCGCAAGCTGATCAGGTGCAGTATGCGCAATGCCTAACCGCGCCAGGTCGTGTATGTCGGGCTGCCCATCATCACTGAATTCGAGCATAGAACCAACCGGCATGAGCGCCTGGGAGTTGGGGGTAAAGCCCGCGAGCGCCCGAAGTGTCAGTGGCGCGATAATTAGTTGGCAGTTTGCTTTTGGCTCTCGTGCGCGGATCGACTTGAGGCCTATAAGGTCGGCTTCTTTCTTGCTCAGCGATGTGCCATTTGCGCACGCCTGGATCAACTTGAGCAATGCGGCGACTGTGGACGCGGAAGCTGCTGTATAGGGCAATCCCAATGCCAGAAGTGTCGCCGCTAGACCGCATGTAACGACGATCAGGTCTTCGCCATGGATATCAATGGCGGACTTGAGGATATCGCGCAACAGGTCGGTTTCGAGTTTACCCGGAGAGACAAACCGGGACAGGTCAATTGCAATTGCGGGGCTGTCCACCGATTCCGCTGCAAAATCACCAACCAATAGGTTGAGTCCTGCCCGTCGCAATTGGGCTATTTGCTCAAGGTCGGTGTTGGCTTCAATTTGGCAGGTTGCCGATTCACTGCGGTCCAGGCCGCTCTCACGCAACCTCGTTGCAAGAGTCGGAAAAGAAGTCCCCGAACTCAGACTGCATTCAATGAGTTCGCGCGGCACCCCGCGCGCGATGGCTTCGGCCAGATCGGCATTCTTGGGCGCGTCGCCCAGCGGTTCAACCAAATCTGCGAGCGCAAACCGGCCGGCGCGTTCAACACGGGCCATGGCTGCCTGCTTGAGCGCTGACGCAACTGAAGGGTCAGTGCCAAACGGAATGACGGTCAGGTCCCCAAGTGGCATGACGCTGCTGACAAGGCCCTGATCCTGCGCTGCCTGAAGTATGGTTTGATCTCTTTTTTCGTCTGACATTCCCACTATCCTATTATGATCTTGGCCCTTGACGATGACCGCGACATCATGTGTTGCGTGTCTAACTGGATTCGCCGGACATGACGCGCCATATTCCGGCCCCATACCGATGTCAGGATTCATAGCATGTTCAAACTCTTTACATGGTGGAATAGCATCACGCCGGGCGGCTGGTTCGACATCAAGCGGCGAACGACGCTTGTTGGTGCTGACGCTTACGGGAATCGCTATTTCGAGGACAAGAAGGTATCTGTAGAGGGCCGCAAACGCCGGTATGTCATTTATAAGGGCGTCGCCGAGCCGTCGAAAGTACCTGCCGAATGGCACGGCTGGTTGCACTATACATTTGAGACACCACCAACCGATGCGCCGCTAGCGCGTCAGTCGTGGGAAACTGATCATAAGCCCAATATGACAGGCACCGTCTTTGCCTATAGGCCGCAAGGCAGCTTGAAAGAGGGCGGTGACCGCCGCGAAGCAGATTCTGATTATGAGGCATGGAATCCAGATGCGTGAATCAACATTTGAAACACTTGTTGGGCTGGCAGTTGTCGCTGTGGCTGCGTTCTTCCTATGGTTTGCCATGGACCGTGGCAGCGATACCAAGATATCCAGCGACACTGTAGAATTGGGCGTCCGCTTCAATTCAGCGAGCGGGATTGACCGCGGAACCGACGTCCGCATGGCGGGCGTAAAGATCGGAACCGTGAGAGATATTGATCTTGATGTTGAGCGCGCCGAAGCCCTCGTCACCATGGCTATCGAGGACCGCATCATTCCACTCGGTGATGGTACAACGGCCCGCGTGCAATCTGAAGGTCTTTTAGGTGGAAGTTATATTAATCTTGAACCGTCTGAGGGCTTTGGCGAGATTGTCGCCTGTGGAAACGGCGAGAGTCTGTTTGGTGACACTGGCTGCGGTGAAATTATCTATGCGCAAGGTTCCATTGATCTGATGACGCTGTTTGCATCCTTCGCCGCCGGAAATGGGGATGGCGAGTAGTGTTTTTCAGAGTCTTATATGCGAGTGGGCTTTGCGTGGCTTTGTCAGCAATAGCGCTAGCTCAAACGGCGACGCAGTCTGCGCCCTCCTATTCGCAATATGAAACGGCAAATCTACGGGCTCTGGACAAGATTACCGGTCGATCGACTGATTTTGAGATACGCGTCGATGAACCGAAAGTCTTCGGATCACTGAGGATTGATTTGCAGGTTTGCTTCCAGACTCCGCCTGAAGAGCCGCCTGAAAGCGTTGCGTTTCTAAAGGTGCGAACCGCTGCCACTAAGCAGGTGCAAACAATGGCGATTCCTCGGGACCTGACCGATGACGAACGTGCTTTGACGGAAGGGGATGACGCTGAGACACGCTTTTCAGGGTGGATGTTCGCATCATCGCCGGGGCTGCACGCGCTTCAGCATCCCGTTTACGATATCTGGGTGATTAATTGCAGCGCAGCCGCGCCGGTCACGCCTTCCGAAGGCATTGAATAGAAGTCACCATCCAGTCGTAGCGCCCGCCACAATTGGTCTTTGAAGACATCATGTGCGACTTCTACGAGCCCAAACTGTTCCAGATGTGGATTGTGAAACTGGGCGTCGAGCAGGGCGTATTGGCCCTTGATCAGTCTCGCTGCCAAATGAACCAACGCAATCTTTGAGGCGTCGTCAGCGCGAGAAAACATGCTTTCGCCGAAGAAGGCCCCGCCTATGGCGACGCCGTAAAGCCCCCCGACAAGTTGGTTTTCGCTATCCCAGCATTCAACTGAGTGGGCATACCCCTCGCGATGCAAACCGGCATAGAGGTTGAGAATGGGCGTATTTATCCAGGTTGCCGGGCGAGTTGGATGGCGTTCGGCGCAAGATTCGATTACCCGATTGAAGGCGTTATTGACCGTGATCCGATAAGGATTGCGACGTACTGTTTTGCGTAGGCGTTTCGGCACGTGGAAATTGTTCAATGGCAGGACCCCGCGTTTGTCGGGGTCCATTAGGAAGAGGCGCATATCTTCGCGCGAATCCGCCATCGGAAACACGCCGCGGCGATAGCAGTTCAATAAGTCAAGTGTGTCGAACCGGCCTGTCATAGCCAGTAGTTTACTTCAGCCCGAGGAATTTTTCCAACCAGTGGATATTGTAATTTCCGTCAATCACGTCCTGCGCCTCAACAAGCCGCCTGTGAAGCGGCAATGTCGTGTTCACACCACCTACAACCATCTCATCGAGGGCTCGGCGTAGACGCATCACGCACTCATTACGGCTGCGTCCATGAACGATCAGTTTCCCAATCAAACTGTCATAGTGGGGCGGGATTTTATATCCGGCATAGGCGGCACTATCGAGCCTCACATCAGGCCCGCCAGGCGGGTGGAACTCAGTGATCGTGCCGGGCGAAGGGACAAATGTTTCCGGGTGTTCTGCATTGATCCGGCATTCAATGGCGTGACCGACAAGCATGACATCTTCCTGCGAGAAAGAGAGCTTGCGGCCATCCGCAACACGGATCTGCTCGCGCACCAGATCAATGCCCGTAATCATTTCGGTAACGGGGTGTTCGACCTGAAGCCGGGTATTCATTTCGATGAAATAGAATTCGCCATCCTCATAGAGAAATTCCATGGTGCCGGCGCCGCGATAGCCGAGCTTTTTGACGGCCTTGGCCACGGTCATGCCGATGGCTTCGCGTTGGGCCTGGTTGAGTGCGGGGGAGGGAGCTTCTTCAAACACCTTCTGGTGGCGACGCTGTAGAGAGCAATCGCGCTCCCATAGGTGGCAAACATTACCATGGGTATCCGCAATGACCTGGATCTCGATATGCCGTGGGGCGCCAAGATATTTCTCAAGATACACCGCGTCGTCGCCGAATGCAGCCTTGGCCTCTGTTTTGGCAGTCTTGATTGCCGTTTCGAGGGCCTTTTCACTTTCCGCGACTTTCATACCTCGTCCGCCGCCGCCAGAGGCCGCTTTGACCAGTACAGGATAACCAATCTTCTTTGCGACCTTCTTGGCGTCGCTGATCGAAGACAAGCCACCTTCGGACCCCGGCACGACTGGTACACCTGCATCAATCATGGCTTGTTTGGCTGCGATCTTGTCGCCCATAGTGCGGATATGTTCAGCAGTCGGCCCGATAAAGATCAGATCATGAGCTTCGACCATTTCCGCAAACTGAGCATTTTCAGATAGAAAGCCATAGCCGGGATGGATGGCGTCCGCGCCGGTAATCTCCGCCGCCGCGATAATCTGCGACTTCTTCAGGTAGCTCTCGGCGCTGGATGGTGGCCCAATACAAACGCTTTCATCGGCAAGGCGAACGGCCATCGCATCAGCGTCTGCGGTTGAGTGAACAGCAACGGTGGCGATGCCCATTTCCTTACAGGCGCGGTGAATGCGCAGCGCAATTTCTCCGCGATTGGCAATCAGAACCTTTTCAATCATGGATCGGCCCTACTCAACGACTATTAGCGGCTCGCCAAACTCAACAGGTTGGCCGTCGACCGCGATGATTTCTTTGACGGTGCCATCTGTCGGTGACTCAACCGGGTTGAAGGTCTTCATCGCCTCAACCAACATGAGTGTGTCGCCCTTTTTAACCTTGTCACCGACATTGACGAACGGCTTGGCGCCGGGTTCGGCAGACATATAGACTGTACCGACCATCGGACTGGTGATTGCGTTTGCAGGTGCTGCCGGGGCGGCGGTTTGTGGTGCGGGTGAAGCGGCGGACGGAGCGGGCGCCGCGGCTGCTGCTGGAGCAGGTGCTGTGACGTGAATGGGAGTCGCAGCAGAGGTTGATCTGCTCACCCGAATTCTCAGACCCTCATGCTCGACTTCAACTTCGCCGAGATCGGCGTCCTGGAGAATGGTGGCAAGCTCGCGGACTAGTTTCACATCGAGCTTGGGCTTGGCTGTGGACATTGCTTGGTTCCTCAGTCTTTGGTCTGGAGGGCGGCATCAAGTGCCAAGAGATAACCATGTGCGCCCAAACCTGCAATCGATGCTTCAGCGCACGGGGCAACATAGTTGGTTGTTCTAAACGGTTCGCGGGCGGCCGGGTTTGATAAGTGGACTTCAAATATTCGCGCCTTGCAGGCCCGTAGAGCATCGTGAAGTGCCACAGATGTGTGCGTATAGGCGCCGGCATTCAGGATCAGAGCACCGGCTTTGTCTGATGCTTCCTGCACCCAATCGACCAATTCACCTTCGGAATTGGTTTGACGGAACGTGATGGTGTCATCTCCAGCACGCTCGCGCAGACTCGCGTGAATGTCATCGAGAGTGGTCGTCCCATAAATCTCAGGCTCTCGCGTGCCTAACAGGTTGAGATTTGGTCCGTTCAAGACAAATATGTGTCGGGTCATGGTGAAACAGGTCTTGCGGTGGAACGCGCTGCAAGGCAAGTGAGTTTGAGGGCAAGGAGTGCGTATCTTGCAGATTATTTTGAACGGCAAGGCGTTGACCATAAAACCTGGGACAACCGTCGCAGCATTGGTGGCGTCACTAACCGAGGATCCGCGCGGTGTTGCAATTGAGCGCAATATGGAAATCGTCCCGAAGGCTTTGCACAACAAAACAAAGCTTATTGATGGCGACCAGCTTGAACTGGTCCAGTTTGTAGGTGGCGGCTGACACCGGAAATGAAACCATGAAGAATGATAGCAAACTGATCGTCGCAGGACGAGAATTCCAATCGCGGCTTATTATCGGCACCGGCAAATACGATAGCTATGCGCAAAACGCTGAAGCAGCTCGAGCTGCTGGTGCTGAAATGGTTACGGTAGCCTTGCGGCGCGTAAATCTTTCCAATCCAGACGAAGACCGACTGCAGGATCATGTCTCGCCAGACGAGTTTACCTATCTGCCCAATACGGCCGGCTGCTTTACAGCAGATGATGCGGTGCGGACCTTGCGGCTGGCCCGTGAGGCAGGCGGCTGGGACCTGGTCAAGCTGGAAGTGTTGGCGGATCAGAAGACGCTTTATCCAGATATGGAAGAGACGCTGAAAGCTGCCAAAGACCTTATCTCGGACGGATTTCAGGTCATGGTCTATTGCTCTGACGATCCAGTCTATGCGCGAAAACTCGAAGATGTAGGCTGTAGCGCGATTATGCCCTTGGGCAGTCTGATTGGATCAGGACTTGGTATTCAGAATCCTCTCAATATCAGGCTCATCGTCGAGCAATCGCGTGTACCGGTTATTGTCGATGCAGGAGTCGGCACGGCGTCGGATGCTGCACAAGCCATGGAGCTTGGCTGCGACGGTGTGCTGATGAATACGGCTATTGCCGAGGCCAAGGATCCCATTTTGATGGCGAGCGCCATGAAACATGCGGTTATCGCCGGTCGTCAGGCCTATCTGGCGGGTAGAATGGGACGCAAGCGCTACGCCGATCCGTCCTCGCCATTGGCGGGGCTGATTTAGCCGATTTTGCCGAGTTCAGCCTCAATGAGCGACTCAACATAATCTGTATTGGCACCCGGAACGACATTCGTGCCGATGAGGAAATTCGGCGTGCCCTCAATGCCGACGGCTCGGGCCAGGCTCTTGGACTTGGAGACCGCGCGCTGTACATCAATTGAGGTCATGTCCGCACGCATCTTGGCGACATCGACACCAACGGATCGTGCGACATCGTCAATCTGCTCCGCTCCAAAACCGACTTTGTTGTCCAACTGCATAAGGGCGAGATGCATCTCCGCATATTTTCCCTGCTTGCCGGCTGCAATTGCGGCGAGCGCTGCCTTTTCGCTCTCGGGCGACAGGATCGGGTATTCTTTGAATACGACCCGCACCTGATTGTCGTACTTCTCGGGTAGGTCCATTGCCCATTCGGCGGATCGCTTGCAGTAGCCGCAGCGATAGTCGAAAAACTCGACAAGTGTCACCGGCGCATCCGAGGGGCCGATATAGTAGTCATCAGGATCGTTGTATATTTGCTCACTATTCTCCAGCACAGACGCGGCGAGGCGCTCTGCCTCGGCAGCCCGCTCTTTCGCCGAGAGTGCGATCAGGGCTTCCTCAATGATTTCCGGGTTGGCCACGATATAGTCATGGACGATTTTCTCGATGGCAGCCTTATCGGTTGTGTCGATTTTTTCTTGCGCGCAGGCGGGGGTCAAGAAGACGGCGGCCATTGCGGCGCCTGTGAACAAAGTACGTTTCATAATCGATCCTGATCAAATAGTGGGCCTACTATGCCCGATAGATATTGAAGCTGAATGAACAAGCAAGACGAAGATGCTAACGTCTTCGTGAACAAGTGGAATGCGCTAGCGCCGCCGCCAATAGGCTTCGTTTTCAGGGAGTGCCGGATCGGTTGCATTGCGGATATCCCCCGCACGCCGAAAATCGGGTGTTCCTGGGGCAAGGTCACGCAGGGCGCGAGACGCGAAACTGTGCGCTCGCGGAAAGTCACCAATATTGTATGCCGACTCTGCTGTTGCGACCTGTGCTTCTGGCCGCAGACCCTGTTTTTCGAGAGCAATTGCGAGCTGCGCCCAAGCAAAGGCATTTTCAGGTTCGAGAATCAGGGCATCCCGCAAGGCATCTTCGCCTGCGGCGACATCACCCTCGTTGTCGCGAGCAATTAGCGAGCGAGCATATGAGATCAGTATAAGCGGCTCATGAGGTACAAGTTCTATCGCTTGGGCGAGGGGAGCTACCGAGGCATCGGCTTGACCAGATTCAAAAAGGATTTGTCCTTTTAGCTCATGAAAATAGGGGTTGTCGGGTTCAAGCTCAATAAGTGTGTCTATTTCCGAAAGAGCGGCGCCAATATCAGCTGACTGCATGGCCGAAATAGATCGCGCATAACGTGCTGGTTTGGACAGGTCAGTTGGGGGATAGTCACGGAAAACGCGGGCAGGCGGGTCGATGAAGCCGACAAGTTTAGCCTTCATCATTTCAAACTGTTCGATCACTTCAGGATCTTCTGGAACGTCCCAGAGCCCAGATTCTTCAGCCAGTGTGCGTGTTGTGCGCACACGATTGGATGCAAGTGGGTGGGAGCGAAAATAGGGATAGCGGCGGGCTTCTGAGAGGATTTCCTGATAGCGGAATTTTTCGAAGAACTCGACGATGCCAGCTGGAGATTGCCCCAAAGCGGTCAGGTATCTTATCGCTTCAGTATCAGCCGTGGCTTCTTCGGCGCGGGTGTGAACGAAGAAATTCAAGGCAGCGAATTGCTGTGAACTCGCGATCAAGGCAGCGCCCGCGTCAGGCGCACCTGCTGCAATCGCCAATACACCTAAACCGATCGAGACCAATGCGGGCCGTGAGGCCTGGCGTGCCGCTCTGGCTCGCGTGACGGTGTGGCCGCAGGCAATATGGCAGGTTTCGTGTGCGATCACGCCCTTGATCTGGCCTGGTGTATCGGCCTCGATAAGCATACCCGCGTTCAAGTGAATCCGCTGACCGTTCGCGACGAAGGCGTTCAGGGAGCGGTCGTTGATGATGTAGAGTCCAACATCGTCTGCATTCAGTCCCGCAACCGTCAAGATTGGGTTCGTCCACTCGCGCAGATAGTTTTCTATTTCTGCGTCGCGAATGAGGCCTTGGGCAGATGCGGCAGAAACCTGGCTGACGCCCATAATGAGGAGCAGCAGTACTGCTAGTGTACGTTGAAAATTTGCATACAGTTTTTTCATGTTGGGAACGATAAGCTCAATTCTTGCGGTTTGCGAGGGATCAGGTGGAGTATGACTGAAATGTCAGACTATTTCATGGCGCAAGTTTGAGCACCAAGTCTAGATCAAGGTCGATACCCAACGTTGAACCAACCTCTGGCACGGTTCCAAGTTTCATATGCGCCTCAAATAAAGTGTTCCGAAGTTCGAGCTTCAGCCGAACAGTCGCGCCAACGCGGGCAGCCCGCCTGACTGTGGCTAGGACAGCGCTCGTGTCGCTCGCAATAACGGCTTCAGGCCGAAACATCAGCCCATCATCCGCTACGAAGTGTTGCCATTCGTGAGGGGTGGCTTCGGGGCGAATAGTGGAGACCCGTCCGAGCGCTTTGGCCACAATGCCGTTATTTGGGTGTCGGTAAAGCTGGTCCGGCTTGCCTGATTGAAGCAGGCGACCTTGATGTAGAACTGCGATTGTGTCGGCTTCCGATAGCGCCTCTTCCGCATCATGCGTGACCAGCAGGGCGGGAATTGTGGCCGCCCGGATCGCTTCGAGCGCCACATCTCGAACCTCGTGACGCAGGGCCGGGTCCAGCCCGGAGAAGGGCTCGTCCATAAGGATTGCAACTGGTTCAGGAGCTAGCGCCCGTGCAATGGCAACCCGTTGCTGTTCACCGCCTGACAATTGATGAGGGTAGGCGCGGCGCCGATTGGTGAGCGAGAGCTGTTGCAGCCATTGCTCGACGACTTGTTCGGTCTGCGCCTTGTCGCGGCGCGCCATACCAAAGGCAATATTGCGCTCTACGGTAAGGTGCGGGAATAGCGCAAAGTCTTGAAATATCAGTCCAATATGCCGGTTTTCAGGTTCGACGTGAACGCCCGGGCTTGATAGCACTTCTTCACCAATGGCGAGACTACCAGTATCCGTCCGTTCGACGCCCGCAATGACCCGCAACAGTGTCGATTTACCAGCACCAGAACCACCTATCACACAAGTGATTTCTCCGGGCTTCAATTCCAGGGACACATCATCAAGGACTTTGATCTGGTCGTACGATTTCCCGACACCAATGATGGACAGGTTTGATGATCGGTTTGTAGTCACTATTCGGTTCGCCCTGAGTTAGAGAGTTGCCTCGACAACAATATCACCGGGGCGAGGCCCGCAAGTGTGATCAAAAGAGATGGCAGCGTCGCTTCGGCAAGCCGACCATCGGAGGCGTAGGCATGGGCTTTGACCGCGAGCGTATCCCACCCGGTGGGGCGTAGCATAAGCGTGGCAGGTAGCTCCTTCAGGGTTTCCACAAATAGAATCAGGCCTGCAACATACGCGCCTGGCAAGAGGATTGGCAGATCCACACGCCATAAGCGCTCAAACCCTCTTACGCCGAGACTGCGGGTAGCGTCGCCCAGGTTGCGGGGCGTTGTATGTGTTGCGGCAATCATGGGCTCAGCGCCCACGGTTGCAAATCGGCAGGCATAGACCCAAACCAAAATGGCAAGTGCTGCAAACCCGGTCAGAGACCCGCCAATACCGCTCAAGATGAACAGTCCTCCAAGCGCGAGCACTGCCCCTGGCGCTGCGTATCCGGCGGCAGCGACCAAGCGACCGAAAAACGTCACTTGAGAAGACTGCGATGCTGTAACTGCGAGTGGCAGGGCAACTAGGAATGCCGCGAACATACCCGCCAAGCCAAGACCGACGCTTTTCAGCAGAAGTGGATAAAGGTCTGCCGATCCTGCGCCGTTTTCAAATGCCAGCCAGAGCAGGCGTGAGATGGGCGCGACAAAGGTGATCATGAAGAGAGTCATCAAAGTCAGAAGAGCGGCGATGGATTTGCGTTTGCTCAAATGGCTACGAGCAGGTGTGGACCAGCGTATGGATGTATGCTGCGCTCCGGCCTGACCTCTGTTCATCCTCTCAATGCCAAGAAACGCGAATGCGATGAGGACCAGCATCAGGGCCAGCCGTGCAGCAAGTGACGGGTCGGAGGATGAAGACCACGCCAGAACAACTTCTTTTCCCAGAGTCCTGACGCCTAGAAAGTCGGCCGCACCATAGTCGGCGGCGGATTCCATCAATACGAGCGCCAAGCCGGCGACAATTGCCGGCCGTGCAGCCGGTAATGCGATGCTCCAAAATAAGCGAAAACCGCTCGCCCCAAGTGAACGCGCCGCATTTAGAGTTGCCGCTGACTGCGTTGTGAAGGCTGCGCGCGCCGTTAGGTAGACATAAGGAAACAAGGTTGCGGCCATAACAAAGGCAAGCCCTGGCGCATTACTCAAACTCGGAAACCAGTAGTCTCTCGCCGACAGTCCGGTGAGGTCTCGGACCAAGTGCTGCAAAGGTCCGGGGCTGCTGACCAGGTCTGACCACGCATAAGCCATAACATAACCGGGCATGGCCAGAGGCAGAATCAATGCCCACTCAAGCCAGTGGCGACCGGGAAATTCGTAGAGGCTGACCAGCCACGCCGCTGGAATGGCAACGGACAGGACTAAAATTGCCGTCCAGCCGAGCACTGATAGCGTGGTGAGCGTGCTAGGGACGAGCCGGACACGAACAATATGATCCCATATTGCTTGCTCGCCGCCAATTAGACCGAAGACCAGTGCAGAAGCAATCGGCAAACCGATAAAACAAATGCTGAAGAACAGCGCAATTCGGCCACTGGATAGCGTCATTTTAAGGTTCGGCCTTCACCCGAAAGCGCGAGCTTAGTTCCATCCTGCGATATCGTAGAGTCTTTGTGCTTCGGCTTGATTTTCGCCAAATGTTTCCAGCGGTGTGGTGCTGGGCGTGATGGCTGGGACGAGCTCAGTTCCTGCAGGAGGGGTAGCGCTGTCGCTGAGGGGAAATTCCTTGGTATCTGTGGTCAAAAGCTCTTGACCCCGGTCAGATGCCAGGAACGCAATGAATTTAGCCGCTAGCTCTGTATCGGTCGCGGTCGCGGTGATACCGGCGCCGGTAATATTGACGTGCGCGCCGCCGCCATCAGGGAAGCTTGGGATGATCAGCTTGGTGGATGCAGCTACGTCTTTGTCTGCATCAGATTGGCTCTCTGCCAACCTCACCCAATAGTAGTGATTTGCGATTGCGACGCTGCACTCGCCAGCTGCGACCGCCTTGATCTGGTCAGTATCACCGCCTTGCGGCACGCGGGCCATATTCCCGGCGACTGCAGTTGCCCAATCCTGCGCAGCATCCGTGCCCAGGCGATCGATCAGCTCTGACATCAGCGACAGATTATAAATATTGGATGAGGATCGGACGCAGATTTCACCTTCAAGATCGGCGCTTGCAAGATCGGTCCACTCATCGACCTGTTCTGGCTCGATACGGCTCGGATCATACGCAACAAGGCGGACCCTGCGAGTCAAGCCAAACCAGTGCCCCTCTGACTGCCGATTGGCTGCCGGAATAATCGCATTCAGTTCGTCTGAATCAAAGGGCTGCGTCATGCCCGCAGCCTGAAAGTTCCACAGGGCTCCTGCATCTGAAGCAATGACTATATCAGCCGGGCTGTTAGCACCTTCAGCTTTTAAGGTTTCCAGTAATTGCGGCGCGCTGGCTTCTCGAACTTCGACATTCACGCCCTCGGCATCCTCGAACGCCTCATAGAGTAATTTGTCCGAATCATAATGGCGGGCGCTGTACACATGCAGTACCGGTGTTTCGGTGTCAGCCGTGGTACCTGAGTCTTCACTGCTTGGAGAAGAGGGCGAACATGCGGCTAGAAATACCAAAATTGCGAATGCGGGAAGGTTGAAGAGATTTTTCATGCTGCCTCTTTCTCACAAATGAGACGCATTCGCAACTGAGTAGTTTTTTTGCCGCAGCGCTAAAGTTTTGCGCAAATCGGCAATGATTACGCTGTCACGAATCTTGCAAATAGACCTGACAGGGTGTGATGATTAGTGACCGATAGAATATTGGTGGGGCAAAACATGAGTGACGTTGTATTAGAGGTAGGGGTAGAAAATCCGACTCAGGAGGTCGCTTTTCTTCACACTGTCGAAGCCTTCGCCAAGTGGGTGGAAGACGCTCTTGCATCTGAAGAGGAGTCCAGCGACGCGCCTAATTTGATCATCAAAACGGTTTGTTCAGCTGAAGGCTTGATGGCCAAGCAGGTTATTTTCAGCGAATCCAGTTGGGCCAAGCAATTCATGAATCTTTGGCAGTCAGAACTGTCAAACGCCGCCTGACAACACTCCAATGTGTCTGTTTATGTCGCTGATGGTCGCACATGGGTGGCGAGCTATGATAGGTCTGATACAACTTGGACATGAGCCAGACTATCCCATCATCACAAATTCAGGACATGAGAATTGCCATTGTCGGCGCTGGCGTGATCGGTCTGTCTTGCGCGTGGAATCTCTCGAGCCAGGGGGCAAGAGTTTCGGTATTTGACAAAGGGGTCGCTGGAAGAGGCGCGAGCTGGGCTGCAGCGGGGATGCTTTCTCCCGCATATGAAGCGGGCGGTGAATTCGGGTGCCATCCAAAACTCTTTGATCTTTGTCTTCAGAGTGCAGATATGTGGCCCGCATATGCCGACCGCCTGGCTTTGGAGAGCGGCGAAAATATCGGCTTTGTTGGCGGCCCTAGTCTTGCGATAGCACAGACCGATCAAGATCTTCAGCACCTGAGCAGGATTGCAACCAGTCTTGATGCGCGTGGATTGAACTTTGACAGACTCGAGCCAGGCGAAGCGTTGAAGCTGGAGCCGACCCTATCCAAAGACTTGAGGGGAGCACTCCGCCTACCGATGGATGGCCAAGTCGACAATCGCAAGGTTGTGGGAGCCTTGATAAAGGTGTGCAAATTAACTGAACGGATAGAGTTGTTCGAGAACCATCCCGCGCCGCTGCTTCCCAATTTGGAGCGGGACTATGACCACGTCATCGTTACGGCAGGGTATGAATCGCCAGAGGTAATTGGCGACATGATTGCGATTTCAGCTGTTGGCGGACAGATGTGTTCGGTCTCGACAGGTGCCTATGCACCGCGGCAGACGCTGCGGTGCGGATCGCTATACATCGTGCCCAAAATGGATCGTATCGTGATCGGCGCGACTGTAGAGCCCGGCCGCACGACACTTAAGCCTGATCATTTCGCGGTCGGTAGACTTCGCGAGGAAGCTAAAGCGCTTGTGCCGGGGCTGGCGCAAGCAACGCACCTGCAGAGCTGGTCTGGTGTCCGGCCCGCGACGCCCGACGGTGCGCCGCTTCTGCACAGGCTGACCCCGAAAACGATGATTGCCGCTGGCCACTATCGTAACGGGATACTTCTGGCACCCATAACCGCTGCGATCACCGCAAAGATGCTTGCGAATGCGGAATTATCGAAGCTTGAGAGTGCATTCACTGCAAACCGTTTTTGCGCGGCATAGACTGACTTACGTGGTTTTCTTGAACTTCTTTATCGTCCCCGAGAAATTCAGCACCGGACGCTCGTCCGCTGTTACAAGGCCGCGAACAAATGTAAGGGATCTTCCGGCGCGCAAGACTTCGCCTCGCGCCTCGATCCGCTCGCCTTCACGCGCACCAGCGAGAAATTCGGAAGTGAAGGCGACCGTTACGCCGTAATCTGTGTCCTGGTTCAAGGCGATGGCGAACAGAGCAAAATCGGCAAATGTCATCAAACATCCACCATGAACGACACCGCCCATATTCATATGTTTGCGTTGCGCGCGAAATGCAGCGACCGGACCATCTTGGTCGCGGGTGAAGTAAAATGGCCCGGCGGTTTCATATTCAAATGGCTCACTCGGCCATGTCCGCCATCCCGCAAACTCTCCCTCTGATTCTGTTACTATAGTCATTCTGGTAGTGCCTTGTTTGGAATCGTCTGTGTTGCATTGCTGTTTAGGCATGCTTTATCGAAGCAATCCAGCGCAATGGATCGCAGAGAAAAGGACTATCCAATGTTCGACGATCCAAGTATTTCGCCCGCCGATGTTGGAATGAATGCTGATCGCTTGGCGGCAATTCCAGATTTCTTTGAGGCCAATTATCTAAAGACTGGAATATTGCCATGCATGGCAACCCTGGTTTCCCGCAATGGCCAAATTGTACATGAAGCGTATCGCGGCGCATCGGCATTCGAAGGTGGCGCGCCTATTGCTGAGGATGCCCTGTTTCGCATCTATTCGATGACCAAGCCGGTCACGGCAGTCTCGGCCATGATGCTGTTTGAAGAGGGACATTTTCGGTTCGATCAGCCTGTCTCTCGCTTCATTCCAGAATTCAAGGAGATGGACGTTTGGGTGAGCGGCGATAGCGCTCCCTTCGAAACCCGTCCTGCAGAGCGGCAGATTCGAATCCTCGATACATTTCTTCATACGACCGGACTGACTTATGGGTTCCTGTTTCAGCACCCCATTGATGCGCATTATCGCCAACAGGAAATCGGCACTATAGATGAAACGCTGGAAGAGCAGTGTCGACGCCTGGCCACCACACCTCTGCTCTTCTCCCCCGGAGAGCGCTGGAATTATGGTCATTCAACTGACGTTTTGGGTCGGATCGTCGAGATTATAAGCGGGCAATCCCTCGCGGATTTCTTTCAGGAGCGAATTTTCGAGCCACTTGGGATGGTGGACACCAGTTTTTGGGTACCCGAAGCCAAGCAACACCGTCTACCGGCTTGCTACCAGAAGAATCCAGTAACTGGCGAAGTCACGCTACAGGATGGTCAGGGGTCCACGTCGCATGGCTATTCTTCACCTATGAAACTGCATAATGCGGGGGGCGGTCTGGTAAGCAGTCTCCGCGACTATCACAGGTTCTGCCTGATGCTGCTACATGGTGGAAGTTTCAATGGCGCCCGCCTTCTAAGCCCCAAAACTGTTGAATTCATGCGGCAGAACCATTTGCCCGGCGGTCAGAGTATTAAGGAATTTGGGGACAAGACTTTTTCCGAGGCCCGTATGGAAGGAAATGGTTTTGGCCTTGGCGGCAGTGTCCAGATATCATCTGTTGAGACGCTATCGCCTGGCTCAGTCGGAACGTACAGTTGGGGCGGGCTTGCGAATACATTCTTCTGGATTGATCCAGAGGAGGAATTGATTGGGATTCAGGCCACGCAAATGATACCGAGTGGGTGTTATCCTATCAGGCCCCAATTCCAGCAATTGGTGTATGCAGCGCTAGATTGGTGAGAGCGAATGAGAGGAGGGGACAATGCCAGTGTCTGAGCAATTCCAGTTGTACATTGAAGAGCTTTTCTCATCATTTGAGAAATTGCGGATCAGGAAAATGTTCGACGGGGCCGGGGTCTATTCTGGACAGGATCTTTTTGCGCTGATTTCGAATGCTGAGCTCTTCATCAAAGCAGATGACGGGCTGAGAAAAGACTTGGAAGCGCGGGGGGGCAAGGCCTACCGGTGGACCAATCCGGACACAGGAAAAACCGTGTCGATGAGTTTCGTTTCCATTCCTGGCGCAGGCGACGTCGATCCGCCTGAAGTGCTTGCGCTCGCTCGCAAGTCATTGGAGATCGCGCAAGGCGCTCGCCACGAAAAAGTCAAATCTCCGCGACGCTTTTCAATTTAGGAACCATTGAATTTGGCCGAGCGCTTCGACAGGAACGCCGATACGCCTTCCCTGAAATCTGCTGTGTGTCCGGCTGCCCTTTGTGCGCTCTGACCTGATCAAGTGCGTTTAGCGCTTCCGGCTTATTTAGTGTAATGACGGAGACATCTTCGCGGAATGTATATGTGACGCTGTCAGTATCCATAACCATGTCCTCCAGACGACCTGATTGGAGTCTATCAGTGCTGGAGTGAAAACCGTTCCGTCACGGCAATTGGAATAGATTATCTCAGAAATGCAGGGACTTCGTCGCCGAAGCCGCGAACTTTTTCCGGCGCTGGCTCAAGGATGGGATCGTCATCCTTGCGCTTGCGGTCTCGTTTGGGGCGAGAGGAGCGAGCTTCGGACTCGGCAGGTTTGGTGTCTTCGGGCGCGTTGGGTTTGTTGCGTGTGTCCTT
>CAYGKE010000027.1:21594-28005 GCA_964350465.1 uncultured Hyphomonas sp.
TGGCTTCGGCCTTGGGCGACGTCTCAGGTTTGCGCCGTCCGCGTGACTTTCCGCTTCGGCTGCGATCATTATCGCTCCGCCGCCCTCTTGAGCTCTCCATGGGTAAATCGGCGAGTTCGTCGACAAGACCATCCGGCAAAAATTCTAGTACTTCAGTCTTGATCATCCGCATAACGCCGTCCCATGACTTCTGGTCTGCCGGTGTGACGATGGTAAAGCTCTCACCACTTTTCCCCGCCCGGCCCGTTCGTCCGATCCGGTGCACGTAGTCTTCGTCCTTTGGCGGTGGTGCGTAGTTCAGAACGTGAGAGACGTCGGGAATATCCAGACCGCGTGCGGCAACATCAGAGGCGACCAGGAGTTGTAATTCGCCATCGCGAAACCGGTTCAGAGTCTCCATACGCTCGGATTGAGGCAAGTCGCCGTGAATCGCCGCGGCGTTAAATCCGTGTTTGCTCAGTGATTTGGCAACGACATCTACTTCACGTTTGCGATTGCAGAAGACGATCGCATTCCGGACTTTGCGGGCTTCGATGATCCGACGAAGTGCAACTCTCTTTGCCTTGTCATCGTTTCGGTCAATTTTGACGACGTGCTGAGTGATGGTTTCCGCGGTCTTGGATTGGCGCGCAACCTCGATCCGCTTTGGATCTTTTTGGAACGTTTTTGCCAGACGCGCGATCTCTTTGGGCATGGTTGCCGAAAACAGAAGCGTTTGCCGACGTGGCGGCAAAAGCTTGCAGATTTTCTCGATGTCCGGAATGAACCCCATGTCCAGCATGCGGTCGGCTTCATCGATTACGAACACCTCAAGCCCGGTGAGCAGGATTTTGCCGCGCTCAAATTGGTCAATCAGTCGCCCCGGTGTGGCGATGAGAACATCAACACCGCGCATCAGCTTCTGCTCTTGCTCCTTGAAGCTGACGCCGCCGATGAGAAGCGCCATGGTGAATTTCAAATCAGCGCCGTATTTTTCAAAATTCTCCGAAACCTGCGCCGCTAATTCGCGAGTAGGGCAAAGAATAAGACTTCTTGGCATGCGGGCTCTGGCGCGCCCCTTGGTCAGCAGGTGGATCATCGGCAGCACAAAGGCGGCCGTTTTCCCGGTGCCGGTTTGGGCAATACCAGTCAAATCACCGCCCGCCATCACATGCGGTATGGCATCCCTTTGAATAGGGGTGGGCACCGTGTAACCGGCCGCTTCGATCGCAGACAGTATTCGGCTATCGAGCCCAAGGTCGGTGAATGTTGTTTCAGTCAAATCGTATCAATCCGGATAGGTGCGTCACAGGAATGCCTAATTGCAAGGCAAAACAAGTAGCCTGAGTCGCTGTATATATTGCGCCGCCTTAATACATTACAAGCGGCGAGGCTAGGTGCAGGGTTCAGTGTGCCGAAACGGCTTGAGCGTAAGGCGAGTAGAGTAAAGGACTTAGTTTGACCAAGACCCTGAACCGAGCCGGATGGAAACGTTTGGATGCCGAGCTCAAACGCGTTGATGAAGATCGCTGGCTATCCAGCCGTTACGCGTCGCAAAGCTCCCGCAAGGCGCTGATTGCGCTCTATATGTTTGTGCATGAGTTAGCGAGAGTTCGGCTCGTTGTGTCAGAACAGATGCTGGGCGCGATCAGGTTCGAATGGTGGCGTGAAGCTTTGGACAAGACGGCGGCGGACTATCCCAGGCGGCATGATGTGGTGCAGGCATTGGCAGAATGCAGCGCAGCCGGGCTCCTCGACACGGTCAGCCTGTGGCGACTTATTGATCAATTCGAAAGGGCGTTTGAAGCGGGAGACAGAGCCCCCGAGCCCGATGATCAAGTAGCCTCTATGGCGGCGCAGGTGCTTGCAACTGCGCATGGGTGGAACCAGCCTCTGCGTGAAGTGGCGCTTCACTATGCAGCGCTAAAGCGCGGGGAGGATGTTGGGTCGGGAGCTGTTGTCGCCAAGGCGCCCTCAGGAATTCGGCCGGCAATCGCGCATTTCAGGCTCCGGTGGCCGCTTGGCCAAGGCAAGTCCTTGTCTCGCTTTGACCGCCGTGCGTCAATTTTCCAGGCGATCTTCACCGGCAGAATATAGCCGTAGGCAATAATTACCCTGAGAAGTGAACGCTGTTCACTTTTTTTGCGACTTGGCATAAGCGGAAACATTAATTGGTGAGGTATAGTATGCATATTCAGCGAGCAGCGCTTCAGTGTTTCGCCTTTTTTTGCCTCGTGGCCGGCTTAACACCTGTGGTGGAAGCCCAGACCCTCGAAGCCGCACTGAGTGAGGCTATCGAGAAAAATCCACAACTGGAGGCGCAGCGCCAGCTTAACCTGATCGCAGGTGAGCAAGTTGAGGCCGCGCGGGCTGAGCGCCGTCCCGATGTTACGGTCTCCGGTAGTTATGGCTATCAGTCGATCGATACCAATCGCCCGATGTTTCCAGGCCAGCAGTTTGTTGGCGACCAGGCTGTCGCGTCCGCGCAATTGCAAGCAGAGATGCCGATCTATACGGGCGGACGTATTTCAGCCGGAATAAGACAGGCCAAGGCCGGGCGAGGCGCGGCAGACGCGCAATACCGCGCCGCGTATCAAGGCCTCACGCTCCAGGTCATCACCGCCTATCTCGACGTGCTGACAGCCCGAGAAACGGTCGCCATTCGAGAGAACAGCGTCAGCCTGCTCGAAGAACAATCGAGGGCATCACAAGATCGCTTCGATGCTGGCGTCGTCACGCGAACTGACATTGCGCAGTCAGACGCGAGATTGCAGGGCGGTCTGGCAGCACTGGCCGGTGCCCGCGCGGGTCTGGAGGCAGCCCATTCTGTCTTTGCGTTCCTTATCGGCGATGTGCCCGGTGATCTGGCGCCTCCTCCTCCGCCGCCAGCGGTTCCTGACACATTTGAGCAGGCCCTAGCGACCGCGCTGGCCGACAACCCAGAAATCGAAGCGCAAACTTTTGCTGAGCGCGGGGCGAGCGAAGCGGTCGGTGTAGCAGCAGGCGTCTTGAAGCCCTCTGTTTCAATTGTTGGTACGGCGTCTGTGCAGGAAACATTCACGGATAACTTTCAGGACACGTCCGTCTCAGCCTTGGCGCGTGCATCGGTTCCCCTATTTGAGAAGGGCGTCGCCAAGAGCCAGGTTCGCCAAGCCAGGTTACAGCGCCAACGTTCACGTCTTGAGTTAGAAAACACGCGCCGGCGCATACGTGCTGAACTCGCACAGGCTTGGTATTCTCGTCTTGCTGCCGAACAGGCTATCGTTGCATCGCGCCAGCAGGTGTCTGCGGCCGAGATCGCGTATGAAGGCGTCAAGGAAGAGCTTAGTGTGGGCAGCCGGACGACACTGGATGTTCTTGATCAAGAGCAGCAATTGCTTGATGCAAGGCTTGGACTTGTCGAGGCGGAACGCGACTTCTATGTCGCGACGGCACGTCTGCTGAACGCCATGGGGCGGTTGGATTTGCAAGCCGGAACAGAATCGACCGACTAAACCGCCGATAACAGGTGCGGCGGGCTTTAAATGGCTTGTTAACCGATGCGGAATAGCTCCTGTTATTGAAGATGGTTAACGTCCGGGAGTAGGGAAATGGCAGAAACCGCCCAACAAGAACCAACGATGGAAGAAATTCTGTCGTCAATCAGAAAGATTATTGCGGATGAAACCGGCGAAGAGGTTGCTGCAGCCGAGCCGGTAGAGAACCGAACCGTTGAGGTGTTTGATGCCGATGATGATGCGTTTGATGATTTGGAACTGACTGTCGAGGATAGCCCTGAACTCGTCGAGCTAACTGAAAAATTAACAGCGAATGCGTTCGATATCGATACTGAGTCGCTCGACGATGATGATTTCGAAGAAGCTGTTTCTGCGCCTGAAGTGTTCTCTGCCAATGTAGAAGAAGACGATGATGACGTGTTTGAAGCCGAGCTCGAGGAAGAAGATCCCGCCGAATTGACAGAACCTGAGGAGGTTTTGGAGGCTGTCCAGGAAGCTCCACCGTCTGAAACCGATGAAGCCATTGCGGCGGAGCCATCAGAAATTCCTGTATTTGATGATCTTGAAGCATTCGAAGCTCCGCTGACTAACGTTGTTGAAGAAGAAGTTTATTCCCGCATTTCGGCAGACCCATCGCCTCTGGCTGACAATAGCACAGCCGATGCTGCCGCTGGATCGCTAGGTAAACTGCTGTCCAAGGTTGAATTTGGCGCTGCGACCGGGGGTGCGAACACCATCGAAGGATTGGTGCGAGAGCTGTTGCGACCGATGCTGAAAGAGTGGTTGGATGCCAACCTGCCGGGCATTGTCGACAAACATGTTGAGGCGGAGGTTCAGCGTATCGCACGCTTGGCCCGCTAGACCTCCTGATCTTCTCTGATAAAGAGACGGGCGCGCTTTCATCGGCGCGCCTTTTCTTTTGCCAATTATGCCGGACGCCTTGATGCTAGACCAACGTTTTGACCCAAAAGCCCATGAGCAGCGTATCTATCAGCGCTGGGAAGAGGCTGGCTGTTTCAAGCCCAGCATGGATACCGCGGCTGAGCCCTATGCGATCATGATCCCGCCGCCAAATGTGACTGGCAGCCTGCACATGGGACATGCGCTCAATAATACATTGCAGGATATTCTCTGCCGCTTTGAGCGGATGCGCGGCAAGAATGTACGCTGGCAACCGGGCATGGACCATGCCGGGATTGCGACTCAGATGGTGGTGGAGCGGCAACTCGCGGCAACTGGCGGTAATCAGGACCGGCGCAGCATGGGCCGCGACGCCTTTGTCGAGAAAGTCTGGGAGTGGAAGGAAGAATCCGGCGGGACGATCCTGAACCAGCTGAAACGCCTTGGCGCGTCCTGTGACTGGGAGAATACCAAATTCACGCTCGACGAGGATATGAACCGGGCGGTGAACAAGGTGTTTGTCGACCTCTACAATGAAGGCCTGATCTATCGCGCCAAGCGACTGGTCAACTGGGACCCGCATTTCCAGACGGCGATTTCCAATCTCGAAGTCGAGAATAAGGAAGTCGACGGCCATATGTGGCACTTCAAATATCCGCTCGCCGGTGGCGAGACGTACACCTATGTCGAGAAGGACGAAGATGGGTACATCACGCTTGAGGAAGAGCGGGACTATATTTCCATCGCAACCACGCGGCCTGAGACGATGCTCGGCGATGGTGCCGTGGCCGTTCATCCGAGCGATGAGCGCTATGCGCCCATCGTTGGCAAACTGTGCGAAATCCCGGTCGGTCCGAAAGAGCATCGCCGTCTGATCCCGATCATTACCGATGAGTATCCAGACCCAGACTTTGGGTCTGGCGCGGTGAAGATTACCGGGGCCCATGACTTTAACGACTATCAGGTCGCCAAGCGTGGCAACATTCCGATGTATGCCCTGATGGATGAGAAGGGCTTTATGCGCTCCGATGGGCAGCCTTATGCGGAGGAGGCGGCTGAGGCGCAGCAGATTGCTGAAGGCAGGCTGGACTGGGATGAAACGAAAATCTCAGCCATGAACCTGGTGCCGGAGGCCTATCGCGGGCTGGAGCGGTTCGATGCGCGCAAAGCGGTGATCGCCGACATCAGTGCTGAAGGCAATGCCGTCATGGTGCCGGATCCGAAGCATAAGGATGAAGAGACCGAAGCGCCGCTCATCCCGCTGGTCGAGAACAAGAAGATCATGCAGCCGTTCGGGGACCGCTCAGGCGTCGTTATTGAGCCGATGCTGACCGATCAGTGGTTCGTGGATGCTGAAACACTGGCAAAACCGGCCATTGAGGCAGTAAAAAGCGGAACGACGCGTTTCGTGCCTGAGAATTGGGACAACACCTATTATCACTGGATGGAGAATATCGAGCCCTGGTGCATCTCTCGCCAACTCTGGTGGGGGCACCGGATTCCGGTTTGGTATGGGCCGATGCAAGACTCTAACGGCGAATGGACTAAACTTCGGTCGTTTTGTGCGCCTACTGCAAAAGAGGCATTGATCGAAGCTGAGGCCGCCTATGCGGGTTCAATTCGTTTGACAAGTTATGAGGAGGCGAGGGCTAAAAACTTCCATGACAATACAACTGACGAAGTCCTAGTTTACCAAGACCCTGACGTGCTCGACACTTGGTTCAGCTCCGCGCTCTGGCCTTTCTCCACACAAGGCTGGCCAGATGAAACAGAGGCGCTGAAGACCTTCTATCCTGGCGCGGTTCTGGTCACCGCCTTTGACATCATCTTCTTTTGGGTCGCCCGGATGATGATGATGGGGCTGAAATTCCAGGACGGCGTGCCGTTCAAGGACGTCTATATCCATGCCATCGTTCGCGACGAGAACGGTAAGAAAATGTCCAAGGCCGAGGGCAACGTCATCGACCCGATCGATCTGATTGACGGGGTAGATGCGGAAACCCTGGTCGCGAAGCGGACAGCAAATCTACGTCAG